>NZ_AUFX01000011.1 GCF_000426725.1 Sporocytophaga myxococcoides DSM 11118 | reverse complement strand
AAAGCCTCTATTTCTTGATTTTGATCTTTCTTTTCCTCTTGATTCAATTCCACTTTTTTAAATGTAATTGATTTTAATGCACTGAGTCTGCCTTCAGATTTTCGTACCCAATAACTTATCACCGACTTGTTGATGTTGTATTTCTTTGAAAGCATTTTAAAGGTAATGCCTCCAGACTGATATTCCTGGATAATTTGCAACTTTAATCCAATATCATAGGGCTGAGTATTCTTTCTTTTTCCTCTGCCTCTTTTCTTTAAAAATTTAATTTCTGTCATCTTTTACAGGGTTTAAACCTGTAAACCTATTTCAGGACGAGACAGCTTTCAGGCTAAAGCATGTAACTATTAGGCTATAGCCTGGAAAGAATTTGCTTTAGCCTGCACCTTTGCGGCTTTAGCCTCCACCTTCTGGGAGTGCTCCTGAAGCTTCTGAATGAATTTCCAGAACCTCCGGGAGCTTTCCGGAAGTTCCAGAAGTTCCCATGGAAGTTCCAGGAGTAAGCATGGAGCTTCCAGGCTAAAGCATATAACCTCCAGGCTATAGCCAGATATTTCCGCGCTTTAGCTTGAAAGAATTTTGCTTAATTCGGAAAGGCATGGGAGTCAGCAAAAATATCAAATGGACTGAATTTAGAGGGGAAATGGATTTTGGATGTTAGATTACTTTATTCAGAAGTAATAAAAAAATCCTCGTTTCCGAGGATTTTTTATTGAACAAATTGGAGCTGTGTTTTACTAAACTTAAATGAAGCAGACTAAGCCAGTTTTTTCTCCACATCCTTGTAATATTCCTTAAGCATATATAATGTCTGAAGAGAGTTCTCTTCTTGTAAGCCAAGGGTGGTATAAATATGTTTGAGGATAGATGCCATTATAGGCCATTTCTCCTGGTCCTGAAGCCTTGTTTTTGTATTGGAAGTATATTTGAACCAATGGGGTAAAATAACTTTCTCTTCCTTGATAATATGCTTAATTGCAAAAAGATCTTTCCTGAAATCATCGAGCCAGTAAAAGTCGGTGTCTTCTACATCCTCAGCAAAAGCCTCAAGCATGGAAATTATAGTGTCTTTTTGTTCAATATAGCTCCTGCGCATAAGCTCGCCAAGTTCTTTGATTTGTTTCTGCTTAAGCTTTCTTAATTCTTTATCCTTTCTGGAAAAGTAATCAGCAGTGGGCATGCTCTCTTTAAAATGCCATTCGAAGAAGTCTGCTTTTTCAGGTCTGCTTTCGCTCAAAACGGTTACCACCGAATCTGACAATACCAGTCCTGTTGCGAAAACCAGATCATCATTGAAAGTTCCCCTGTTTTCTAGCATGTTGGGAGTGTATCTACTTAAAAAGTCAAGGAGTTTTTCATTAATAAAATCACTTTCCGTAAATGATTTATTCATGCTAATGTTCATTTCAAACTCTTGAATGCTATTGTTAGGATATCTCAGGAAAAAGTTTTCAGGAAAATAGAAGGCTGGGTCCAAAGGAGCGCTTGGATTTTCCTGCAAGAAGAGCTTGATCCTGGAAATGTATTTTTCTCTTATGTAATCAGGACTTACAGATTTTTTGAATATAAAATAAATCTTAAAGTGATCACCTCTGTGGAAGCTGGTTTCATGAAAGAAATCAAATCCATCCTCTTCCGGCGCTTCTTCATGTAATGGTAGTAAGCATTCAAAGAGGAAACGGTTTATCTCCATTCTGTTGTAATAGACCTGGAAATAAAAACTAGTGGTTGATGACATATCTATATAAGTGAATTCAGTTTAATTGATGTCAGTATGTTTATACAATTTCTTTTTTGGAATAAAAGTCAAAATGACAATGACATAATTCTTTGTTGCACAAAACAGGATCGTCCGGAAGTTTTAAGTTAGGGTTTCCTATGTTACCGATCTTTCCGCCAACCATGCACCATCCGCGGAATATATCACCATTAGCATTAATGGCTATTTGAGTAACTCCGCTTAAGCAATTCCAACCCCACCAGGTATTTTCCTTTGAAGAAACCAGAAGAGGAGGAGATACCTTTTGTCTTTTTCCATCTGGATAAACCTTTGAAAGATCAGATCTCTTATTGATAACCTTTGTTTTATTGACAATAGGTTCTGCCGAAGTAGTAGAGTTGAATTGATCTATCTCATCAAGTTCAAGTTGTGTGTAGCCTGGCAGGAGTTCACCTTCCAAATCTTCTATCAATGGCATCAGGTTTACAGTATATATGCCCAGCTTACGAATATCTTCTCCCAGTTCCTGGCAGAAGTCTAGCTTGCCAGGAGGAGTCATAATATTACAGTTCAGGTCTACTTTATCTTTTAGAAAATCGGCAAGCTCCAGATATTTCGCGCGATCAGCAAACTCTGTATGGTAACTGAATGCTATTACATCAAAATGCTGAACATTCTTTCTCCACCAGTCCATTGTTCTCGAACCATTGGTTATCATTGAAATGACACCGCCTTTAGACTTTATATATGAACATAGAGCTCCATAATCTTTGTAAAGCGTGACTTCTCCGCCGGTAAACTCTATTACAATTTTTTGTCCAGCCTTTTTCTCAAAAAGAGTATCAATGAAGTTTTTCAGAATCTCAAGGTCAGTCCATGGGATAGAGCCATCATTAAGGTAAGAAGGGCAATAGCTGCAGGAGTAACTGCATGTGTTACCTAGAAACCAGTTAGCTACAAAAATATTTTCAGTCTCAAGTCCTGTGTCAAGCACTGTATAGCCAGGTTGTACAGCTTCTATTTTTTTCTGAATCTGATTCTGATGGGTAATAAGAAATGCTTCAGTTAGATTGTAATCTGTAAGACGAATGATTTCCCGATCATTTTCCTGATACAAATCATCTGTAATTTTTTTCCATGATATCCATTCACCATCCTGCAATTGAAGGTCGATGCTGTTATCTCTCAAAGTATACCGGCCTTCAATGGTTGGTTCTTTTATTATCGAATTTTCCACATGTCCTCCATCTGATCCAGGTACAATCTCAATCACACCGCTTAGGCATGTGTTGTTACTATACAAAATGTAAAAATTACTTTCGTTCAGATTGTTGTGTTTGATGAATAAATCTTTAAATATTTTCATAACATAGTTGCAGTTGCATTGACAATTGATAATCGGAACTACACTATATGCTGATTGACGTTCCGGACTATTATATACTTAGGCAATAGCTTTATAAATTGATCTTCAAGAAAGTGGATTTATTTTTTAGAGTTTGTATCAAATGATACAAAAAGCAAACTCTATGGGATTTATTTAAAAACAAATGACAGGAAATTAAAACTGCAGAAAACTTTTAACGATAATATAATAGAGATTGAAAAGTTTTGACTAAAATTTTGAAGAGTGATTATTTTGTTGTTTATCAGCGCGTTATTAAGGTTTTGTTTGGAGTAAAAAAAGAGATTATCTTTTCCGGCATTAATTCGTTAAAGTTTTTACGATCATTCAAATCAGCTCCTTTAAAAGGATCTTTGTTGAATGGTTATTTTTGTGAACATGTTTCTAATTTTTCTGAATATGGCTTTAGAACTTTCTGAACAAGACTTAACATTGAGCTTATTGAATGAGCACCGTGAGCATCTTGATAATTTAATAAAAAGAAATACTTATGATAAATGGAAGAAGTATAAAGAAACCAATTTAACCGATGCTAATATTTCATGTATTAGTAAGGAGGATTTTGATAGTATTGAAGCGAAGCACGGCATCTCAATTCCCAAAGAGATTAAATATTTTTATCAGGAAATCGGATGTCCTAAAGATGATTTTTATTATCAAATCAACAGAATGATCAGTGCCGATAACCAATTGATATTAATGTTTCAGTACTCTGAGGCATTCGCCACAGCTCTTATTCAATACTATCTAAAGCTATCAAATGTTGAATTAATATTGCTTTCAAAGGAGATTGAAGCAATTGATGAAAGAGGGCTATATAAATCTTATACAGATACTCTTGAATATCTTTTATCTGAAACTCAGGATTTTTATGACTTCAGAAAACAGAGGTTCAATATTCCTTTCTTGCAGAAGATATATGAAACTTTTGACAATAAAGATAATCTTCTAGTTCATTTGTTTGTAACCTGGATTCATTGCGGAGGGGCTGGAGGAGTAATTTTGAATACGAACAAAAAAGGTTATTTAGGTGGCTGTGTACATGGAGATTGGTTAAAAATTACAATAGATGGAACAGATTATTGGTATAACAGTAATTGTTTTGTTAATACAGAGAAGCATTATCTTATTCCACATAAAGAGGCCATAATAAAAGACCTTGAGCTGATAAGAAAATTTATAAACAAGAAAACCTGGATAGGGCCGTTTAAAAGATTGTAATAGTTTTAATTAATTTGGTATAAATGGTCCGCCAGGAGGTATACTTTTTTGCTAATCACAATAATCCTCTGACTTTAGATATTACTTATAGATACCTGAAATTTTTTAAGCTATTTATAAATTTCAATTTATAGTCCCTATTGCTTTTTATACGATAATAGAATTAAAGTTCACTTTAATAAACCCAAACCTATCGTTTGTAAAATGAAACGATTTTAAATTTTTAGTTTATATAAATTCAGGGTCAGATAAAATAGCGTAATTAAGTTCTGACATCCTTATTTTAAAATGTCGATTTAGTTATGTGATTTTTAGTGACTTATTTAATACAAAAACAAAATTTTTTAAATAAAATGGGATTAGCAGAAAAAAGATTAGCAGAAGAAATCAAAACAAGCAAACTTCCTGAGTTTGAAACAAAATTACAAGATAGAGCAGGCTATCCAATCAAGGTTGATATAGATTGGAATTCTTTTACAGCCTATAACGAATATCCACTTTCCAGACTTGACATTGTATTTGACGATATAGAGTCTTTTGTGAAAAAAATCTGTTCGGATGATATGGGTAAAGAAGCTTTAAAAGAAAAGTTGTCAACAATATATCTTACCAATACAGATCAGAGAGAGGCTGTGAATATGGAGTTGAAAGACAATAAGCTTTCACTTCATTTTCAATTGGCAGGAGACACTTTTAGCTCTTACACCGACTCACAGATTGCATCTTATGTAGAAAAACTATTATAAGAAGTGATTGCATCATATCAGGAACATTTATTCAAAGACTTTTCAGCATGGTTCAATATCCTGTCTGAATTAGCAACTAATACAAAAGAAACTTCCAGTTTACCCAAACTGGAAGTTTCTTTGCATTCAGGAAACAGATTCTTTGGCAACGTCATAGGTTATCAAAGCTCAGATCAAGGTGGGACCTTATTCCTTTTAGAACAAGCAGATGTATATTCAAAATCAAATGTACACATAGTTCGATGTTCGGAAATTATTGCTATATCATTAATTGAGCCCAAAACGTATCTCGATATTTTTATAAATCAGCCCGTTTTCGTTTCAGAGCTTGAACTAAAGCGTAAAACCAAATTGGTGGAAGATGAATTATTGCAAATTGTTTCCAGATCATTACCGATTACCCTTTTGCTATCATCCATGACGGAGCAAAACAGAAGTCATGTGTTACAAATGGTAGAAGCTTTACCAACCATTTTTAAAAATCTCTGTAAAGACGAAATGGGCAAAAATGCAATAGCATTAAATATTTCAAACATAGAGATACAGGCTGCTAAAACAAATCAAACAACCCTGGAAAATAAACAATTAACACTTGCTCTTGCTAAAATAGCTAACCTGAGTGGTGAAAGAGAAAAGGAATTACTGCTTCACTCCATTGAGAAATTGCTTTAAATTCTCAATTTTTTTTTTCATATTATATTATCTAAAAATGTGTCAGGCATTATGAAATTATCTGATTTTCATAATTCCTTATTTTTCTTATTATGCATTTACAACTTACCGATACGATAGAGAAGGAATTAAAAGAAATCATTAAGTATGCAATGCATTCAGATCAATTGGATCCTGCAAAGCTTCGGATGGTTATCTTGTCACCAGATAATGGCTTTGAGAAACTGAATGTTTATATTCGAAATGATTGGGATACCTATTTTGACGAAGAGACTCTAACGGTTATAGGTAAAATCAATATCTCAGAATGGCTTGATCTAGCTGATGCAGCTTTGGAGAAGCAATCGGAAGTTAGTAGTTCTTATATTGAACACGCAAAAGCGTATCAGTCAAAATATAAGGTTGTATCTCCTTCAATTACCTTCGGTCATTTGCATATTCTGGAAGAAGCATATCAGGAGTACTTAATTTGCCTGCGAGAAGAACTGTTTTTTCAAATAGAGGCTGCCATTCGTGCTGTGGCTGTTTCTTTTTCACCAGAGGATTTCAGTTACGTTGTAGGGTTTGCTACGTTTAAGATTCCATACAACCTGGAATACAATCTTACCATTCAAGGGTTTAATCATCCGATGGGAGAAGGGCCATTTTATAAAGCAAGACTTTCATTACCTAACTATCAGGTATCTCGTCCCTACTTGAAAATTTATAAAAGTGGCTTTCAGTTGTTTCTCCCAAATGAAGCCTTGTATGAAAAGTCAGAAAAGAAAAGCGAGGCATTAACGTTAGATATTTCTGAAATTATATATGCATGGGTAGAAGGCGACGAAATAAAGATAAGATTAGTGGATGAATTTGCGAATTGGGAGTTGTCTGCGGAACTTAATGATATTGAGAAGGGAGAATTGTCTAATGAAGAAACGTTTGAAGTTTTTAAAAACTTTCTAAATCAGCATTCTGAAAAGATTCTGGACATAAATATGATTCCTGATCCGTTATTGGATATAACAGGATTTCAGTATTGGCTGGATTCCGTATTAGAATGCAATTTTAGAATTTCATACAAGAACCTGCATACCATATTTTCTTATAGCGAGAAAGCTTTCCGTCTATATTTACAACTGTTGCCCAAAACAGTGGAACAATATCAACAGGCTGAAGATTATCTAGCATCAAAATTATTTTATCTGGGACGTTTTCAGGAATCCTATGATTTGCTTAGCAAATCAAAAAACATCTCAGTGTCCGATTCAATACAACTGCTCGTGTCCTTGTTTTTGCTCAATAAGAAGGAAGAATATGATGCATTGAAGACAACCATTGTGGCCAATAAAGAACAAGTAACAATTGAGTTGTTAAATACATTGTGGTTACTCAGAGAAAACCTTAGTTCTGATTATTTAGAGAAAGTAGAAGCTGACTTATATCCTCTTTTAGCTGAATATAAAAACATTACTGAGCATCGCTTGCTTTCGGTCATATTTACAAAAGTATATGTACTACTCAATCAGCCTGACAAAGCCTTGTTTTATCTGCAACATGTCCCTGCTTATGAATCCTTTGAGCAAATGCTTATAAAGCAGGAGTTGTCTGATGCAGATTATATTATTGATGCCTATGATTTACTCTTAAAAGAGAAAATACAAAACAAAGAAGCAGAGGCTTCAATGAATAAAAATGCTTTGGTTGTTTCTGAAAATATAAAAGCACCAATAGAAAAAAGCAAGTATGAGTATTCTTATTATCTGAATCATAAGATAAGAATAGAAGGATATAAGTGGGTATGCCCAATTAAAGCAGATACTTTTATAGCCATTCAAAATGATGGTAATAAATATGTATTACTACTTGGAAAACTTACTGACGAAAAGATTTTAAACATCCTTCAATCGGAAGAATTACAAGGGAAACCTGAAGTGTCTTCTTGTTTGTATTCAAATGGAGTATTGTATATGCCTTATGAAGAAGTCGGGATTATCACTTATTCAGTAACGGTACATTCAATTGAAAAAAGAGATGTTATATATAAGAATAAAAGTGTAAAACCAAAGTATGAATCTGTCGCGCTAACAAACGAGTATTTATATGTAAGCAACAACGGCTACCTGGAAATTTATACGTTGAATAATCCTGATGTTTGTATTTCTAAAGCTTTATATATCGTAAGTGGTTACAAATTATTTATACACCAGAATCTATTAGTAGTATGCGCTGATGCTGGCTTATTAATTTTGATAGACATTAGCAATAAAATCAAACCATTCATACTTTCTACCTTAATAGAAGGAAGAACCCCAGCTAATATTCATTTAGAGTTCATTGATAACTTTATGGTTAGTCAATCAGTATTTGATATTTCAAATCCATCGGCTCCCAAATGGATCTGTTATGTAGGGGAGGAGTTAGCTCCTACATATTATTTTGCTCCAAAGCCTGAGGTGCCTATCATCAGTACAGGTGAAGAATTCTTATTAAGAACTTTAAACATTAAAAACGAGCAACCTTCTTATACAAATTGGTTGGAAAGCCTGAACTCCGAAAATCATATCTACGAACGTGCAATAGGCAATTTGGCTACAGCTTATTGTGATGATGTGCTTGTAACCTATTCAGGGTATGAAATTATTTTTTGGGAAAAAGGATTATCTCCACCTGTTGAAAAAATAGATATACATACAGAAGTAGAAGCCTTGGTAAATAGATGCTTTCAGTATTTGATTGAAAACTATCCTGATTTTTGTATTGGTAAAGTACATTTACACTACAAACCTTTATATCGGGAAATTGAAATTGCCTTTCATGAAAGTTCAAGCCTGGCAGTCATGGCAAACACTGCTAAACCTCATGAGTTACCAATAGTTTTCAGTTCTCTATATCTACACCCTTATTGCACAATAGTACAAGAAAGAGAATTTGATCCTTTATTCATGCAGTTGGTTTATGATGGTAATGCTATAATTAAGAAGCT
Organism: Sporocytophaga myxococcoides DSM 11118; assembly: GCF_000426725.1. Taxonomy (NCBI): domain Bacteria; kingdom Pseudomonadati; phylum Bacteroidota; class Cytophagia; order Cytophagales; family Cytophagaceae; genus Sporocytophaga; species Sporocytophaga myxococcoides. The sequence goes on along the minus strand of NZ_AUFX01000011.1, from coordinate 299,626 downwards.
TATTCATGAGCCTTTATTTGTCCATATGGCTGCTCGTCATGTCTTGGTGATAACAGATAGAGAAGCAACTTACTTGTATAATTCTTCAAAATACTGGAGTCCATTTCGCAGTCAATACAAGGAAACAAAACAGGATACGATAGAACAGATAATTCTTAGTCGTAACGAAAATCTGATAAAAAAACTAAGAGATAAAATCGCTGAAGACACAGTAAGCTTAAATGAGTTGTTGGAAATTTTAAACAAAAGAATTTACATACCTTCAAATCATTCAGGGTTAACAAATAAGTTTGCTCCCAGAGACGAGGATTCCGATCTGAGATCTATGCTTGGTGAGTTATTTGAAAACGAAAATCTAGGAGATTCGGGATTTGTACCTACTTATATATTAAGGCCTACCTATGCTCCTGAGTATATTGAAAGGGAAGTCAAGGCGCAGAATGGGTATTATGAAAACAACGATGAGACGTATGAGTTGAGAACCACTGCATTCAAAATTTTATGTTCACATCCCGACCGCAAACTTGTCAGAGAGATTGTGTTTAATGGTATCAAATTCGGTCTCTTGCATTATGATCTGAAAGACCTCCCTGCAGTCTATTCTGTTGATCACTTGTTGACAGGGCAATTTGTTAATAATACTCATGGACTTTGGGATGAGTTTGGTAAGGATTCTGACGTAAGATATTTCCTGATGTCGAATCTCAACCTCTTTGATGATTTTTTACAATTAAGGATTGTCTATAATTGCGGACACCTGAGTCATCCTACATTACTTGAGTATCTTCGTTTGAATATAGCAGAAGGCTTCAATTACGATACTTACAAAGGATATAATAGTGGTATCGACTGCTCAACTTTGCCAGCAGAGGTTTTGAGACCATTAGAGCAGGAGCTTCTTGAAAGACTTACTGAATTTGAAACTGCTTCAGATACATCCAAACATAGAGAAGCAGAGCAACAAATCGCGATAGTTTACGCCATGTTATACAAGTTAGGTCATGAACGCATGCCTGAATTGGTGCAGAAAAAAATAACTAAAGCACTCAAAGTTCAAGAACAATATGATAGCTTGTTTGATGAAGATGAAGAATATGAAGATGAGAATGTCTTTTTGGTTTCCATCTACAGGGAGCAGAAGTTAAAACGTCTGATTAATTATTATGCCCAAAATCAAGGCCCGCTTTGGCCTTTAGAAGAGGCACTGGAGCCCTATAAAAACTCCTGGAGAAATACCATTGAACAACTATGGGAAAAAGGGTCAAAAGAATTCGGTCCAGATTTCATAACAAATTATGTTTTACTATTGTCAGAGAATATAGCATTAGATACGGATTATGAGCACGATCGTATTTTAGCCCAGCAAATTATTACTTATGCTTACCATCACATTCAGAATAGGCCGGAATTAGCTTCATTGGTTGAACCATTGGTGCTCTCCACTCTTCAACATCAGGAAAAGTTTAAGGAAAAGACAGACGTTCCTGCTTTGAAAGAAAAGGCTAAGCTTACCTTGCTCCAAGCTGCCTGGAATGATCTTAAAAATAAAGACTGGGACTTGGCTGAACAAAAAGCCATTGCTACGCTTGTTATTGATCCGAATTTTGCCCAGGTATATTTTCTGCAGGCACGTTTGCTTTGGCTCAGAGAAGGAGTTGACGCGTATCTGACAAAACAGAATTCATATATTGATAAAGCATCTCATGATGTTATTACCCTGGCTCGCTTATACAATCTAAGTGGATGTGCTATGGATGTTGAAAACCGGTATGAAGAAGCCTTGGTGTATTTCAAAAAAGCGGCATTAATTGCCCCACATGATCCCATGTATGTCGCCAATGTAGCTGAAATTTATTATAAATTACGCAAGCCTAAAGAAGCATTAAAACATGCAATCGCAGCTCGTGCTAATGGCAATCAGGGGGATATATTAAAAGAAATTATCGACAACAAAGGAATCATTGCTTCTTCGGAAAAAACACAGAAAGACTTCAAACAGGAAATTCCCAAACGAAATGAAATTAAGATCGAAGTAAAAGATCTTTCTACGAAAGAAAGTATTTTGGATGCATTAACGCAAATGGAAGCAGCAGTATCTGATTGGGAGAATTTCGCAAAAGTCTTGATTTTTTCTGTAATTGATTTGAAAGGAAAAGCACTTGAAGAGCCTGATTTCTTTGCTGAGGCAATTAAGCATGAAGATTCTCAGGATAAGATTCAATCTATTATTGAAAAGTTTATTCAGTATCCGAAGGTTAAATATATTTATAGAAATCCTGAAGAAACAGCTCTTTGTTATGCAGTGTTTGAATTGGCCAAAATGGGGGAGGACTACTTGGATACAATTTTTAAATACCTTGCAGCCATTGATATGGATCATGATGTATTTAATATAGAAAACCTGATTCCTCTGCTTGAAGAAATGTATTCCCAAAATGTTCTTCTGGGAAAAATGAAAGCAATTTCAGAGAACCTCTCAGAATGGTATAAGTATTATCTTAAAGAATAATAAGTTTAAAATCTTTTAATTTGAAATTGTGACAATAACAAAATAAATAAGATGATTAAGGTGATAGGACTTTTTGTATTGCTTCCTATATGTTTACTCGGTTTGTTCCTGGTTGCGCAAGCACAAAATACCTTGAAATATAAGTACCTGTTCCGCAATACAATATTAAGTAGTTCCGGCAAATATGAGCTGGGGCCAGTCCTTCGTGGTCGTGTGTATTATCCTCGCTATTTTTATATCCCTTCATTAAAACAATACTTGGTTTATTCAAGCCTTGACAAAAATGGTCGCTTCAGAGTATATGAAACATATGCAAAGACGGAAGGTTATGCCTATTCATTGCTGGACGAAATAGGATCTGTTATTTTTTCATTTGAAACACCCTTAAACTTTTCTTATCGCAGTGGCTGCTTTTACGGTCCCTACAATTATATCCCTTTTCTTGAAACAGGAAAAACTGATGCAATAGCTTATCATAAAATACATAATTCGACGCTGGATTTCAGTGAAGAAGATTTTGAAAAAAACTATCTGGAATTATACAAAACCGCTGAGTATGTAGAGTTCGTTAATCTCCGTACATCTAATGATAATGACCATCAGGCAGGTGTAATATTCAAACGCGAGGGTAAGGTTGAAATTTTGCTTTCAGGCTTGCGAAATGGTCGTATGTTCCGCACTTCTCAGGAAGACCGAACCATTAATAATTTTGACGATTGCTATACTCCAGCAATTCGCAACCATAAAGCATATCCGCAATCAGAGCCATCACTCGATATGATTCCGCTTGAAACTACAGTTACCAATCCCTTTGTGCATTGGAGATTAGGATTTAATAAGGAGTTTAGTATTAAACGATACATAAAGGATTACTCTTCCGGTTGGCAAGGAATCATGAAGCTCGGAGGGATACCGATATATGTTCCTGGTGATGCTTCAGGTACTACTTATGTTCGTTTTAAAGTGAAGGGAGATGTTTTTAAAATAAAGATTTTAGAGGTTGTAAAGGTAGATTTTATTCCCAATTATAATTTAGGACTTCGTACGTTCAGATTACCTAAGCATTTGAGAACCGAGCATTCACTTGTATTTATAGAGTCTTCCCAAAATATGGGTGACAATCGGATGGGAGGAGGAGTATTTGTAGTGCGACCAGCTACGACTTCCAATTCATCTTCCGATATCCCCTCAGACATGAAAGAAGAGTATTTTAATAAGTTGCCTATAAACCTGCAGGAAGCATTGCTGGATCCGGATAGTGTAAAGGGATTAGTCTTTGGAGCTAAACATATCAATACATGGATTCCAGAAATAGAACGTTTGAAAAATCTGACTCATCTGGAGATGAGTACTGCGATAACTGAAATTCCTGATGCCATTTCAAATTTTCCAAAGCTTCAAAAGCTGTCAATGACTTATGGTAACATAAAGAAAATTTCTCCCGAACTAGGTAAACTGAATGAACTTAAAGAATTGAATTTATTTTCAAATAAAATAGAAGATTTTCCATCTGTAATTCTGGAACTAAAGGGCCTCAGGCGATTAGATCTTGGTGCGAATGAACTAATAAGTTTACCAGAAGATATTGATAAACTAGACCAGCTGGAATACTTAACTATAATTCTTAACAATATAACAACCCTCCCGGAATCGATGATTGGGATGAAGAAATTATACATCAATGATGGAAATGTGTTGGAAAATAAACTACCACCTGAGTATAAGCATTTGTTTGATTATATGAAAAGTCTTAAAAAATAAACGATATAGTTACTTACTCATATGAGCATTGTAAGTTAAATTTTTTAGTATGTACGTTATAGAAGTTAAGCAACAAACAGAGGCATGGCTGGTTGCTATATGTTCTTGCAAAGAACAAGCTATTGCTTATTTGAATACATTGACATCCGAAATACAAGCTCATGCTTATTGCTATGAAATTGCAATAATAACTTTCCCATTCGTCGTGATTGAGCATTCGGGAATAGCTCCCGAAACAAAGTCCAATTTTGAGTTTTGTTCGATCGAAGAATTACGGCTCCGCTTGAATGCTCTTCGCAAGCAAACAGTATCTGATCAGGAGCATGTTTATTTCAAGTATTATTTCATTGGTGAAGAGTATTTTCAGTCTATATCTGACGATAATTATATGACTTATCTTCAGCACACAGTTGTCACAAATCACTTATTAAATGAGCCATATGAGGTTTCAGTTTTTCATGAGCAAATTAAAAGATTTGTTTCCAATTGTGACATCGAAGGTTTAAATGAACTTTTTGAACAAACTAAAACTGTTTATACTTCCAGGTTAGAAAAGGAAGATCTGGCATTGAACGGATATAGTAATTTGTTCTGGGATATGAACTATGACCATGCTTGTGGCAAGCTAACTGAAGCAGGTATGCAGCATCTATTACCCATGGTTGAGAATATGGAACTTTTGTTGGATGAAAAAAAGTGGCAGCATCGCAGTTTTGCTTTGCATATATTACTAGAGCAGGCTTGTAATGACGCTCCTGAAAAGGCTCCATTTATTTTGGAAGATACAATTGACTCTTTCAATAACTACCTCCTTTCTGATCCGAATGAAGCATTGGAAATCCACAGATTGATTTCACTTGCTCACCGCATGGTGATGGAGGTAGATACACGTCATGCCTTTATGCATTGGTCTCACGCATTAACCGAAATCAAAAAAGCAACGGCTTTTTTGCCTGAAAAAGCTTCATGGTCTACCTTATTGCAATTAATATATATGCCATTGAGTGGTGATAGACATTGGCAATATATGCAACTCAAAGCCAGAGAATCATGCGAGCGGGAAATGTTTGTTTTGGAATCTACCTATGGCGCATCTATAGCTTATCCGATAGCCTTAGCTTATCAGCATTTAAAAGAATATCTTGATTGGAAAAAGATTAATGGCATTTTCCCTGAAATGATTGCATTATGTTGGGCTGAAAAAGCACTGGCCTATAATCCGCAAGAAACCAGTCATATGGATTTGCATGAGTGTGCTCAGTTTTTCAATCAAATAGGATTAGCAAATAAACGTGTTGACTTTTTATTAAAGACAATTTCTTTATATGAGCCACTATTGAGAGCTTCAAGCGATTGTGCTCTGGAAGTGTATTACACTGCAAATCTATGGAAAGAGATTGCAGAAATCAATTTAATAAAACATGGATCCGTAATGGCAGACAAGGCAATGGAGGAAGCTCAGGCCATTTATAAGAAATACTTTGAACAGATAAAATACAATCCCTCAATGAATCTTCGATATGCAGAATTTTTGGAATATTGTTATACTTATGAAGGGAATATTGTCAAACCAGGATTATCCGATTTAAAACAAATTGCAGATGAAGTAGAAATACAATCAGAAGGTTTTCTGAGTTATCCCTATGAGTTACTCATGCGTATTGCCTTGTTTCAGAATAACGAAAAACAAGCTATTCTTGAACTTACCAGATCAATGATTCTGCATGAATCCTGTGCCGATTCAATAATTGATAAGCTTTTAGAAGAATTTAAAGAAAGCGATTACAAACACTTAAATATGTTTTTAAATGACACTAAATCATTTATACATGAAGTAAGCAAAAATTACTATTACGATCCAAAGATCAAATGGAAGCAAATGAAGACGATGCAGCCTGAAGAGTTGATTGCGTATTGGGAACATCGAAAAAACGAAATCAGGAATAGGCCTGCATTATTTTAATTGTTGAAAGCTACAGAAAAACAATATTTTATTAACTCAAGTTTAAGAAGAACCAGCTTAATCTCTAACACCAGGAAGTACAACACGCTTTTATTTTTGTAAATGCTTTTTATTGAATCTATTTTTAGAAACGAAATTAATATTAGGTTGTTCTGATTTTTTATATGTAGTATATTTATAATGTGGGATCAGTCAGTAGTTCTGAAAAAAGATGCAGGACTGAACCATTTATAAATATGGACTAAGGTTATAATAATGTTATTAAAGTTACATGTCTGAAATAGAAATCATAGCAACAATTTTCGGAATTATTTGTGTAGTGCTGACCATAAGGCAGCATATTGCTTGCTGGCCAGCCGGCCTTGTTCAGGTATTTCTTTATATTTTTGTTTTTTACCAGGCAAAACTTTATGCAGATATGGTTTTGCATGTCATTTATGTCCTCCTTAGTATTTATGGATGGTATCATTGGTCCATGAACAAATCAGGTACTCAATCTTCTGGTGTAAGCACTGAAGGTAAGTTTATGTATATGTATGTGTTTGTATGTTTAATCTCATCTTTTATACTGGGATTTTTACTAACAAGATATACAGATGCTTCTTTTCCTTATCCGGATTCTTTTATTATGTCCGGTAGTTTGATAGCGCAGTGGCTCATGTCAAGGAAAAAGCTTGAATCGTGGATTTTCTGGATTATTACTGATGTTGTGGCTGTCTATGTTTATTGGTATAAAGAACTTTATTGGACTACAGGCTTGTATATAGTATTCCTGTTTCTGGCTATTATGGGACTTGTGGAATGGCGTAAAGATTATTATCAGACTAAATCTGTTTTGATTAAATGAAAACTACAGGACTAACTCTTGGTAAATTTGCTCCTTTGCATAAAGGCCATCAATACATTATTGAAACCGCTATTCGTGAGACAGATCATGTTATCGTTGTAGTCTATGATGCACCTGAGGTGACGGATATACCATTAAAAGTGAGAGCATCTTGGATCCGTTCACTTTATCCGAAGGTTGAAGTAATAGAAGGAATAAATGGTCCTGCTGTTACAGGTGATACACCTGAAATAAAAAAAATCCAGGAAGATTATATCTCTGGATTGCTAAATGGAAGAAAAATAACACATTTCTTTTCAAGTGAATTTTATGGAGATCATATGAGTAAAGCTCTTGGCGCAGTAAATAGAGAAGTAGATAGGTCAAGGACTGTAGTACCAGTATCAGGAACGTTGGTGAGAGAGGATGTTTTTTTAAATAAAAATTATTTGTCTCCCGTGGTTTATAAGGATTTTATAATAAATGTGGTATTCCTGGGAGCTCCGTCAACAGGAAAAACTACCTTGGCTAGAAAGCTCGCAGAAGATTATGATACAGTCTGGATGCCTGAATATGGCCGTGAATATTGGGAATTACACCAAGAAGACAGAAGACTTTCTCTGAATCAGCTGACCGAAATAGCAGAAGGACATTTACTTCGGGAAGATCAGCAACTGTACATGGCAAATAAATATTTATTTACAGATACCAATGCTATAACGACCTATATGTTTTCTTTATATTATCATAATGAGGTAAGTGGTGGATTAAATTTGCTAGCCAAACAAGCAGAGAAAAGATATGATCTTTTTTTCTTATGTGATACAGATATACCTTATGAAGACACATGGGATCGTTCAGGGGATGTTCAGAGATCTGAGTTTCAGATACAAATCATGGAAGACCTGATTGTCAGAAATATTCCTTATATTTTACTGAGTGGTTCACTTGCTGAAAGAGTAAATAAGGTTAAAAAGGTTCTAAAGACTTTTCAGAAATTTCCAGTTTTATAGTGACTTTCAATTTATACAGCAATAGCTGAAACAGTTTTAACATATGAGCGATTTTATAAAAAAATCATTTGGACTTTTTCAAAAAGTACCTTCTGCACCAACAAATCCGCAGGAGTCGGAGGGGAATAATAAATTTGAAATCAGAGATTTGTATGAGGGGGAAGAAAAGACTTCCCTTGAAAACGGGAAGAGTGGTCTGGATGAAAAATTACGTCAGGCTTATTTCTGGATTACAAATTCAGCTATTATAAGCCCATTTTATGATATTGAATATGAAGATGGAAACTCTAAAAGAATCGTTTTCGGAGATAGTAAAGTTGAGGTAGTTTTGCCAAATGGTCAAAGTTATTCAAGCTTTGTTCTTGTCCCATTGCTTACTCTTGCAGTTCGTGGAAAGTGTCTTGTAGTCGGCGGACCTGGCAGAGGTAAGACTGCAACATCTATACTTATGGGACTGTTGGCGGGGTATTCCAAGACTGATGTTCTAAGAGCTATTCAACATGGGCAGCCACAAATGACCATCTCAGATTTACTTGGTCATCCTTTACCTGCTGATATGGTAAAGGCTGAGAAAACTTCTGATATCAGAATTGCATGGAGAAAATGGCTTGGTATGAGGATTAAAATCATTGATGAATATAACCGTATTCCTACAAGAACACAGTCCGCTTTGCTTACAGTTTTATCAGATAACTATGCAGAGATCTTTGATCAGATATTTGAATGCCCTCCTTCAGCGTGGTACCTCACTGCCAACGATGATGCAGGAGGTGGAACCTATCAGGTTATTGAAGCGCTTAAAGACAGAATAGATATTGTAATCCGTGCTCTTCATTTTAATACCAGGTTTATTGATGACCTTCAGAGAAGGATTGAACTGAACTACAAACCTGAAGCAATGATTCCTGAAGAGATAATCTTCACAGAAGAGGAGATGGATACTATCAATGATCAGATCAGAAATGTGACTTTACCTGTCGCGGTTAGAAAGCGCATTGAATTTTTCTGCAGACAGTTTGAGTTTTTTGAAGCAGCATCTGATAAGCTGGAATATATGACCAAAGACACTGCAAAGCTTTCCGGCCTTGATTTTAAAAATTTGTTCAGACGGGAAACCGGTAAAGATCATGTGAAGGACCTCGGCTCTCAGACTATCAATGGTATGTCTGTCCGCAAGATCATGACATTAATCATATATGCTAAAGCAATGGCTTATTTCAGGGGTAACAGTCAGGTAGAACTGGAAGACGTAAGACAGATTCTTCCTTTTATCCTTCATGATACATTAGTTCCGCATCTTGAATCACCATTCTTTGATCAGCCTGGAAATGAAAGCTACAGGGTAGACCGTATTGTCTGGTTGAGAAAAGTATTTGATTTATCCTGTGAAGAATTTATGAGTCAGAATCTGGATAAAGATGATCCTGTAGAGACAATGGATGCTGAGTTTAAAAAAGGGCTCGAAAATGTTTCCATGAAAGAGATCGATAAAAGGCTGTTGGAGATTGAAAAACAGCTGAACAAGTGGGCTCAGGAGAAAAAGCTTTATGGATACAGACTTGATGATATTCTTAAGCTTAAATATCTTCATCAAAGATATACCAATTACAGACGCTGGCTGCAATGGAAAAAATAAAGTATGCGCCGCTCGTACAATATTTAAGGGAAAATCAAGATTCCTATAACTTGCTTTGCAGAGCACATGAATTGCATTTTGGACCGCTTGATAGCAAAATAATTTCTTCCTGGATGTTGAAGGTAATAGAACCTGTTATTATTGAAATAGATGCCTTATTTCCAGAAAGAATACCAGTAGTTTTCAAAGCGTTCTTCTCAGAGTTGTTGCGAATTCTCGGAAATAAAACAGGGGTAATATTTGAAGAAGAATATATGGCTGCATGGAAGCTGTTAAAAAGAATTCCTTCAATAGTGGTTACAAACCCTTCAAGATCTGTCAGGGCAATTGATAGCGGTATAGAAGCAATCAGGTTTTTTCAGCCTGATAAAGTATTGTTATGGATTTCCCGCATGGATAAGGTAATAGGTAATTGTGATACGTTTGATGAAATGTTAACTCTTGGAAGAGTTTATGCATGGGGAGCAGGAATGGCACATCTTAGGAGTAGAGTTATCAATGAATTATCCTTTTTGCCGAAGTTTCAGGAGGATGTTTTTTCTAAAGACATAAGTCTTAAAAATGCTTTAAAATATGAGTGGCCAGATTATAAAAAAATCACATTCGCGGGAGAGTCGGGTGGATTTTTAGGTAATGGAGGTTATTTTCTCTCTTCACCTGTGGTCGCTCTTATAGAAAATGAAATTTTAGTGACTGATGGTAAAGTGACTTGTGCATTTTTTGCAGACCAGTTTGGCCAGGTATTATTACCCGAGATTCCCGTATTGCCTGAAATTATATTTCAGAAAGCAGATGTGTCTTCATTTGCTTCTTTTAAAAAAGAACATGGAGAATCCATAGTCCCTTTTGAAGACATTACGTCCTGTGTGATCCGTAATTCAACACTTGTAATAACAAGAAGAAGTTCTCATTATTTATATGTTTATGGCTGGTCAGCATGAGTGAACAACTAGCAGCAGAGATAATCTTAGACCAATGGAAAGCTGTTTGGCCTAAGGCAAAACAACTATGGAATCCTTATGTGAAACTTCGTGAACCCGAATGGTGTCTTACATCCGATCTGGCAGCAGCGGAGGGCCTTACAGGTAGTTTTGCAATGATCAGGTTAACAGACCACAGGATTGTTATTGATTTGCAAAAAATTGTGGAAGAGGGAGTGTATGATTTTGCAATGGAAATTCTTGCCCATGAAATTGGTCATCATTTTTTTACTCCTGCCAATCTGCGAGACAATGCTGGTTTGCTATCAAGGATAAGATGGGCACTTGCTGGCATTGAAGATAGAACACCATTTGTTGCAAATCTTTATGCAGATCTTCTGATTAATGATAGTCTGCAAAGAACAAAGGGACTGGATATGGAGGGGGTTTACAAGCAGATTAATAAAGAAGAGGAAACTTCAAAAGTATGGACATTTTACATGCGCACATACGAATACCTCTGGAAATTGAAAAAAGGAACACTGGCGAAGTCTGCAAATCTATTAACTCCTGCATTGGATGCCGATGCTTCTTTGGCATCGTCACTCATCAGAAGTTATTCCCGTCAATGGCTTGACGGAGCTGGACGTTATGCTGCACTTATGTATCCTTATCTTATGGAAGATAAGGAGTATCAGAAAGGAAGACAATCATTTGTTCTGGTGCTGGATGCTGAACAGGCAGGAATGGGTGGAGGAGCATTGTCAGGCCTTACAGGAATTGATCCTGAAGAAATTGCCGGTGTTATAGATCCCAGAACTGAAGCTACAGGGGAAAATGGTAAAGGCCTTGCAGGTGGTCGTTTACCAGGTAAGAATGATAGTGGAGGCGAGGGACCCAGGCAAAGGTACATGAATCCGGGAAGATATATTGACCTTTTAAAACAGATTAACCCGAATGCTCAAGAACAAGAGCTCATCAATAATTATTACCGTGAAATAGCATTACCGCATTTGGTAGACTTTCCAACGGAAAACTCAACTCCCATATCGCTTTCTCTACCTGAAGGCACTGAAAGCTGGAATGTCGGAGACTCTTTAGATGAAATTGACTGGATTGAAACCGCAATTTCTGCTCCTGAAATTTTTCCAGGATTCAATACTGTAAAGAGGATTTATGGTGAAGATAAAGATGATAATGAAACTAAAATCCCATTAGATGTATATATAGGAATTGATTGTTCCGGATCTATGGGCAATCCCAGAGTACGCTTTTCTTGGCCTGTTCTTGCAGCTATCGTAATAGGGTTATCTGCTCTAAGGGCAGGTGCTAAAGTTATGGGTTGTCTTTCAGGAGAACCCGGCAGTTTTATGGAGACCAAAGGATTTAGCTCTTCTGATAAAGAGGTTTTAACTTTACTTACTTCTTATCTTGGAACAGGGTATTCTTTTGGTATTCCTCGTTTGAAAACTCCTTTTGACAAACCAGTGCAAAAGAAATCTCATATAGTAATTGTTACAGATGATGATATCTTTAGTATGCTCGATGCAACAAAAGATGCGAAGGATACTAGTGAGTGGGAAAGTAATTGGTCGATTATTGAAAGGGCGCTAAAAAATGCCGGAGGTGTTGGTACGCTTGTACTTCACTCCAATAGACAATGGAGACAGGAAGAGGTGAAGAGATTAATGAATATGGGTTGGCATATATATTATGTTACAAATGAACAGGAGTTGTTGGCTTTTGCTGCTGAGTTTTCACAGGATCATTACCACTTTAAAAAGCGCAGTTAACAATGGATGTATATTCATTAGTGAATCATTTAAAGAAATGTCCGGAGGAGTATTTGCAAAAGGTCAATGCAATGCCTGGAGACATGAGCCTTACAGAAATTCTTATAAAAGATACTTTCAGAAATTTATATGGAAGTTTTAATGTTTCTGATTCAGAGCTTCCTCCAGTAATTTCATTAGAGGGCCTTGATGACAGTTATCTCCAGTCTGTTCATATCGCTTGTTGGCTTTTTTCTTTTGATACGTTTAAAGGGGAAAAAAAACTTACGGATAAATTTTCTCTTTTTTTATTTCAGGATTTATCTGAAGTAAGTCCATTTGTGCCATACCGTCAATGGCTGGAGGATGAGGACAGAACTGAAGAATTTGTTCGCATTGCTTTAAAAAGATGCAAACTGATTCCTGATGGAGAAACGAAGGAAGAAGCTCATGAAAGGCTTGATGCATTGGATACGATTAAAAGAAATCAGGTTCTAAAAAAATCCAATAAAGCATTTGAGAGGATAATAGAGATCAGAAGAAAAATGGAAGAGGCAAAAGCCAGAGAAGCAGCAAATGTTTATGGCAGAGAATAAAAAGCCGGTTGTAGGCCTAAGTGATAAGGAACGATTTCCTTTAATCAGTGATCTGTCATTTCTGAATAAGCTTAGACAGGACGAGCTAGCTCCCTTGTTTAATTTCAGCAGCGGTGACAGACTATCTCATGATCATCTTGAGCGTGTCCGTCAATATGCTGAGAATATTCGAGTCAATAAGATATTTTGGGAAAAGGGAATTTTACCTGACTGGATCGAAACGTATACTTCGTGGTGCAGACACACTGTAGATTTTTACAGAAACAGGAAGAAACACTTTCTTGATCAACCTACTATTAATAGAAGTCATATAAGCGCCACCCCCTGGGAGTTTGTATCTGATGACGCAAGTATCGAGGATTTGTTGGTGTATCAAACTTCCGGAACCACAGGCGCTGCAATGGATGTGGTATTTGATCCGGTTTCTCAGGCTTGCTGGCTTCTTCAGTTGCAATCCATTCTTGATCTTTACGATATTAAACTAGATTATGGGTCAGATAAAGTTGCAGTAGCATTGATATGTTCCCAAAGCGCAACACTTACTTATGCTTCTTTATCCACTTATATGGATGGGGCAGGTGTATTGAAAATTAATCTTAATCCAGCAGACTGGAAGTCGCCTGTTCATAGAAGTCAATATCTTGAGAAATATAATCCTCAGGTCCTTACGGGGGATCCCTTTGCTTTCATTGATTTGCTTGAATTAAAACCCTGCCTAAAACCCAAAGCCATCGTTTCTTCAGCTATGAAGCTTACAGAAGGTACACGCAAAAGATTGGAAGATTACTTTAAATGCCCTGTATTGGACATCTATTCACTAACTGAATGCAGAATGGTTGCATTTGCAGATAAAGACAGGCATAGGGCTATTCGTCATGATCTGTATCTTGAAATATTTGATGAGCACAATGATGTTCTCTTGCCTTATGGTGAAAGGGGAGAGCTTGTTATTACTGGTGGCAATAATCCGTTTCTTCCTTTAATACGGTATCGTACAGGAGACTTCTGTTCACTGGAAATTGAAGATGGTATTCCATATTTGATTGATTTGGAAGCAAGAAACCCTGTATTGTTTTATACTAAAGATGGTAACAGAGTTAATAATATTGAAATCTCAAGGTCCATGGCAGAGCTGCCTCTGGCAGGCTTTAAAATGCATCAGTCAAAAGACTTTAAGCTGACTTTTAAAGGATGGAGTAATGAAGATCTGAAGAGTGAAATTTCAAAAGGAATTAGGACAATATTCGGTGATGGGATTGAGATAGAAGTATTCATTATTAATCCGGAATTAAATAATGGTCGTAAGGTTGTTGCTTATACGAGTGATTGGGAGGGATAATTGCATTTATGGTGCAATATTGTGCACATGTTCTTTTTCATAGTTGATTAAGGCTTGAATCTAAGAGACAAGTTTTAGCAAAGCCTGCATTAATAGAAGTAAGGGATAAATTAAAAAGAATAAAATAGGATTTCCAGTACAGAGATATGAACATTTGTCATAAACACAAGTATTGATATTACTATAAATTCAACTGGGGACAGATCAATTGGATTATCTTTTGAAGTTGGTAGATTACGCTTGGCCATAACAAAATAAAACACCTATGGAATTTATTGATGAACCTATTCAATTTGTTGGCTTTAGTTTAAAGACCTTTGGCCATTCACTATTACTGATATTTATTGCTTTGATTTTAGGAATACCAATTGGATGGGAAAGAGGGAAGGGCGTAAATAGTATAGGACTTCGTACATTTCCCATAGTATCTATGGCAAGTTGCGGCTTTGTAATATTGGCCAAAGGAGTAAGTCTTAGCAACGGAGATCCTTCAATACTTGGAAGTACGATGCAGGGGATGCTCAGTGGGCTTGGCTTTATTGGGGGAGGAATGATTATAAAAGAAAAGGGGGATGTTCAGGGGATTGTGACTTCAGCCAGTATCTGGAATACAGCTGCTATCGGTATGTGTATAGGATTCGGTAGAGCAGAGATCTCTCTTATTCTTTGTATTGTAAATTTTCTTGTTTTATTATTACTGACACCTATTTCCAATAAAGGTTATCTGGATCCCAAGGGAGGTTTATTTAAGGAGGTTAAGCCTAAAGGTAAGCTGAGTGATAAGGATGATGAAGCTCTATAGGAGGGATGTTTAATTATAGTTAAACTATAGATCCTTAGATATTGAAACGCACTGAAAGAAATAAAAAGACCAGCTATCAGAAGCTGGTCTTTTTATTAGATATATCTACATATTACTTTCCGATACAGAACTTACTGAAAATATTCCCGAGTAAGTCATCAGTCGTTATTTCCCCTGTTATCTCGCCAAGGTATATTAAGGAGCTTCGGATATCCTGAGCAAGCAGCTCACCAGAGATGCCATCATCCAGTGCTTCCAGAGCTGCTTTTAATGAATCCCTGGACTTTACAAGACTTTCATAGTGGCGAACATTGGTGACAATGACATTACCTGTTTTAAAGTTGGCAAAGTTTACCATTTCCACAAGGTTTGCTTTCAGTTCTTCAATGCCCACCTTCATAGCAGCAGAAATAAAGATGATGCCATCAAAATTTCTGAATTCAATAATGTTGGACTTATCCTTGTCAATCTTGTTACCAACCACTACGAGAGGGATATTATAGCTTTTTAATTCGAGAAGATTTTCTTTAAGCTCTTTTTCAGAAGTTGAATTAACATCAAACATGTAAATGATGAGGCTCGCTTGCTTCATCTTTTGCTTGGTCCGTTCAATACCGATAGATTCAATTTTGTCAGAGGAATCCCTCAGTCCTGCTGTGTCAATAAAGCGGAAACGAATTCCTTCCAGAACCATTTCATCTTCAATAAAGTCACGGGTAGTGCCTGGTATTTCAGAAACTATTGCTCTTTCTTCATTGAGCAATACATTGAGAAGAGTAGATTTTCCCGCATTGGGTTTACCTGCAATGACAGTTGGTACACCGTTTTTGATAACATTACCGACATCAAAAGAGCTGATCAGATGATCAATTACTCTTTTAATCTCATAAATAAGATTTTTTAATTGAGACCTGTCGGCAAACTCTACATCTTCTTCACTGAAGTCAAGTTCCAGCTCTATAAGGGATGCAAAGTTGATTAGTTGTTCTCTTAGTTTTTTTATTTCAAGCGAAAAACCACCTCTCATCTGATTCATAGCAGCTTGGTGAGCAGCTTCTGTTTCAGAATATATAAGATCTGCAATCGCTTCTGCCTGAGCCAGGTCGAAACGACCGTTTAAGAATGCTCTTTTGGTAAATTCTCCGGGTTTGGCAAGTCTTACACCTTTTCGGATTAGCAGTTGAAGGAGTTGTTTTACGATATACTCCGAACCGTGGCAGGAAATTTCAATGACATCTTCTCTGGTAAAGGAGTTAGGACCTTTAAAAAGAGAAACAACTACTTCATCTAAAATTTTCTCTCCATCCCGTATGGTTCCGAAATGAATAGTGTGAGATGCAGCAGTTGTTAAATCTTTACCTTTAAATATCTTTTGTGTTACAGGAATGGCTTCTTTACCAGATATCCTGATTACCGCAATGGCACCTACACCTGAAGCGGTGGCAAGAGCGGCAATTGTGTCTTCACTTTCTATGTTAGTACTATGGGGTTCCACTTAAAAGGGGTTAGTTGGCATCGGGACTATAAGATTGCTGAAATTGCTCCCAGGTTTTAGTCTTATAATGTTCCTCTCCGTAATAATGTAAAATTTTATCCAAAATATCAACATCCAAATAGCCCGGAACAGGAGAAAGGAGGTTTTCATTGCTGTCAAGATATACTGTCGTAGGATAACCGGTTGCATTAAAGATACTTCTGGCAAGGTCTCTTTCTGAAATATCTTTTCCTTTGTATTTTATCATTTTGCTGCTTTCTGCATTCAGTTTTACAGCATAATATTTTTTATTCAGATAACCGGCAATTTTGGGATCGCTTAGCGTTGCTTTATCCATTTTTTTGCACCATCCGCACCAGTCAGTATAAACATCTATAAATATTTTCTTTGGTTTTTTAGCATTCAGTTTAACTGCCTCATCATAGCTAAGCCATTTAACTTCCTCATTCTTATTTGGATACTTTGGCGAAATGTTGGTTGTATTACCGGATGATTTATGTAGAATAGTGAATCCTGAAAGAAATGCACTAATGGAAAGTGCAGAAATTATCAATACTTTTTTCATCTGAATATATTTAGAAAAAACTCTAAAGGTAACCGAAATATTAAGGATTTAGTTTTCGTAAACTTTCTGAAATCCTGTTTGTACAAATTATCAATAAGATTATTGAAAATTCTAAACTTTACTTTCATCAATGATCATTCCAATTTTGTCCAGTCGCTGTTTTTTTCTCATTAGTCCATACCTTGGTGAAAATATAAAGGCAATGGCAAATATTAAACCTGTCATTGTAGCCATTGCACCTGCTATTGATCCGTCAATCTGAGAGGCTAAAACATAACCTGAAATTGAACTAATAATACCGAATACTGCAGCCAAAATTAGCATTAATTCAAAACGGTCAGTAAGAAGGTAAGCGGTGGCTGCCGGAACAATCAAAAAAGCTACAACCAGAATTGCTCCTACTGATTCAAAGCTGGCTACCGTTGCCAGGGAAACCATGCTCATAAGGAGGTAATGCCAAAAAGCAGTACTATAACCGATAGCTGCTGCATAGGAAGAATCGAATGTGGTGACGAGCAATTCTTTATATGAAGTTAAAATCATAATTAATACAAGTATAAGAATGCTTCCCATGACCCAGACTGCCTGAGGGCCAAGGTTTAATCCATTGTCTGTAATCCATACATCTAAAGGTACATAGGCTATTTCTCCGTATAAAACACATTCCTGATCAATATCAACTTTATTGGCAAAAACAGAGATCAGAATTACTCCTAAAGCAAACAGCCAGGTAAAGGTTACACCAATCGAAGCATCTTCTTGCAGTCTGGCTTTTTTGTGAAGAAATTCAATAAGAAAAGTGGTGAGAATGCCTAGCAAGCCTGCGCCTATGAGCATTGGTATAGTCTGTCTGGAGCCGGATATCAGGAATGCAAGAACAATTCCAGGAAGTACGGCATGAGAAATGGCATCACCTACCATGGCCATTCTTCTTAATATCAGGTAGCAACCCAAAAGGCTACAGGTTACTGCAACTAAGGCCCCTGTAAGTATTATCCAAAATGAAGACATGTTTTCTGCTGCTTGATTTTTACTTTTAATTATATAATCTCAATGAACCCCAATAAACTTTAAAATTCTTTATATGGAATTTTCGTATCATGAGGATCTACTTTTGGATATTTTAGCTGTTCCAGAATTTTTGCTTCAAGCTCTGGAGTTATGATGTGTTCAATCGTTTCTGCATCATCATGTACATGGTCAGGAGCAAGCTGAAGGTATTGTGTGAGGTATAATTCCCAGAGCCTATGCAATCTTGCAACCCGTTGACCTTTTACTTTACCAGCTTCGGTAAATTTCCAATTATCTTTAGTTTTAGAAAGAAAGCCCTGATCAGTTAATCTGGAAAGCCCTTTTTTCAAAAGATCTTTTCGCATAGATCTGCGCTCAAGCAGGCAAGTAATAGATCTTGCTGTAAAGAAGTCCTGATCTTTTTCCCCCATCTGAAAGAAGAGCTTCAGAATATTTTCGTCTGTGATTTGTTTCTGGTTTTTTATCTGCTTGCGCATCCTTGCAAAAACGCCTTTGACAGGAGCGAAAGTAAAGGATATAATTGCAATCATTGAAATTACCATTACGATCCAGGGACCCGTTGGCATGGAAGGAGCAAGGTAGGAAATGTAAGCTCCGAAAATTCCGGAAAAAGCACCCATAATTGCTGCCACCAACATCATGATGCTGAGGTTATGAGTCCAGTATCTTGCTGCAGCAGCCGGCGTAATGAGCATAGCTGCCATTAAAACTACACCCACAGCCTGAATGCCAGTTACGACAGCCAGCACAGTAATGGATGTGAGGATAAATTCCAATACTTTAACTGGCAATCCAATTGCTTCTGCAAAATTTCTATCAAATGAAATGAGGGTAAATTCCTTGAAAAAGAAAAATACACCTATTAATAGAGTGATACCTACAAGTCCAAAACTATAGAGATCTTCAGGCAGAATGGATGCTGCTTTTCCAAATAAAAAACTGTCTAATCCGCTTTGATTCGCATTTCCACCATGTTGAATAGCAGTCAATAGCAAAATCCCTATTCCAAAAAAAACAGAAAGAACTATACCAATTGCACTATCTTCTTTAAGTTTAGTTTTGGAAGTAATAAATTCCACCAGAAATATGCTAAATCCCCCAGTAATAAAAGCACCTATTAGAAGTACAAATGGATTTTTTTCTCCTGTTAATAAAAAAGAGAGGCAAACTCCCGGCAATACAGAGTGAGCTACAGCATCCCCGATCAAAGCTCTTTTTCTCAGAAAAGTAAAACATCCCACCACTGCTGAGCAGACGGTCATAAGTATAGAACCTACTACAACATATCTTATATTCGGGTCGGTGAATGAGAAGAATTCAAAGAATTTCATATGGTTGTGAAGCTGAAATCTAAAAGCAGAAAGCTTAAAGTCATTTCGTTTATTTAATATTTATCAGCAGTTATATAATGTTCTAAATTTTCTCTCTTATGGACAGCTTTTTTAACTTTCAGCCTTAAGCTTTCCCCTTTAAGCTTTATCCTCGCGGGAAGGGAATTGCTGTTTCTCCAGCAAATCGCCCACTTTGGCTAGTACAGTCAATTTTCCCCCGTAAGTTTCCTGAAGAAGGTCCTGAGTAAATACTTTTTCGGTAGGTCCAGAAGCTACTAAGCGCATGTTTAATAATAAGACCCAGTTAAAATAAGTGACGGCGGATTGTAGATCGTGATGAACAACCACAACTGTTTTACCTGAAATTGTCATGTTTCTGAGAATCTCAATGATCGCAGCTTCTGTAGCAGCATCAACTCCCGCAAATGGCTCGTCCATAAAATAAATATCAGCATCCTGAGCCAGAGCTCTGGCGAGAAATACCCTTTGTTGCTGACCTCCTGAAAGTTGTGAAATCTGTCGGTTTGCAAAATTTTCAAGACCTACTTTTCTTAGACACTCCATCGCCACTTCCTTATCGGCTTTTCTTGGTCTCTTAAATAATCCGATCTGACTGTATCTCCCCATTAACACTACATCCAATGCCGAAGCAGGGAAGTCCCAATCAACAGATTCTCTTTGTGGTACATAACTCACTTTTTGTCTCACCTCATTAAGGTCTTTACCAAATAATTTCACAAAGCCACTGCTAAGTGGAATTAGTCCCATGATTGCTTTAATTAGTGTAGATTTACCCGCACCATTAGGTCCAATTATCCCAGTAAGTGAGCCTGCAGGCAGGGTTAAGTCTATACCCCATAAAACTGGTTTCCTATGATATGCCACTGTAAGATCGTGAACTTCTAATATTGGGTTTGGAACCTGAATAATCATAAGTGTTTGATATATATGGTTTTATTTTAGGGCTGAAGTGATCTTTTGAACATTACTGGTAACCATTCCAATATATGTGCCTTCAAAGGTGCCCTGTGCACCCATAGCGTCACTGAATAATGTACCTCCAATTGAAATTTCATGTCCTTTTTCTTTTACTCCTTTTACTACTGCTTCTATAGCTTTGGGAGACACAGAAGACTCTACAAATACAGCTTTAATTTTTCTCGCAACAATGAAATTTACGAGTCCTGTTATATCATTCAAGCCAAAATCAGAGGAGGTGGAAATTCCCTGTAAGCCTTTCACCTCAATTGAATATGCCTTGCCGAAATATCCGAAAGCATCATGAGCAGTGATCAAAACCCTTCTTTCCTGAGGGATAGATTGGATTTCATTTTTTACCCACTGATCTAAGGAGTCAAGTTGATTTATATACCTTGCAGCATTAAGCTCATAGAAATCTTTTTTAGAATTGCTGATTTTAGCAAGGCTGTTATAAATTTCCGCGACAGATTTTGTCCAAAGGTGTACATCAAACCAAATATGCGGATCAAAAGCATCGGCAAACTGAGGAGCAGTCATTAACAGGTTATGAGGTATACCGTTG
Organism: Sporocytophaga myxococcoides DSM 11118; assembly: GCF_000426725.1. Lineage (NCBI taxonomy): Bacteria > Pseudomonadati > Bacteroidota > Cytophagia > Cytophagales > Cytophagaceae > Sporocytophaga > Sporocytophaga myxococcoides. Next base: position 278,523 of record NZ_AUFX01000011.1, on the reverse strand, counting down.
GAAACCGGAATTACAGGTTTGCTTTTGGCTAACTTTTCCAGAATTTCAGCCATTTTTCCCTCCAGATGCAATCCGTTATAAAAGATGATATCAGCTTCTGAAAGCTTCTCAAGATCTCCATGGGTCGCTTTATATAGGTGAGGATCAACTCCTGGTCCCATGAGCGCAACTATGTCAGCAGAGGTATCAGCAATGTTTTTTACTGCATCTGCTATCATACCAGTAGTCGTTACAATTAACAACTTTTTCTTTTTTTCGGAAGCTTTTTCGGTACAGGAAAAAATGGATCCTGAAAAGGTAATTAAAAGTATTGCGAATAAAATAAATTTGTATTTTTTCATGATTCGGCAATGAGAATATTTTTAGCAACTTCGCTGGATACAAGTATTGTTTTTTTATTATCAATCAGAATTTCTAGAGAACCGTCGAATTCAATTTTATCCATCACCTTAATTCTTGCCCCGATATAAATTCCAGCTTTATCAAGATATTGGAGAAATAAAGGGGAGGTCTCTTTCAAGCCTATAACCTTTCCCTGATTATGTAAGTCAGTTTCTGACAAGGGAGCATGTTTCTTAGCTTTCATTTCTCCGCGTTCGTTTGGAATTGGATCGCCATGAGGATCAAATGGAGGAAATCCTAGAAACTCATCTAGCCTTTCTATCAGTAAGTTAGATTGGATATGTTCAAGTTGTTCAGCAATTTCATGCACCTCATCCCAGTTAAACTTTAACTTTTCAACCAGGAAAACTTCCCAAAGCCTGTGTTTTCGGATTATCTGAAGAGCAATCATTTTGCCGCTTTGAGTTAATGAAACTCCTTGATACTTGATATAGTTAATGACTTCTTTTTGGGAAAGTTTTTTTAACATGTCACTGACAGAAGCTGGCTTGGTGTTTAAAGCATCAGAAATGGCATTGGTGGATACGTCAATTTTGCCATCCTCTGAAAGGTGGTAGATGGCTTTTAAGTAGTTCTCTTCTGTATAACTCAGCATGATTCAAACTAAATGTAATACAAATATATAAAAATTTAGGTTTGTCTAAAAAAAAGTTTAGATATATTTTAGTGTTTTGATTGTTAGGTGTTTAGTTTATTCTTAATGACTTGAAGCAATTTGATTTCTTCAGAGTTCCAGGTTGTATTTTGAGGTTTTGAAGTGTAAAAAACGTGTTTGCTTAATTTCTCTAAAAGGTCTTCAGGATTTGATTTATTGAAGTCATAGGTGGTGGCAGCATTATAAGAGCCTGTAATTGAGGTCCAAATAGGATTTGGAGGGATAATCATTGGAAGATAAAATGAAAGGTATTCATATAATTTGGTCGGGATACAATTTTCAGTACTTTTATTCGGAAGATAGCTGAGGATTCCTATATCTGAATTTTGAATTTCATTTAATATTTCTGAGTGGGCAACAGGTGAATCACCTCCGATAAGATTGATGAAAGGATAGTCTTTAATTTCTATTTTTATTTTTTTAAGTATTTCATTTTTAGGAGAATATCCTATTACAGTTAAAGTGATATTTGAATTTATTTCATGTAGTTTTTTTACAAGTTCAATTGTTTTGAATATTCCATAGACCTCAGCAATTGTTCCTGAATACAAGAATCGGAGACTATTCTTAGGATTAAGCTTAATTTCTTGTTTAATGACAGGTGTAATTCCCTCATTTTTAAATTTATTTTCAACAACACAGCTTTTGTTTCTGGTAAAAGAAAACTCCGATTCATAATTTCTCTCCGCCAAAAAATAAAAATCAATAAAAGGTCTTGTCAGAATTTCCAAAAGCCGAACTCCGCTGGCAATAATATTTCGAACTAATGGTGGAAATGTTGGAGTGAACCGAATATTTCGGTAATAGTTTTCCTGAACATCATAGATTAAAGTTGTACCATAAATTATTTTATATAATATACTAACTAACAGAATTTCATGGGTGGTAATGATTGTCACTTGAGGTTTTACTTTAAGTAAAAGTCTCAATAATTTTATCTGAACACTTAACCTGGAAACATGTAATCTGGAAGCTGAAAATAAGGTATGAAAGAATATTTGACTTTCAGGAATAAAATTTTGGGTAGGCGAAAATCCGGCAATATGAATTTCCACATCATTGAGTTTAAGTAATGATTTTGCAAATTTTTCGTACATTCGGGTCTCATTTACCGGTTTGAGCACCGAAGCCAGAAGTATTTTGGCTGTTTTACTCATTGACACTAAAATTAATACTTTTATATTTTAATACATTTTATAAATGAAAGAGATTATTGAAAGAGCCTGGAATGACAGAAGTATTTTGAATGAGCAGGAAGTGCAAATTGCAATCAGAACCATTGTTGAAGAGTTGGATAAAGGTATCAGAAGAGTTGCTGAGCCTACTGAAAGCGGATGGCAGGTAAATGAGTGGATTAAAAAAGCAGTAATTCTTTATTTTCCGATTCAGAAAATGAAGGTTACAGAAGTCGGTCCTCTGGAATTCCATGATAAAATGGAGCTTAAAAAAGGATATGATAAATTAGGTGTAAGAGTTGTCCCTCACGCTGTTGCAAGATACGGAGCGTTTCTGGCAAGAGGGGTAATTATGATGCCTTCTTATGTAAATATCGGTGCTTATGTAGACGAAGGAACAATGGTTGATACATGGGCAACTGTAGGGAGCTGTGCTCAGATTGGAAAAAATGTACACTTGAGCGGTGGAGTTGGTATAGGTGGTGTTTTAGAACCTGTACAGGCTGCTCCCGTAATCATTGAGGACGGTGCATTTATTGGATCAAGATGTATTATTGTTGAAGGTGTTCGTGTTGGAAAAGAAGCTGTAATAGGTGCAAATGTTTGTCTTACAGGAAGTTCTAAAGTTATAGATGTAACGGGCGATAAACCAGTTGAGTATAAAGGATTTGTTCCGGAAAGATCTGTAGTTATTCCAGGATCTTATACCAAAAAATTCCCTGCTGGTGATTTCCAGGTTCCATGTGCATTGATTATTGGGAAAAGAAAACCAAGTACCGATCTTAAAACATCACTGAACGATGCTTTAAGAGAAAATGATGTAGCAGTTTAAAAACTTTAACATTGAAATTAGGGCCCTGAAGTTTCTTATGAAATTTCAGGGTCTTTTTTTGGAAAATATATTAAATTCTTACTTTAATATTTATATGTTAAGTGTTTTTAAATGAATTGTTTGTGTTTTAAATTGTAAGATTCATATGAATGATTATTTGTCAGCCCTAAGGGTTAAGATAAACATTTCAGAAAAAAATTAAGATTTCAGAATTGTGGTTTTACTCCAGGTTGTAAAGCCATTTTTTTTAAATATCAGATGAGTGCTATCAAAGGCCATTGTTGTTTATTGTTGATTTTGTATTATTTCTTGTTGAAGTAATAGTTATTTTTTTTCGGAATATTGGATCTTTTTAAGGAGGATAAGCTTCAAAGGATAGGCTCTGGGTGTTGCATCTGTTTACTTAATGATTGCAATTTCTTTTGCTAGTGTATATGATCTGATTTAATATTATCAAACCTGGATACATGGGTTACCCTTGAACATAGGTCTGGAAAGTTATACTGAATGTATTTATTATAGTCTGAGTATCCTTGGAGGACAAGATTCAATTTATGATCATCCTGGTAGGCTAATTAGAAATTTGAGAATCGTAGAATCCTTTTGGGAAACTTGTTCGTGATCTTGATTGTAGGAAAATTTCTATCCGCCCCGATAAAAAACTGACAGATTGCAGGTGATTATAAAATGATGGTAGTCTACACTTCCAAACCGACAGTTTTTAAGGTTTAGATATATAAACGATTGTTTAATTTAATGATTGCCCTTGCTTTTACCAGTTTATATGACCTGATCATTTTGATCAATCCTTATTATATGGTTATTTTATAAAGGGAGGTTTTTCCGGCTATTCTGAATTGATCTATTATAGTATCAATCATTGATAAATGATATCAAATCCATTGCCTAATGCTTCTATTTTAATCAAAAAAATAGATACCCTAGGAGCTCTTTGTTGCATTGCTCATTGGTAACTTAATAAGCAAGTCAAAAAGTAATGATTTATAAAAATACACTATATAACTATAGTGTACATTTATAAAAATCTTTCAGCTGGAATCAATTTATCTTTTCCACTCTTATTATAATCATAAAATCCTATCCCTGACTTAACACCTTTATGACCGGCTTCAACCATATTTACCAAAAGAGGACATGGAGCATATTTAGGATTTCCCAGTCCTTCGTGAAGTACTCTCAGAATTGCCAGGCAAACATCAAGACCGATAAAATCAGCCAATTGCAATGGACCCATGGGATGAGCCATTCCAAGTTTCATGACTGTATCAATTTCAGTAACTCCCGCAACTCCTTCAAAAAGGCTAAATATGGATTCATTGATCATTGGCATAAGGATTCTGTTTGCCACAAATCCGGGATAATCGTTAACTTCAACAGGTATTTTTTCCAACTTCCCGGAAATTTCCATTATTGTTTGGGTTGTCAATTTTGAAGTTGAATACCCATTAATCACTTCCACAAGTTTCATGACAGGTACAGGATTCATAAAATGCATCCCGATTACTTTGTCAGGTCGTTTAGTTACTGCGGCAATTTTGGTAATGGAAATGGAAGATGTATTTGTGGCTAAAATGCAAGATGGAGGGGCTATAGAATCCAATTCACGAAAAATATTTAATTTAACGTCTTGGTTCTCTGTGGCAGCTTCAATAACCAAATCCGCATTTTTTACTCCATCATTTAATAAAGTAAAAGTTTTTATTTTTGATAGAATTTCAGATTTCTGCTCGGGTTTTATTAATTCTTTTTTAATTTGGCGGTCAATATTTTGCTGAATGTTTTTCAATCCGGCTTCGAGTGCACCGGCAGATACATCACAAAGGCTTACTTCATAATCGAATTGAGCAAAAACGTGAGCTATTCCGTTGCCCATTGTACCCGACCCGATAATTGTTATATTTTTCATGCAATAAATTTGAAGGTTTTGGTGTTATCAAAAAATAAATGTTTGAAAATATTGTTATGAATTTAGCATAAAAATAGACTCAAATTTTTTTTTAATTGAAAAGGAAGTATATTTGTCTATTATCTCTATAAGGTAATAGAGTAATTGTTTGGTAGTTATTTAGATTGATTATAAATTATTTTAACAATTTCTTAACATTTAATAGGTATCTTTATTATAGGTATAGTATAATTTTGTAAACAGATTTATAACAGAGTTCAATAGTCATTTAAAAACAAAATGGAAAATCAAACTTCTTCTACGGGAAAATTTAATTCCTGGTTCGCTGTGGTAGCCATCGTATTGGCAATTCTTTTCAGTTTCATTCTTTATTACAATGTATTGGGCGATCCGTCTAACTTTCAGGGCGACAATATCAATAACCATCCCAAAGAAGGAAACTATCTTGGTGTAGTTTACAAAGGTGGTTTGATTGTACCAATACTTATGTCTTTCCTTTTAATGGTTCTTGTGTTTTCGGTTGAAAGAATTATTACAATTGCAAAAGCATCAGGAAGTGGATCTGTTAACTCTTTCATCAGAAGAGTAAAAAGTCTTCTTTCTTCAAATGATATCAGAGCTGCTATCGAAGAGTGCGATAAGCAAAAAGGTTCTGTAGGAAACGTTGTTAAGTCGGTTCTTTATAAATATGAAGGCTTATCTAGAGAAACTGGCCTCAACAAAGAGCAGAAACTTGTAGCAATCCAGAAGGAGCTGGAAGAAGCTACATCTTTAGAGCTTCCAATGCTAGAGAAAAACCTTACAATTATAGCAACACTTGCATCAGTTGCAACTCTTACAGGTCTTCTAGGTACTGTAATCGGTATGATTAAAGCGTTCGCAGCTCTTGCTACTGCTGGTTCTCCAGACGCAGTTGCTCTTGCAAACGGGATCTCTGAAGCTCTTATTAATACTGCACTGGGTATTGCTACTTCAGCTTTAGCGATCATTGCTTACAACTTCTTTACAAGCAAAATTGATGATCTAACCTATAACATTGACGAAATAGGATTCAGCATCACTCAATCATTTTCAGCAAGTACTAAGTAATCAAAAAGCAGGATAATCATGCCAAAAGTAAAAATTCCAAGAAAAAGCATTTCACTGGACATGACAGCCATGTGTGACATGGCCTTCCTGCTGTTGACCTTTTTCATGCTCACAACCAAGTTCAAGCCAGAAGAGCCTATCGCTGTCGATATGCCATCTTCAATTTCTGAAACCATTCTTCCGGATGCCAATATCCTGACGATTTCTATCGGTAAAGAAGGAAGAGTATTCTATGGTATGGACGGTCAGGAGGCTAAAAGAGAAGTTTTAAAAAACATCTCTTCCAAGTATGGTATAACATTTACACCTTCGGAAGAGAAGAAATTTATCTTGATGTCTTCATTCGGGTCAACAGTGAGCGATCTTAAAAAGGTGTTAAGTTCAAAAGAAGCAGAAAAGAAACAATCTGGTATTCCGATTGACTCTACCAATAATCAGTTAAGAGACTGGATCCTATATTCTGCAAGAGCTGACAAACAGCTGAAAGTCGCCGTGAAAGGAGATAAAGAGACAGACTACAAGGTGGTATCAAGAGTTATTGCTATTCTTCAGGAATTGAATATCAATAAAATCAAATTGATCACTACTATGGAGGCAAAACCTCAGTAGTCAGTTGCTCCAAAGCATATATTTAAAAAAATCAGTTAGTACTATAAAATCTAACCTAAAATGGCAGAAGTAAATACCGGCGGGGGTGGTGGTAAGAAAGGTAAAAAGAGAAGTAAGAAGGTTTCTACAAAGATAGATATGACACCAATGGTGGACCTTGCATTTCTCCTCATTACATTCTTTATGCTTACTACTACCTTCAATAAACCGAAGATTATGGAGGTAAAGATGCCAGTGAAAAAGGAGGACAATACAAAGACCAATTACAAGGAGTCCGAAACTATGACACTGGTGCTGGGAGAAGAAAACAAAGTCTTTTATTTCATGGGTCTGAATAATCCTAAAGTAGAATCAGCGGATTTTTCTGATCAGGGTATAAGAAAAGTATTATTACAGAAAAACAAGTCTATAGCTGAGTTTAAAGTAATAATAAAGGCGATGGATACTTCCAAATACAAAAACATGGTAGATATTCTTGATGAAATACACATCACAGGAGTAAAATACTATGCGATTGGCAAAATCTCTCCGAAGGATATTGAATTAACCAAAACAGTTCAGGGTAGTTAGTTTATCCGGAATAAACATCTAAATTAAAAATTATGAGCATCCTGGAAGAAACGGAAACGATTTCGGTTAAGAAAACAGAAATAAATTCCCAGGCAACCCTTAATGACATTGTTTTTGAAAATAGAAACAAAGAATACGGTGCTTTTATTATAAGAAGGGAGTATGGACGTTATGTTACCTCTGCAGTAGTAATTTCAGCCATAGTGTTTTTTGTGGGATTGGTATCTCCTCTTATCTATAACAAATATGCGCCTGAGGAAAAAGAGGAAATTGTCGAAGAGGTTGATCTTGAATTGATGGAGGTCAAAGACGAGAAACCTGAAGAGGAGATTCCTGTTGAACCGCCACCGCCTGCAGAGGAGCCTCCAAAGGCTGCAATGACCGAATTCCTTGAGCCTGAAGTAACTAAAGATGAACAGGTAGTTAAAGATCCTCCTAAAAATGAAGAGATTGTTAACCCTGGACCTGAAACTCAGGAAGGAGATCCAAATTTAAATACCGTTATTGATGGCAATGGTACTGGAAATGCTGTAGTTGAAGCGCCAGTATCTAATGAACCTCTATTATACGTTCCTGAAATGCCAGAGTTTAAGGGGAATATGGAAGAGTTTTTCAGAAAAAATGTGGTATACCCTACAAAAGCTCAAAATAACGGTATTGAAGGTAAAGTATTTGTACAGTTTATTATCAACACTGATGGTACTGTTACTGATGTTAAAGCTATCAGAGGTATTGGTTATGGCTGTGATGAAGAAGCAGAGCGTGTAACTAAAAAGATGGTTTGGACTCCTGGAAAACAAAATGGAGTTGCTGTGAGGATTAAAAAGGTTTTACCAATCCATTTTAAATTACCGGATTAAAATATTAATCTTGTCAAAATTTCCTTAATCAGATTGTTGTTTTTTCAGGTCTGATTAAGGATTATCTTTTTATAACAGAATAGTTTTATTTTAAAAGTCAATAAGGTAGTGCAGAACGCTTTTTTTTATTTCAAATTACTAATGGCCTTTTTCTATTTTGGAATTGGCATTTACTTCATTGTTTACCATAAAACAATACAGTTGCTAAGTCCTCAGATGAACATAGGTCTGGGAGCATTACTTATCCTATATGGTGGATTCAGGGGATACAGAGCTTTTAAAGATCGTGAAGAATAAAATGCAATTAAATTTTCGGATATATCAGCTTTTTATTTTGCTATGTCTGGCATCTTCCTGCAAAGAGAAAAGTAACAAGAATATTGATGCACCGGAAGACACTCCGACAAGAGGGAAAATCCATATTTTTTCTGACGCTTCCTTTAAGCCAGCGCTTCTTCCCGAAATAAATACGTTTGAAGGTATATACACCAATGCTAAAATAGGCATTACTTTCACTTCTGAAAGAACAGCAATTGATTCTTTTCTAAGAGGCCAAACTGAAATGATAGTCGTTGGTAGGCCTTTAAATGAAAAGGAATTATCTCCTTTTAAGGCGAAAGGAATCAAAGTTATTCAAGATGTAATGGCTAAAGACGCAATTGCTTTGGTCCTTAATAAAAATTTTCCAGATTCATTATTAAGCATTAATCAGCTCACTGATATCCTTTCTGGCAAGATAAAAACCTGGAAGGAAATCAATCCTTCTTTCCCATCGGGTAAAATAGTAATCGCTGCAGATCAGGGGAACTCTGGAAACTTGTTTTTCCTTAAAGATAGTCTGGGATTGGATATTAAAAATGTAGAGATTTTTTCTGCAGACTCAGTTGCTGGAGTTATAGATTATGTGAAAAGTCATAACAATGCAATGGGAATCATAGGCATATCTTGGTTGAGCGACGCCGATGACAAAGATTCTAATAACTATTTCAAACAAATAAGGGTCGCAGGTCTATATAAAGACAACAGAGACAAGTTTGCATTACCCTTTCAAGGGAATATTGCTGACGGCTCGTATCCATTGAAAAGAAACATATACTTGATCTATAGTGGGGCAAGAACTGGCCTGAGGACTGGCTTTGCTTCTTTCGTTCTAGGTGATCGGGGACAGAAAATAATCCTTAAAACAGGAATAGTACCGGCAAAGATGCCAGGTAGAGATATAGAGTTTAAGTACGAATAAAAAATTTTACCAAGCAATGAGAAAAGGTATTTTAGTTGGATTTGCATTAATGCAAACATTGATGATGAATGCTCAGACTGTGCAGGATGCTACTAAAAGCATAGAACTAGAGCAGTATGAAAAGGCCAAAAAGATTTTGGTGGAATTGGGTAAAAAGGATCAGAAAAACCCTGAAATAGCTTTCCAGCTTTCTGATGTTTATTATCAAACAGGAAATCTGGATTCTGCAAAGATAGTGGCAGAGCAGGCACTTGCAAAAAATGAAAATGCTCTTTACTATGTTGCCTTGGGAAAATCAGTTTATGAGAACAATGATAAATCAGGTGAAAACTATTTTGAAAAAGCTTTAGCTTTATCAAAATCCAAAGATCCCAAAGTCCAGGCTGGTATTGCTGAGTTTTATATTAATTCAGTTAAATACAGAAATGCTGATAAAGCCATTTCATTACTTCAAACTGCGATAAGTAAGGATGATAAAAATCCGTATTACTATTCTTTGATGGGGGATGCATACCTTGCTAAAAATGACGGTTCCAAAGCAATTGAAAGTTTTAAGAAAGCTTTGAATGCCAAACCTGGCTTCCCTATGGCATATCTTAAAATCGGAAATATTTACAACAAGGCAAGAAATTATAACGAAGGCTTAAAATATTACAATGAAGGCCTTGAAAAAAATCCGGATTATGTATTGTTTCATCGTCAGATAGGGGACTTATACTACCGCGCCAAACAATATCAAAAAGCTATTGCCAGCTATAAGGTATATGTCGAAAACACAGACAAAAATGCTGACAATGATTTTCGATATGCATCATTTCTTTTCCTGAATGAAAACTATAAAGATGCCTTGGCAATATTTGAAAACCTTAAGAAAAATAATTATCCAAATCCAATTTTGTACAGACTTCTTGGATATAGCTATTATGAAACAGGCGATGTTCCAAAGGGGCTTGAGTATATGAACGAGTATTGGAAAAAAACGAATGACAAGCTGGTTATAGGAACGGATTATGAGTACATGGGTAAAATTTATTCTAAATCAGGAAATGACTCACTGGCTATAATCAATTATAAAAAAGCAATTGAAAAGGATACTTCAAAAATTGAGTTATACAGTGAAGTTGCAGGGATGTATTTTACAGGTAAGCAATATGGCAAGGCGGCAGAGATGTTTGCAATCAGACTTACCAAAATTGCTCCTACTGCCCAGGATTACCTAAATTTGGGTAAAGCATATTACTATGATAAAAACTATTCTTTAGCTGATTCTGCTTTTGCTAAAATAGTTGAAATTATTCCAACTTCCTCAACAGGATACCTATGGAGGGCAAGAGCAAATTATGCAGGAGACGTCACGCCTGATAAAGGCAAAGCCAAACCTTACTATGAAAAAGTGATTGAATTAACACAGGCAGATGTACAGAAGAATAAAAAAGAACTTATTGATTCTTATGCATATCTTGCTTATCACTATTCTCTGAGTAAAGACAAAACCAAATCCAATGAATACTGGACTAAGGTATTGGAACTTGATCCTGAAAATAAAATGGCTAAACAAGCGCTCGGAAAAAAATAACGGAATTTTAGAAAAAAACTAATTTAAAAGGTGCCTGAAGAAATTCAGGCATTTTTTTTGTGTTATAGTTTTATGTAGAATTTCAAGAAAAAATGTAACAAATCCGGATTGAAATCGATTGTTATATTTATATAGAATAGGCCAAAATCAAGTAAATATGTCGACACAAAATATTCACGTAGCTATGGGAAGCCTGGCATACTCAATTGCAAAGGCTGATGGTGCAATTCAACTAGAGGAAAAAGAAACGATTAAAAACCTGGCGCAAAGGGAGTTTCAGCTGGGAGATAGTGATATTGAATGGATTGACCAGATGTTCAATAAGTTGGAAAAGGCTAATATTCCTTTAGAAGATGCGTACAATTACGCATTAGATACCCTTGAAGCTAACAGGTTTCATTTTGATTTTACTCAAAGTATGAAATCAAAATGCATAAGTTTCATGGAAAGGGTTGCTGAAGCTTTTAATGAAACATCAGTAGAGGAGAGATCTATTATTTCCAGGTTTAAGAAGGATGTGCAACGCTTTTAGTTTTCTAAAAGATTGCATCTAGTATACCGGCCACAGCAAGGAAAATGATCAATACACCAATTAAGGCAATTATGACAATTGTTCTTATTATTGTTCCCATTTCTTTGTTTTGGCTTAGTTTTAATATTAACTAAACAGACCTCTTCATTGTTAAAATACGAGAAGATAATTGCATTTAAATTTTTAGAATTTGGGGCCTGAATCAATTATTGAATTTGGTGGATTTGCCATTCTTCTGGTACTCGTATTTTTAGAGACTGGTTTGCTCATTGGCATATTGATCCCCGGTGGAGAAACGCTTCTTTTTACAGCAGGACTTTTGTCCGGAAGTGAGGTGCTTAATGTGCCTTTACCACTTTTAATGATTACCCTGACATTAGTCTCCGTTGGCGGAGATCTCACAGGTTATACAATAGGCATGAAAACCAGAAGGCACCTGTTTAACAGAGAAGATAGCTTTATTTTTAAAAAAAGTTACCTAGACAGAGCCAAAGCATTCTATAGAAAATATGGGCCTGTTGCAATTATTATAGGACGCTTTTTCCCAATTATCAGGACCGTTAATCCACTAATGAACGGCGCTATAGATCAGCCTTACATGCGCTTTTTTACCATGACTACGATTGGTTGTACCATTTATGTAAATACAATTATTCTGGTTGGTTTTTATCTGGGAAAAACGTTCCCATTTTTAAAAAGCTATCTTGAAGTAATTCTCCTTGGCATCGTTTTAATATTTATTCTCCCACTTTTAATCAGAATCAGAAAGGAAAAGAAAAACAAGGAAGGTTAATTCAAATTATTGAATAATTTTGTTCCCTCATTTATCATAATAAATCTCTCCTGAAATAGAGAAAATATAGCAGAATGATTGAAATAGTTGTATTGTATTTCTTATTGAAGAATATAGGTAAACTGGCAAAAGAAAAAGGGCAATCATCCATGCAATGGATGGTCTTTGGTTTTCTTGCATGGATTTGTGGTGAACTAAGTGGTATTGTTTTAGTGCTCAATTTTATCGGGCAGGAATATTTTATTTTTAGTATGTTTTTTGGAATCGGAATGGCTTATCTCTTCTTTTTGATCGTAAAAAGTAAGTTACAGGGCCTCCCTGATTCTGAAAACTGATACTGTATGAAAAAAAAGCTATTTCTGGTCGTATTAAATTTTCTTTCCTTCATTGCCTTTAGTCAAAAAAACTCAAGTACCAATCTGCAAACCCTGGGCAATCCTGTAAATACTCTAGAAAGTTCTGAATTTGCTCCAACCATCAGTGCGGATGGAAATACATTGATTTTTGAATCCGATAAAGGTGGACGTTGGAGATTGTACATGACAACCCAGGTACAGCCAGGAGTTTGGTCAAAACCGGTGGATATAATAACTATTAATAATGTTGTTGGTCCCGATGATTTCTTAGGAGGGCCTTGTCTTAGCTATGATGGCTCTACATTGTTCTTTACCTCAAATATGAAAGGTGGCATGGGAGGTATTGATATTTGGTATAGCAAACGAACCGGCAATAACTGGAGCGCACCTAAAAATCTTGGTAAACCTGTTAATTCTGCCGGTTACGATGGCTTTCCTTCTTTATCTCCGGATGGTAAAATCCTTTATTTCATGAGAGCGGGTGAAAAAAATACCTCAACCGGCCAGCGGTGCTGCAAACTTTTTAAGGCCACAAGACAGGGAGTATTTTTTATAAATCCGATTCCTTTACCTTACCCGGTAAATTCCGGTTGTGAAGGATACCCAAGAATAATGGCAGATGGTAAAACGCTGATTTATTCTTCATATAAATCCGACGGAAAAGGCGGTTACGATCTTTATGAATCTAAATTTAAATATGGCAAATGGACTAAACCCGTGCCATTGGATTTTATAAATACAGCCAAGGATGATGAACTGATTTCCGTTCCTGCTTCAGGTGACGTTATTTACCTTTCATCTACTACAAGTAATAATAAGGACGATATTTATAAGGTGGAATTACCTGGTGAGTTCCGACCTGAAAAAGTGATTTCTGTCGAGGGGATTATAAAGGATGAAGAAACAAGCAAGCCAATTGCTTCAAGCGTTCAGCTTAATAATTTTAAAACCAAAGAAAAGGTATCGGAAGTTACCAATGATTCTGTTACCGGTAAGTATCAAGTATATATTGAGGAAGGTCAAACCTATGATTTTTCTATAAGCTCCAAAGGCCATACTTTTCATTCTGAGGTCTTAAAAGTTGATTCAGTAAAAAGGTATCAGAAGTTTGAAAAAAGCGTTAAATTGAAGCCTCTCAAGAAAAATACTTCTTTTGTATTAAATAATATTTTCTTCGATTTTGATTCTTCTTCTTTGTCTTCAACTTCCTTTTTTGAGCTGGACAGGGTCGTGGATCTGATGAAGGTAAACAAGAGTCTTGTCGTGGAAATCTCCGCACATACGGACGATAAGGGAAGTGATGATTACAATAATAAGTTATCTCAAAACAGAGCAGAATCAGTTGTAAAGTATCTTACTTCAAAAGGAATTAAACCTGAAAGACTCGTAGCCAAAGGATTTGGTAAAACTATGCCGGCAGTGCCAAATGATTCTGATGAAAACCGTGCAAAAAACCGAAGGGTTGAATTCAAAATATTGAAAATCTGAAATATGTCAATAAAGCCGATCAATACAGCAATAGCGGGATATGGAGCCGCAGGTGAATTTTATCATGCACCTTTTATCGCAAGTTCACCTGAATTTAAATTAACCAATGTTCAGGAAAGACATAAAGAACAATCAAAGCTGAAGTTCCCAGAAGTGAAGGTGCTCAGAACTTTCTCAGAATTAACAAATGATCCTGAAATAGAATTGATCGTTATTACAACTCCCAATGAGTTTCATTTTTCAATGGCCAAAGAAGCTATGGAGAAGGGGAAACATGTAGTAGTAGATAAGCCAATAACCGTTACTTCTGGTGATGCCGAGCAGTTAATTAAAATTTCTAAAGAGACAGGAAAGATCCTTACCGTATATCAAAACAGAAGACTTGATGCGGGTTTGCTTACAATTAAAAAGATAAAAGAAGAGAACGGTTTCGGAAAAATCAGGCACTATGAAGCACACTTTGATCGTTTTCGTCCTGCGATTAAAGATTCCTGGAGAGAGAAAGAAACCCCTGGAGGCGGCTTGCTATATGATCTTGGAGTACATTTGCTGGATCAGACGATTTATCTTTGGGGAAGACCGCAGACAATTACTGCAAAGATTGAAAGACAAAGACCAGACGCTGTAGTAGATGATTTCTTTGAGATAACTCTTCAGTATAGCGGATTCAAAGCTGTAGTAAAGGCAGGCATGCTTGTAGAAGAAAAAACACCTCAGCTTTATGTGGAAGGCTCTAAATTAACTTACTTTCGTTATGATCTGGACCCACAGGAAGCTGCTCTGAAACAGGGATTGTTCCCAAGAGATGCTGCATGGGAAAAAGAAACTGTTCCTACTCCAGGATTTGTCAGAAATACGGATTGTGAAGAATCTGAATATCCTTCTGAAAGAGGAAATTATCCTTATTTCTACAGGAACCTTGCACAGGCTATCAGAAATGGGGGGGAGCTGCTAGTAAAACCCGAAGAAGCCCATTATGTGATTAAGCTGATTGAGCTCGCCAAGGTAAGCAGTGAAGAAAAAATAACTATTGATTTAAGTAATGTTTAAACCGGAAGAAATAAAAGAGAAGGGCAAGGTTGCGGAGATGATTAATAAAAAGTTTTTTGATAAGCTGAAGAAAATTTCTCCAGATCAGCTGGACAAAATCGTGCATCCAGTTCATAAAGATGTTTTTGAAGAAGTAGATTGTCTTGCCTGTGCAAATTGTTGCAAAACCACAAGCCCTATATTTTATCAGGCAGATATTGAAAGGGTAGCAAGGAAACTAAGAGTGAAGCCTTCTGAATTTATAGATCAATATTTGCATTTGGATGAAGATAATGATTATGTATTGAATTCCTCCCCATGTCCTTTTCTTGATGGGGAGAATTATTGTCTGGTCTATGAATCAAGACCTACGGCTTGCAGAGAGTATCCTCATACCAATAGAAAAAGATTCCGTCAGATCCTTAGCCTTACTCTTAAAAATACTCAGGTTTGTCCAGCTGTCTATGAAATTGTAGAAAGACTGAAAGTAAAACTGGATTTTGGTAAATAGTCTTTCCTTTAATTTTTAGATGAAAAGAACTTTTAAATATTTAGCATTTGCCGTAATCAGCCTCTTTTTGACACAATCCATTTTTATTGCTGCAGACGGTCTTATGGACGATGAAGTAAAAACGGATTGTATTCTGATACTTGGTAATAAAGTTAATAAAGACGGAACACTTTCTCCGAGATTAAAAGCTCGCGTGGATAAAGGTCTTCAGTTATTTCGTGAAAATCCATCATCAATCATTATTGTTTCCGGTGGTTTGGGCAAGGAAGGGTATTATGAAGGAACTGAGATGAAAAAGTACCTTATTGATCGGGGAGTTCCAGTTGACAATGTAATAGCAGATGATCTTGGAAATAATACTTTACAAACTGCTAATAATTATATGGAGTTAAGTAAGACGCATCATCTGAGTAGTGTTACTGTTGTATCTCAATATTATCATATTTCCCGAACTAAACATTTACTTAAGAAAGTTGGCGCCGGGCAAGTCTATGGTGTCCACGCGGACTTCTTCGAGTGGAGGGATTTTTATTCGATGTTTAGGGAATGTATTGCTTTTTATAAATACTGGTAAGTGAAAAGTTTCGAAAATGTCGATTGCCGGTTAACGAATTAAAGTAATATTGATTACTTTGTTTTCATCAACGACAATAGCATAATAACCAGCATCTGCCATTGAACCATCTGTTTTTGTTCCATCCCAGACAGCAGGAGCAACAAGCTCTCTGATTAAATTTCTTCCTGAATCCAGTATTTTAATTTTGCCCGGAACTTCGATAAAATAAGAGTCCATATAACCATCACCATTGGGACTGAATACAGCTTGACAATCTTTTGGTTTCTGAAGGGTGAATGATGATGTAGAACCTTTACAATTAAACTGGTCATTAACAGTAAATTTGTATATGCCTGCCTCCAGGTTATTGTAATGGAAATTATCAAGAGTAAGAGTATCAGCTTTTGTGACTGATTTGATGCCAAAACGATAAGGTGGAGTTCCTCCCTTATACTCAACTCCTTGCAACTCTATTGAATAACCTTCTTTGCAATTTTCAGAAAGAATATTTATTGATTTATAGGACAATTCAATACATGGCTTTACTGTCAACACCAAATTAGTACTTTTGAGTACCAGTGAAGGTAGGGCCATCAATCTTATTTCCTGATAATATTCTCCAGACTGCTCTGGAGTTAGAGGAGATAAAGTGAGCGCTGAGGATTTATTGGTATTGTCAGCAATCCCATTTTTAAACCATTGATACGTTACAGGTAGCGTCGCATCGACCTTCGGATCATATATGAAAGGTTCGGTTTGGTCTTTCAACTCTAGGTTCTGATCAATTATAAAGGGCTTTTGAGGAGTATAAATGAACTTGCTAAACTGAGGGTGATTTTTAAGAGGTAAGATGTCTTCAAACGTGAGATAATTATCAGAAATATTCACGTTGTCCAAGTTGAATTTTGCTAGCAGATCCGGAAGGCTAGATAACTTGTTATTTGAAACATTAAAGACTTTTAGAGTTGTATTAGCTTTAAGGTCTGATAGATCTTTCAGATTGTTGCCTTGTATAAATAATACTTCCAGAAAGTTCAGATCTTTCAGACCTATGATGGTGTCTAATCCAAGATGGTTTAAATGTAGCTGTTTAAGATTTTTTAAAGCAGATACATTTTGAAATACAGGCATCGGATTATTTCCGGCAACAAGTATTTCCAAATTTACATAACCTGAAAGATCAGGCATTTCCGTCAATTGATTATTGCCACATGACAAAGTTTTTAAATTTGCAGAAGGAGGAGGTAAAGCCGGTAATTTTTTAAGCTGGTTATTATAAACCTGAAAATCCTCTAAATTAACAAGAGTAGTCAGATCGGGTAATTCCGCGATATTATTATTGTACAGGTATAATAATCTCAAATTAGTAAGTCGTGAAATATCCGGAATTGTTGTAAGGTGATTAAAACCCAATTTGAGTGTATAGACGTTGGTAAAGTAAGATATTCCGTTAGCATCATTAATGTTTGAGTATTCCAGATTCAGCTCACCATATAAATCTTTTGCCTTAATAGTATCCAGCTTACCATCTTTCATATAAGCAGAATAATCCTTCTCAAGTTTTGCTCTAAGGTTTTCGTCAGGTATTTCAACAAGATTATCCTGTGCACTGACTTTAAAGCCAACCAAAACAAAAGCTATAAAAAGGAAAATCCTTTTATACTCTAACTTTCTTATTTTAAGGTTACTCAAAATCATCTTAATACCGTAATCTGTCCGTTTTCTTTTTGACCATTTGAATATTCCACTATATAAACATATAATCCAGCTACTGCCAGATTACCTGTCATATCAGTTCCTGTCCATTCCGCTATTTCACCCTGGCCTGTTTTTGTCTTAAATATAAGCAATCCTGCTCTATTGTATATTGAAAGTGTTCCAGGTTCTTCTGAAGAAACCGGAATTTTCAAAGTCTCACCGAATTCCGGACTGAAACTGAATGTTTGCTTTTTATAACATTCTTTTTCGGATACCAATACTGATTTTTCTTTCACACAGCCTGATTGATCTTTGACTTTGACTACATAGCTGCCCGGCCTTAGATTTGTATAACTTGATAAAGAAGAAAAATTTCCGCTACCGTTAAATTCGTAGGAATAGGGTGCTGTGCCACCTTTAATGCTGTTTTCTGCTACTTTGATTTCTCCGTTGGAAGCTCCGCTACAAGTACTTGTTGAAGATACTGTGAAATTAATATTTACACCTATACAAGGATCTGATTTTTGGTAAGGAAGTGGATTTGTAGTTAAAGTGTCTAATATAATTGTATTAGTTTCTTTCTTTAGAGTTGTCTCCTTCTTTTGCTCTTCCTGAATCGTATCTGACAAGCGTTCAGGAGATTTATTACTATTAGGTTTTATGGTAAGGTCTTTCTTATTAGCCCTTTTGTTTTCAGATAATAGAGGTAATTCGCTTCTAGAGAATGAATCATTATTGATGATTACCTGCTTTTCTGTTGAGTTTTTTACTGAAGGCGTCTTTTCGGATTTGTTATTGATTGAGAGTCCAATTCCAGCAGCTGCACTAATAAGTAAGAGGAGTGAACCTCCCAATAACCATTTATTAGTGTTATTTTTTTGATCCAGCTGTTTGATGTCTTTTTTGATCCTTTCTCTTAGGACGTCTAACTCAGCGCCAAGTACAACCTCGTTAAGCAATTGTTGATTTTCAACTTCAGTTCTAAATGTGGGATCTTCAGCAAGAGCTTTTTCAAATTTCAATAAAGCATCATCGCTCAGTTCCCCGTTGAGGTATTGATCAATCTCAAAGTAATATTCAACTCCTTCTTTCAATGCTTTAATAAATTTAAAAGATTCTTATCCTCATTTACCAGTTTTTGCAAATACTGCTTACACCTGTAGTTATTGGTCTTAGCTACATTTTCACTTGCATAACCCATCTTTTCACTGATTTCCTTCATGCTTAATTTCTCAAATATAGAGAAGCGAAGGATCTTCTGACACTTTTCATCCAGTCTCTCAAATACCAATCTCATTGCAGAAGACTTTTCTTTGGTGATTAAATCTCCAAGATGATCAGAGTTGTCGGAAAATTCACTTTCCATCAGACTCAGATCTTTATTTTGAATACGTTTGTCCCTCCGTACTTTATCAATCCATAGATTGCGGGAAACAGAAAAGATAAAACCGTCAATTCCATATTGTTGGTTAAATTTATTTTGCTTCACCTGATTAAAAAAGATTACAACTGCATCCTGAAAAATATCACTCGCTTCTTCCAAAGAACCATTATTCTGAAGAACATACCTTCGGACCTTTTTTAAAGTATGTTCGTAAAGATAATCAAGTACAGGGTCATTTTCACCCTGTTGGATACATTGTATAATTTTTGAATCTATTTTATTCACACTTCCTGATCCTACGATTTGAAAATAAAAAAGTAAACACTAGCTTCACGGCTATTATTTTTAATTTTACGAGAATAACTGTTAAAAATTACAGAAATTATTCCTGTGTCCGGATTCAGACTAATTATATTAGTAATTTTTATTATTCCTTCTTTTGCCAGAGGTCAGTCCCGATCTGAAGTTCCGGATCTCTTCGATCAGTTTTTTAATAATTACTATTTGCTAAATCCTGCAGCTACAGATACAAGCTATAAGTTTAAAATCAGGGGAGAAAACAGAACTCAGACAGGACTTTTTGAGGGTATTAGTAAGCTTTATGCTGACGCAGATTATAAAATAAGAGATAAAGAAGGACGATCTCAATTCATTGGATTGCAAGCCGTAAATTTTAAAGAAGGTGATTTCATAAACAGAAGCAGGCTTTATGGAAGGTATTCCTGGAGAACAAATCTTTCTGAATATTCTTCATTATCAGCTGGTGTGGCTTTAGGAATAGTGAATTACAACTTCAGAGGTTCTCAGGCCGGGGCAGGAGGAAGCTCAACTGTTATGGACGGAAGTGTAGGTATATGGTATAGCTGGAAAAGACTTTATTTAGGAATTGCAGGTCAGCAAATATTAAGGAATAAGCTTCAGCCTATCAATCAGCAGTTTCAGTTGGATCGCTATTGGAATTGTAATATGTTTTATAGTTTTCAAGTCACTCAATTTCTTGACTTTAGTCCGCATTTATATACAAGATTGCAAAAAGGAACTGATAATGTACAGCTCGCAGGCATTTTTGATATTTATGATTTGGTAAGTGCAGGGGTCAATTTAAAGTATAAAAGAGGGATCGCATTTATTGCTGGGTTCAAAAACTTAAATATTGGAAACTCAGCTTTTTCATTATATGCGTCTTATATGGCTGGTACAAATAGCCCTTCAATATTGGATGACAATGCTGTAGAATTTTATCTCAGTTTTCAGCGCTAAAACAATATTCATCAGCACCTCCAGAATTTCTTTTTCTATAATCCAATCAGACTTATTCAGAATTCTATCCGGCTTACTCTTGGAGCTATAGTGCTTAAGCACTGATCTTAGGTGCTTAAGCAAAAATCTTCCGTGCTTATACACCAGTCCTGCGGGGGGCTTCCGGAATTTCGGGAAGTACTCCCGGGAGCTCCGTGGAGGCTTCAGGAAGATACAGGAGTACTTCCCGGATTTCTGTGGGGACTTTCGCGCCTTGCGTATGCACTTCCGGAGACTTCGTGCTTAAGCACGGAACATTGGTGCATAAGCACAAAACTTCCGTGCTTAAGCGCCGAAGCTGCGGATGTACTTTCGGAATTTCGAAGTGTACTTCCCGAAGCTCCGTGAGAACTCCCGGACCTTGCGTGGGAACCTCCGGAGCCTCCGTGCTTAAGCAAAGATCATCGGAGCTTAAGCACTTCTTCCAGAAAAGCAGAGAGCACTTCCTGAATCTTCCAGGAGTAATTTCTTTTTTTGGATTGAATTAAGGTCATTTTCTTTGACAAGGGTAATAAATAAAAAAATCTATAATTTTTTTTTCATTACCTGTTTACATTTCATTTTTCTCTCCGTATTGGGTTTAAATTTTTCAGATAAAGAAAAGTTAAATCTGGACATTACATGAATAAAAGACTATTCTTATTACAAATTTTACTTTTTTTAATTTGGACTCAACAGTTCGTATTAGCACAAAATGCCAATAACTGGAAAAATGTAGCAATAGGAGCAGGTGGGTTTGTCTCCAGTATCATTACAAGTAAGACCGAAGCTAATTTAGTTTATGCAAGAACGGATGTGGGTGGTGCTTACAGATGGGATGCAGTTAAGAATGTATGGATTCCTCTTACAGACTGGGTTTCTGACAGTGAAACAGGATATCTTGGAGTAGAGGCCTTAGCAATAGATCCCCAGGACTCGAAGAAAGTTTATATGCTGGTTGGGATAGACTATTTCAACGGAGGAAAAACAGCTATCCTTCGTTCCAGCGACTACGGAAATACTTTTACAGTAACAGAAGTAACATCTCAATTCAAAGCACATGGCAATGGAATGGGACGTCAGAATGGTGAAAAGCTGGTTGTAGATCCTAATTTGAGTACTTTACTTTTTTGTGGAACCAGAAGAAATGGACTTTTTAAAAGCACTAATTCAGGCGCTGCCTGGAGCAAAGTAAGTGGTTTAAATGTTTCCAGCACTCCTAATGATAATGGTATCAGCTTCGTATTGATTGATCCAGCAAGTGGAACTAAAGGCAGTGCTTCAAAGATAATATTTGCGGGCATTTCACAGACAGGGACTAACCTATATGTAAGTAAAGATGGAGGGGCTACTTTCAATGCTATTTCTGGTGGTCCTACCAACTTTATGCCTCAAAGAGCAGTACTTGCTGCTGATGGAAACCTTTTCATTACTTATGGCAATGGAGCAGGTCCGCATGGACACTGGAGTCTACCGGAGCCTATGGATAATGGAGCGATCTGGAAATACAATACTAAAACAGGAACATGGACCAATGTAACACCTTCCGGTTATGCAAGAGCTTTCGGAGGAATTTGTGTTGACCCAAATAACTCAAACAGGCTTGTTGCATCAACGATAAATACCTACATGCAACAAAATAGCGCATGGGGTGACAGAATATTCCTGAGTACAAATGGTGGAACTTCATGGACTGACATCTTTTCAAAAGGGCTTACGCTAGATCAAAACGATTGTCCCTGGATTGCTGATCAGGCCATACATTGGGCAGGTTCAATTGAATTTGATCCCTTTAATACTGCAAAAGTCTGGGTGACTTCCGGAAATGGTGTTTTTAAGACGGAAGATATTAACGCTTCAAAGACTACATGGAAATTCATGCAAAAAGGCCTTGAGGAAACAGTACCACTTGACATGGTGAGTATTCCAGGAGGACCTTTAGTTTCAGCAATTGGAGATTATGACGGATTTGTTCATACTGATATTATAAAATATTATTCAAGACATACTCCAACTACCGGGACAACTACAGGTATTGCATTCGCATCTAAAAAGACAAGTACAATGTTACGTGTTGGTAATGACATGTACTACTCCACGAATCAAGGTGCAAGCTGGACAAAGTGTAATAAAAACGGTTTGAGTGGGGTTAAGGGAAGTGTAGCAATATCCTCCGACGGAAAAGTATTCCTGGCCTGTCCTGAAAATTCCTCCACAACTTATAGATCTACTGATAATGGAAATTCATGGACGGCTTGTTCAGGATTAAATATATCCGGAGCTTTTCCTGTTGCAGATGCCGAGAATGCTAACAAGTTTTACGCGTTCAATGAATCTAACGGAGCGATTCTGGTGAGCACAGATGGAGGTATTTCTTTCAGCACTTCAGGAAATGCAGGATCAGGAGGAGCGAGAGTAATTCGTACTACTCCAGGTAAAGAAGGACACTTATGGGTGCCACTTTGGAATGGTCTCGCACGCTCAACAAATTCAGGTCAGTCATTTACAAAAGTTAATAGTGTTACTTATTGCGGTGCGGTAGGTCTGGGTAAAGAAGCTCCAGGCAAAAGCTATCCTACTCTATACATATGGGGGACGATCAATAATGTAATAGGTATTTATCGCTCTATAGATGAAGGGGCAAACTGGGTTAGAGTAAATGATAACGAACATGAGTTCGGAGGACCTGGCAATGCCAAGATGGTGCAGGGAGATATGAATGTATACGGAAGAGTATATATGAGCACTGCCGGAAGAGGCATAGTATATGCTGAAACGGGAACTCCTGATTGTGCAGGAGTAGTAGGCGGTTCAGCTTATCTTGATAATTGTAGTACCTGTGTTGGCGGAACCACCGGAAAACAACCATGTATGGCAGATTGTAACGGAGATTTTGGAGGTACAGCTTTCAAAGATAACTGTGATGTCTGTGTGGGAGGAAAAACAGGCAAAACAGCCTGTGTGAAAGATTGCAATGGTGTTTTTGGTGGAACTGCATTTAACGATAATTGTAATATTTGTGTAGGCGGAAATACTGGTAAAGTGGCCTGCGTAAAAGATTGCCATGGTGAATATGGCGGAAAAGCTTATTTGGACAACTGTCAGACCTGTGTTGGCGGTAGCACGGGGATGACAGCTTGCTCCAAAGATTGTAACGGTGATTGGGGCGGAACGGCTGCATTGGATGTCTGCAATGTATGTGCCGGGGGGAAGACAGGAAAGGTACCTGCCGTGAATCAAAGTGAGTGTACTATCACATCCATTGATAATACTCAATCTGATGAAATGGTATCAATTTACCCAAATCCTTTTAATGCTGATTTTACTATAGCATCAGAAGGGCAATTTAATTATTCGATAATTAATTACACTGGAAATATAGTTTCAGCAGGTATTGCAGAAGGTCAATTGGTATTGGGAGCTGAACTTTCAGCAGGCATGTACCTTGTAAAAGTTGAAAAAGGCGGTAAGACCTCAATCAGCAAGATTGTAAAATACTGAGTTAAAAAGTCTGGTTGATAGATGAATGAGTGAAACGACCCTTCCGGGTCTTTCACTTTTCGTTACACCTGCAAATCATTAAGCAAGGATTCTAATAAGTAGATCTTAAATTTAGGTTGATAGATAAATGAGTGAAATGTCCTGAAAGGGACTTTCACTTTTTCTCCTGAGCTTAATTTAAAAATGAATGATTTATGTTTACCGAATTCCCTTTTTCGGTGCTTAAATACAGGTTGATAGATGTATGTGTGAAGGATCCTTAACGGGGTCCTTCATTTTTTAAAGCTATTCAGAGAAGCTGTAACATCCTAGAATCGGCACATGGTCAGAAATACGTATGGTGTCGAATGTTTTGAAATTTTTTATCGATAACTTCTGAGGCTCGAAAAACTGATGATCAATTCTTAAAAATGCTTTATTGGGTAAAAATGTAAATCCAAAGCCATTTCCTTTTTCCTCAAAAGCGTTATTGAGTTTATCCTTCATATTCTGATAGACAAAACTATAAGGAGTTTCATTGAAGTCACCTGCTACAATCAATGGAATAGAAGTAGAATCAATAAAAGTGTTTAGTTTTTTTACCTGAGTACTCCTGATTTCACTTGTTTCTTTTAACCAAAAGGCATTTCTCAAAACCTTTTTAAACGGGAAGAAAGGATTTCCTTTTTTCAGATTGTTAGATTCAAAATGAACACTTACAATCCTTAGCACATTACCTTTTAACAGTACATCAGCATAAATTCCCTTGTTAAAGTCGCTTCTCCCTTCAAATACAAGTCCACTTCGAATGATCGGGTACTTAGAGAAGATTGTAACTCCAACTACGTTCTTTTTAGCCGACACAACCTGGTATGGATATAATGTTTCCAGGAAAGGGCCACCCTTTTCTGGGAAAAACTCCTGCAGACAGACAAAGTCAGTATTTTTTCCGGAGATCACTCTTTCCAGATTTTCTTTGAATCCCAGTTCATGAGCAATATTATATCCGCTGACATTATATGAAAGGACGGTAAAGTCACAATTTGATTCTGAGGTTTTATTTACTCTGTTTATTCTAAAAAGGGTAATAAAATAAAAAAATGAAAGCAGAAAAAATACCGTTCCAACCCATTTCATTTTTGTTGTCTTCCTAAAAAGAAACAGAAATAGAATTATGATACAATTAAAGAAAACGAATACTGGAATTAATAAAGTAGCGATTTCAGAAATCCAAAGTATGTGAGGGGGGATATATAATGAAATCAAAGAAAAGGCGAATATGAGGTAAAAAAATATCAAAAGGCAATTGCCCATAAAGGCAAGATTACTTTTTGAAAAACTAAAAACTGAACTCATAATAAATTTTTAATATTTATCTTCCTTCAAAGAAGCGACTCGAAACGCGAATTTAGAGATAAAATTCAACAGGCTTTAGAAAATGAATAATCGTCAATGATGAATTAATTGGAAGGTATCAATCGAACCTTAAGATAGGGTTGTTTCGCCCTTCCAGCATTTATTGAATAAAAAACAAATGACTGATAAAATTCAAAATCTCCCTCTGTATACATTCGGAAAAGAAATCCGTTGTTTTCATCCTTTTTATCCTTTCCGGCAATTTTTTTTACAAGCGCTGTCAAATCCAGACGCATGATAGGTGGGAAATCGGAGGGGATGTTAAAATATAAATATTCATCTGGCAATGGTGAAATACGAGGTTGATGTACCCAGGTTAAATCTTCCAGATCCCAGGAATCTTCTACCAGACAAACCTGGATATAATTCGGGATTGAATCTATACCTACATTATCCGGAACTTTGTTATCAGAGCCGTTAGGTTTGGTATGGAGAACTAAAATTGCAGATTCTATTTCTTCATTATCCTTGATTTCTGATAGATCTAATTTTAAATATGTCCGATAGCTCACAGGCTCTCCAAACCTTGTCCATTTCGCCACAATATTATGGATATCAAATCTTCCATTAAGGTTTTCAAGAGTAACATGAGAATTCAGATAAGCGTCTCCATCAACTTCTCCCTTTGTGGTTAATGGTTCTCTTATCTCAAGAGTTCTTTCAATATTTTCTGCCGGAGGACAGCAATGGTGCTCACACGCTGATAGTATTGACCATAATGTAGCTATGCAAAGGACTATTCGTTTTCTATAATGAATCATAGTTCTTCAAATGATTGGAGTCTGATGCAAATGCTAATGTGATTAATAGTTAGATTTCAATTGTACTCTTAAATAGGGCTGTTTTGATACGTCAGCATTTAGAGAATAAAAAACAAATGAACGGTATGGAAATGCATCTGCCTCTGGCATCATTTTGAAAAGAAATCCATTGTTGGGGATTTTTTTAGTGTTTCCAGCTATACTCTTGATTAATTTTGTCACATCTATTCCTATTACAGAGGGGAAATCTTCCGGAACACTGAAAACTATATAATCTTCCGGCAATTGTGAAAAAGTTGGCTGGTTGGCCCAGCTTAACGTCAGCAGTTCCCAGGAGTCTTTAACAAGACATATCTGCACATAATTTTCATCAAAAGTTTGATTAACGATATCAGGTACTGAACCATCCGAACCGGAAGGTTTAGTATGAAGTAATAAGGTTGCTGAAATTATTTCATCATCCGTTTTTATATCAGAAAGGTCTAATTTGAGATATGAGCGGTAACGTGCAGGATCTCCAAATCGGGTCCAGTTGGCAACTATATTATGCTGATCCCCACTGCCATTAATATTTTCCAGAGTTGGGTGAGAGTTTAAATAAGCATCTCCATCACCCTTGGAATTTATGTCCTGCCTTAATTCAATGGTCCTTTCAAAACTTTTTTGAGGTATTGGACAATGATGTTCACAAGAGGATTCAAGTAGAAATAAAAAGAATAAAACAGGAAAAATGAAAGGCTTTTCTGATATAATCATATTTTACTCAAAAATGGGTATTAAGTCCTTCAATATCTGTTTTTTTTGTAAATTTTGGAATATAATTTATATTTTTGTTTTCCAACACTTAATTAATGGAGCTATCAGATAACGAAATCGTTAGAGGTTGTGCGAAAGGGGATTTAAAATCTCAGGAAGCTCTATTTAAAAAATATGGTCCTGAGTTGAAGAAATTATCTTTCCGGTATTCCAAAAGTGTTGAAGATGCAAAAGATATTTTTCAGGAAGCTTTCATCAAAATTTTTAAAGATATAAACTCTTTCCGCAATGAAGGGGCTTTAATAGGATGGATGAAAAGAGTTACTGTAAACACCGCCATTTCTTTTTACCGAAAAAAAAGCAATTCCGGATTTTTTCATTTATCAATAGAACTGGAATCCGAAGAAGAACAAGGAGGCAGAGAGAGTAGTTTACAAAAATATTTTAATGAAACGGAGGAAATCGAAGACGAAGATTTTAGCGAATATGAAAAAGCTTTGTCAAAACTTTCTTATGAACAATTAATAAATCTTATAAAGTCTCTTGATCCTCCGCAAAATATAATTTTTAACATGTTTTATGTTGAAAATTATTCTCACAAGGAAATTGCCAAGGAATTAAAAATTAGTGAAAATAATTGCAGAACTTTACTTCATAGGTCCAAAAAGAAATTAAAGGATTCAATAAGAGTATTAATATACCATACAGTATAAGCATGGAGGACCACAAGGATATAGGTATTTTAATTAAGAACCGTCTGAAATATGCGGAGAAAGAGAAATCTTTTGACTTTGATGGAGAATGGCAGACAATTAAACCTATTGTCCTAAAGAATAATTTTGCTACCTGGAGAGCTAGTACTTTTAATATTTATTATTTGATTTTTATTACAATTTCAATAACTCTAATTCTTTTTTATCTATTCATTGGACCTAAGCAAGAGGTAACTGAAAATATAAAAAAGGATGGAGGAGAAACCATTACCATAAAGAAGTGGAATATTGCTGGTAAAACGGCTGGAAATGATAAAGATTTAAGTTCGAGTAATCATTCTGGATCCAGTCAAATCAATAAATCAGGTCAATTCACTTCTGCTGTTTCTATAGAGGTGAAAGATTCTGCGGATAAAAATTCAGTAGTTCCGGTTGTATCATCATTTCAGAATGCAGATACTTTAACAAACTTTAGAGTAAATTTAGAATCACAAACAGTGCAGCCCAATCCACCGCTGCAGGAGTCTAAAAAGAACAAGCCTGTAATAACTTTAAACAAGCAGGATACAATCATAAAAACAGATACATTGAGGAAAGTAAAAACCAAAAAGATTTTTAAATAACATCCTATTTATGAGACTTGTATTTTTTACTTTTTTGCTTTCAATCCAATCAGTTTTTGCGCAGGTAGATACCCTGTTTAAACAAGGGGTCGAAGTTGATACCATTATCATAAAAAAAGCTCCTGTTACCGTCTCCCAACAGTTTGTTGTAGATGAATATCTGTATAAAGAAGTAGAGCATTTTTTCTATATCAAACCATATATATCTTATCTATATTTCCAGAATTATTTGTCCGGTAATGAAGGGGTATTGGGGCAAGCCTTCTGTTATAGCGTCAGGGAAAAGAATAGCTATAATTTAGGAATAGATTTAGGGTACAGTATTAAAAGATTTAATTTTCTTATAGGTTATTCTTTTCAATCTTACAGCGAAAAAGTTTTGCTTTACAAGGAGAACAATTCTTATCAAAACCATTTTGTGCAGAACCTCATTTCAGCCAAGGTATCTATGGATTTGAATTATAAGAAAATAAAAATAGCTCCAGTAGTCGGGTTGGCTTATAATGTTGCTGTTTCAGCTAATACGGTATATCCTGTTTTAAAGGATAATGTCATTGCTTTTGAAAAAACAAATGATTTCCAAAAATCAGGTACTTCATATGCTCTGGCAGGTCTGGAGTTGAAAGCATTTAACTCTAAACGAATGAGCCCTTTTGCCAGTGTAACTTATATGAGAAGCTTATTTGCAGAAGGAAACGATGGAAAATTTAGTTTCTCATATACCAAAAATATTTTCATTTGGTCTTTAGGGCTTATGATTAAGTTCTGAGTTTCTGGACTTAACTTTTTCCTGTTTTTAAAGAATATTCCTAAACCACTCTCGTTTCTATTTCAGTTCAATTCAGCTATTTGCTAATCAAGGTTACTGACCAATTAATTATTTGTTTTCAGCATGGACCTGCGTTTATATCTATTCGTTTTTCTGTTTTTATTTAATACTCTCGGTTTACATGCACAATCTGATTCAAACACAGTTGTGCTGAAAAAAAAATGGTATCAGAAAAATTCGGTGAAATATTTTGCAGCACCTGCAATTTTAGTAGGTTATGGAGTTTCCGTCTCAGGAAATCATGGTCTATACAGCAGTATAGATGCCAAAAAAGATATTCATCATTTGTTCCCTGATTTTTCTACGGATGCAGACGATTATTTAAAATATGTTCCATATGGTCAATATGTATTGCTGAAGTTACTGGGAACCCCTTCACAGCATGATTTTTTCAATGTGGCACTGCTCATAATCAAGTCTAATATAATCGCTTCTGCCATGGTTTTCCCATTAAAAAATATAGTTGGCAGGGAGCGTCCTGATAAATCTGATTTTATGTCTTTCCCATCAGGACATACAACTGACGCTTTTGTGGCAGCGGCTATTTTACATCAGGAGTTTAAAGATATAAGCCCTTGGATAGGTGTTTCCGGATATGCAGTTGCTGCTTCAGTAGGAGTTTGTAGAATGTTAAATAATAAACACTGGCAATCCGATGTCCTGGCAGGGGCCGGAATTGGCATATTATCTGTTCATCTTGCTTATTTGACACATCTCAACCGTTTCCATTTACCCAAAAAACTTACAATTTCACCTATGGTAAGTTTTCATGCGAAAGGAATTGGAATAAATTACCGGTTTTAAATCAGAATTTATAAGTCATTGCAAATCCTTGGCAAGGACCAATTATAGGATCAAATGACATATTTTTGTTCTTTTTTCGAGGTTTGTGAAGTTCAGGAACTACAATTCCTATAGCAGCCCCGGCTATTGTTCCAACAATCAGGTCTGAAGGGAAATGCATACCAGCCTTATATCTATAGTAGGCTGTTATGGCAGGAGGAATAATTGCCAGACCATAGAATACAGGTACAAGTTTAGATCCTTTGTGATAATCAGCAAATACTTTTGCCGCAAAAAAAGAACACGTAGCAGCAGCAGCAGCATGGCCTCCATAAAATGAGTTTTTGGAACCGTTTCGGGTTCGTCTTTCCATGCTTTCATTTGGATTATAAACATAGGGGCGGTATCTGTTAATTCGGCCTACTCCCCAGGAATAACAATTGGACATAAGGGAAACCGTAGTCAGGTAAATTACTCCTATCCTAACTGCATCCTGCCTGATTTTTTTATCAAACAATAATAGTCCTGGCAAAATAATAGTCGTTGTAAGAGT
Organism: Sporocytophaga myxococcoides DSM 11118; assembly: GCF_000426725.1. NCBI lineage: Bacteria > Pseudomonadati > Bacteroidota > Cytophagia > Cytophagales > Cytophagaceae > Sporocytophaga > Sporocytophaga myxococcoides. The sequence continues at coordinate 248,049 of NZ_AUFX01000011.1, read as the reverse complement.
TATATCGGATATGTGCATGGCTTTTTCTGCAAATGCGGGATTCTGCCTGGTAGCTCCTCGGTCAAATTTTGGAACATCTTCAGGACCTAATGTAAGAACGGTTGCTTCATCTATTCCCTTTTTCCCTTTTAAAACACGAACGCCATAATAATTAGAGACTAAACCACCAACTATAATAGGGGCATCGATATACCATTTTACTCTATATATATGCTGTTTGCTTTTTTTTTCAATTGAAACAGAATCTATTTGTTGGCTAAAAGCTTGAAAAAACACAAAGCAAAGAATAAAGTGTAGATAAATTCTTTTCATGGATCGAATAGGAATGGACTTTGTATTTAAATCAACTTTAGAATTAAAGATTTTGTTAAATTCGTATCTGTCAAACATAATAATTTATATGAAAAGCAATCACGAAATAGATTACAAGATTTATGGTGAGGAAATGCAGTTTGTAGAAATAGAACTCGATCCTCAGGAAACTGTAGTTGCTGAATCCGGCAGCTTTATGATGATGGAAGATGGGATAAGAATGGAAACTATTTTTGGTGACGGATCTCAGCAACAAGGAGGATTTCTTGGAAAGATTTTTTCTGCAGGAAAAAGACTTCTCACCGGTGAGAGTTTGTTTATGACTGCTTTTACTAATGGTGGATCTGGTAAAAAGCATGTTAGTTTTGCTTCTCCTTATCCTGGTAAAATAATACCTATGAACCTAGCAGAATTGGATGGTAGATTAATTTGTCAAAAAGATGCCTTTTTGTGTGCTGCTAAAGGTGTTTCTATAGGAATTGAATTCCAGAAAAAACTGGGCACCGGACTTTTTGGAGGTGAAGGATTCATTATGGAAAAGCTGGAAGGCGATGGCTTTGCTTTCGTGCATGCAGGAGGGATGGTTACGGAGAAAACACTTCAGCCTGGTGAAGTACTTAAAGTGGATACTGGTTGTATTGTAGCATTCACCAGTGGAGTAGATTATAATATTGAATTCATAGGAGGAATCAAAAATTCACTTTTCGGTGGTGAAGGCTTGTTTTTCGCGACATTAAGAGGACCTGGAAAGGTTTGGGTACAATCTTTGCCAATAAGCCGACTTGCTTCCCGTATGCTAGCATATGGTATTGGTCAACGCAGAGAGGAAGGTAGTATTCTCGGCGGTTTGGGCAATCTAATCGATGGAGATTAAAGTTTGATTGGTTGTGATAAAATAAAAGAGATTGGCAGACATGTCAATCTCTTTTTGTTTTTATCTTCCATTCAGAACTCTTTGGCTGCTTGAATTATAGATGATCAGAGTTAGATTACCATACTGAATTGTTATTAAAAACAGTCTTAATGCAGTAGTCGTTATTCTTTTATAAAGATGAAATGATGGAAAAGGAAATCAGATGGGGATCGGTTCTAGGGGGAGCAATTGCAGGAGCAATTTTAGGATATCTTATGAGAAGAAAGCCAGCTCCGCTCAAAGTAGAAAGAAAAATTGATCTGAACAGGTATCAGGGGAAGTGGTATGAAATAGCTGCAATCCCTACCAAATTTGAAAAGGGTTGTATCAATGCTACATCGGAATATTCTTTGGAAAAAGATGGAACATTCAGAATTGTTAATGAATGTCGTGTAACTGAATCCGGTAATCTTAAAAAGTCGTTCGGTAAAGCCATTTTGAAAGACGCTGGCACCAATTCAAAGTTTAAGGTTAAATTCAGAGGTCCATTTAAAAGAGATTATCAAATCCTTTCTGTAGGAAATGAGTATGAGTATGCATTAGCCGGTGATGAGTCAAGAACCAGGCTTTGGATATTGTCCAGAAAACCTGTATTGTCAAAGAATGTAGTTGATCAATTAATTGATAAAGCAAAAAATGAAGGATTTGATATTGGAAAGATTGTTTTTATTAAACACAATCATCAGAATGAGCCATGTTACTAAAAAAAGGAATATAGAAGAACTTATTTTATCGTTTTAAGCTTTTTATCCCAGAATGTATATTTAATCTTATTTTAATCGTAACATATACATAATGGCTTAGTTAATAAATATTAAGTTATTTTTTAAGTTGGCAATAATATAGTTGAATAGAAAAACATAATTAAACGTGATCAAACTAACATTTTCCCTGCTGTTTTTAAATTTGTTATTGGCCTTTACTTCCACAAGTGGTGATTGGGAATTAAAGAAGGAGGAAGAAGGAATTAGAATTTATACTGGAGATAAAGATGCAGGAATCAAGAAAATTAAAATTGAGACCAGTATAAACTACCCTGCCTCTAATGTACTTGAAATACTTAAGGATAAGGAAAAATATACCAATTGGGTTTATAAATGCAGTGAAGCTAAGTTATTGAAAAAGGTAAATGAAAACGAATACTACCATTATCAGATGACGAGTGCACCTTGGCCTATACAAGACCGAGATATGATTGTTCATCTTAAAATTTCTGAAAATAAATCAACTGGTGAATATACACTGACAGGAATGGGAGTGCCAGATTACCTTCCTGAAAGAAGCGGTAGAGTGAGGATTAAACACTACCAGACACTTTGGAAAATAACTCCGATTACTCAGAATTCCTGCCAGGTAATTTATGAAATGAGAGTTGATCCTTCCGGAGCAATTCCAGCATGGCTTTATAATCTTGGGTCTACAGAAGGTCCGCTGATTACTGCTCAGAATCTTAGAAAAGAAGTGGAGAAAAGGTTCCATTAATTTCACCAATTTCCAAGCAACTTTCTTAAAAGAACAATCTGACCTGTATGGTAAGCTGTATGATCACAGATTAATATGGCTTCCCTTAAAAGGTTTTGTCCTGTGCCATGTGGGATAGGCGCCAATAGATCAGCAGAAGGGTTTTTGATGAGATTAACAAAAGAATTCCTGTCCTCTTGAAAATAACTGAGACAATCTTGCCATTCCTGTTGTGTAGGTTTTGCATTTGAAGGCCAGTAATCATCAGGCCACTTTGGCTCTTTATATTGATTGTTGGTGCAGAATTCAAGAATATCTTTTTGTGTAAACTGAATATGCGAACTTAGTTGCCAGATATTATAAGGAAATGTTTTTTCTGATTTCCCTGCTGTTTTATAATCTATACCCTCAACAGACCCTGCAAATGAAATATGGGCCTGTTCCTTGGTCAGCATATTTAAAAGTTGGATTCTGACGTCTTTTTGTTCATCTTTCATTAAAGAAAAACAAGGAACGGAATCTCTTGTTTAATGAATCCGGAGCCTTTTTCTTATTGAATTTCTTTATGATGTTTCCCACTGATTAAAGAACTGCTGACAGGTATATACCCTTCATTGAAGATTATTTCTTTTCCTTCATCACTTTTTATAAAATCAATAAATGCTTTTAATTTTATGTATGTATCAGCGGTGTAATAGAGGTATAAAGGCCTTACAAATTTATAGTGGAAATTCTCCACATGTTCATTCCTTAATTTTATGAAAGATTTTCCTTTGTCAAAGGAGATATCAAGTGGTTCTACTGAATAATTCAATTGAGCAAATGAAACATAACCAATTGCATTTTGATATTTTCGAACGGAATCAATTATGTCCTTACTGTTTTTAAGAGATACTGTATTTTCGGAGAAGCTTTCATTGTCCAGTATTTGTTCTTTAAAATATCGATATGTACCTGATGTGGTATCTCTTCCAAAGATGCGTATATGCTTATCAAGGCCAGTGCTTACTTCCCATTGTTTAATATTACCTGTAAAAATTTCTTTCACCATTTCTTTGGTTAAGCCCTTAGCTTTATTGTTTACATTCACAATGATTGCAAGTGCATCACCACCGAGATATAGTTCAACAAAATCAAGCTTTCTTTTATGAAAATCAAATTTATGATTCTCATTCATGATTGCAGAAGTCATGGCTATATCTGCATCCTGCCTTTTTAAGGCTTCTATACCAGACTGGCTTCCGGCAGCTTCTAAATGAAAGGCATATAATTTATTTCTCTTTTCAAATCTTGAGATTAACTTTTCCATAACAGGAGCAACAGTAGTGCTGCCTTTGATGGAGATTTGTATCTGATTGATATGTCCATGAGTAGTATCTTTTACAGAATCAGTAACAGGTTTTTCTAAAACTGCTGATGAAAGATTCATGGTATTAGTGCCCTCACAGGAAAGCATGAATAGGGCAATGAATAGCAATAATAATTTGTTCACAAATGCGGTAATTTGTTCGAAAATAATTAATTGAATTAATTTGGCAAAAGAATTTATCTTAAGATAAATATGTGTTACAACCTGTATTTCCGTACCTTTTAAGGTAATTCCCCAATGCTTGAGATAATTATAATAATAAAGACCTTCATATTTCAAATTTAGGTTTTAAGTAAGAATAATATTCATCTGAAAGACTGATTTAATGATTATTTAACAGCATTTTTTTAATTTCAAGTCAGATTCACTCTGAAACAAAATATCAGGACTACCAGTTATAGCATCAATTTTTAAAATCAATTTAACATGAAAAAACTATTATTTTTTATGATATTTCTCTCAGCTGCCGGATTGGTTAAGGCTGGAGGATACCAGGTAAATCTTATTGGGGTAAGATATGTCGGAATGGGACATATTGGCACAGGACTTACAATGGATGCCGGTTCTATATTCTTTAATCCGGGAGCTTTGTCTTTGATAAAAGACAAGTATAGCTTTACAGGAAGCATTAGTGGTATATTTTCTTATACTCAGTTTCGCTCCTCCAACGCTGGTTTTACAGCAAGGACAGATAACCCTTTGTCTACTCCTTTTTCAGTATTTGCCAGCGCCAAAATTACTGATAATTTAAGTGCGGGAATAGGAGTATATACTCCATTTGGCAGTTCCATTGTATGGGGTGATAATTGGGGAGGAAAATATTTGATCCAGGATATCAAATTAAAAGCAGTTTTTTTTCAGCCAACAGTTTCTTACAAAATAGGTGATAAGCTTGGTATTGGAGCAGGGCTAGTGTTTGCTTATGGTAAAGTAGATCTTCACCGCGCTATACCTGTCACTTTTGCAGATGGAAGCTCTGGTCAGGCAAATCTAAAAGGTCATGCAACCAATTGGGGATACAATTTGGGGATATCATTTAAACCTATAGAAGCTCTGACAATTGGCTTGAACTACAGATCCAAAATAAAGATGGACTTAAAGGATGGCGATGCCAACTTTACAGTACCATCATCTTTATCCGCTAATTTCCCAGCAGGAAATAAATTTGATGCCACTCTTCCATTACCAGCTACTTTCAGTGGTGGTATCTCATATAACATAAATGATAACTTCCTTATTGGAGCTCAGGTTGATTATGTCAGATGGAGTGCTTATGATTCGCTTATCTTTGACTTCAAACAAAATACCCCATCACTACCTGATTCCAGAAATCCAAGAAAGTATGATAACACATTTATCTTCAGACTAGGAGGTCAATACAAAGCTAGTGATATGCTTACAATAAGACTAGGCGGATATTATGATGAAACTCCTGTAAAAAAAGATTATGAAAACCCTGAAACTCCTGATGGAAATAGAATTGGGCTATCTGCAGGGCTTTCCATTTATCCTACAGAGAGATTAAGTATAGACTTGTCATTTTTATTTGTCAATCAGCTGAAACGTGATTCGGAGTATAAACCAGCAAATTTTAAAGGGGCATACAAAACCTATGCATATATTCCAGGAATTGGCTTATCATATAATTTTTAATCAGAAAGGAACTATGAAACTTAAGATAGCGCATCTTTATTTAGCTCTCGCAGCTTTATCATTTGGATGCAAACCGGATATAAAAGAAGATATTGCAGTCACTTCGGGGTCTGCAAATTTTTCAAAATATGTGGCCGTGGGAAATTCTCTGACGGCGGGTTATTCTAGTGGTGCCTTGTATATACAAGGACAAACATATGCTTATACCAACATCCTTGCACAGCAATTCGCATTGGCAGGCGGAGGACCATTTAAGGTTCCGTACATGGTAGACGAGAATGGGATAGGGGTGCAAAACGGTCAATTAGTTACTAAAAGAGTATTAGCTCCTGTAACTGACTGTAAAGGGGTAACTTCTCTCTCACCTGTGTTGGCAGGCCAGCCTAATCTTGCAAACCTTAATCCAATAGGAGGTCAGGGGCCATTTAATAATATGGGTGTTCCAGGAGCAAAATCTTTTCATTTGCTTTCCCCCCTTTTTGGCAGAAGCCCGCTGGGAGCAAATCCTGGAAATCCATTTTATTTTAGGATAGCAAGCAATCCGGGAGTTTCAACAGTAGTAGGAGATGTAGTAGCTCAAAACCCTACATTTGTTTCTATATGGATTGGAAATAATGATGTGCTGCTATATGCATCGACAGGAGGTGAAGGGGGGGGAGATAGTATTACAAATCCAGTTGCATATTCTCAATATCTGAATACTATAGCAAATTCAGTATTGGCAGGAGGAGCCAAAGGAGTGATAGCGAACATTCCTGATATTACAGATATTCCATATTTTACCACTATACCTTATAATGGTTTAGCGTTGACATCACAAACCCAGGTAGTTGCTCTGAATCAAGCTTATGGTCCTTTAGGAATTACTTTCAATCTGGGACAAAATCCTTTTATCATCAGCGATAAGAATGCTCCAGGAGGCCTGAGACAAATAAAAAGCGACGAATTAATATTGTTAACGATTCCTCAGGATTCCATAAAATGTTATGGTTGGGGAAGTCAGACTCCCATTCCAGGTAAATATGTGCTTGATCAAACGGAGATTGCCAATATTAAATCAGCAACTGCAGCATATAACCAAACCATCCTGAATGTAGCCCAGCAAAAAGATCTTGCCTTTGCAGATATGGCTTCAGTAATGAGTTCCCTTAAAACAGGGATAACATTTGAAGGTCTTACATTTACAGCAACATTTGTAACAGGAGGAGCATTTTCCCTTGATGGAATTCACCTTACCCCTCAGGGTAATGCAATAGTTGCCAATGGCTTTATCAATGCTATAAATAATAAATATGGCTCAACTTTGCCTCAGGTAAATGTAGCTTCATATCCGGGAATTGTTTTTCCATAAAAAAACTTAAATCTTTTGATTGGAGGTTGTCTGACTTTCGGACAACCTCTTTTTTTTTCTGTTTTAAAAGGAATCAATAATTAAGAATCATAATCTCAGGATTTAACCTATATACTTGTCTAAGTGAAAAATATCATTGTTAGGGAATTAAGTTAAATTCATATATTTGCCGCTAATTAAATTGGGGATATAGTAATATTACATTCCTAAAGTTGAAAATTTAAATGTAAGGTGTTGAAAGTTTGAAGTTTATAAGATGGGTGAATGGTGTTTCTGCATTATTAACCCTAGCCTTAATTTTATCAAAGATTAAAGAAATCAAAAAAAACTCCTGAATTGGCTATTATTATTCCAATTTGGGAACTTAAATGAGCAATAAAGGGATTTATAATTGCCGCAAGAATCAAAACTTGAAATTTAAAATAGAAACTGACGTTTATAATACTAACTGTATATCTAAGTATTGATAATCAGATATATAATTAAAGAGATAATCACTAAAACAAGGACTAAATTTAAGTATGACTATTTTCCTGCAAATGGACTCAGCTTTAGTTGCCGCTACAGCTGCCAGCTCAACTCCTAAAGAAGGACTTTCCTACCTCCAATTGATCATGATGGGTGGTTTAATCATGGTTCCAATTCTTATACTTTCATTAATTTCATTTTACATTTTCATAGAGAGATATCTCTATATTAAAAATAATGCTCAGCCTGACAAAGGCCTTTTGTCAATTGTGAAGGAAAAGGTGCAGACAGGTAAAACAGCAGAAGCGCTCAGACTGTGCGAAAACTCATCTCTGCCTGTTGCAAGAATGCTTGAAAAAGCGATCATCCGTTTAGGTTCATCTATCAGAGATATTGAAAGCGCAATGGAAAATGTTGCAGCTGTTGAAGTTTCTAAAATGGAAAAAAACATGGGATTACTTGTCGGAATTGCAGCGGTAGCTCCGATGTTAGGATTCCTTGGTACTGTATTCGGTATGATCCATACATTCCAGGATATTGCTGCAAATGACAATATAAGTATCGGAGTTATTGCTGACGGTATTTATCAGAAAATGATCACTTCTTCAGCTGGCCTTATTGTAGGTATCATTGCCCATATTTTTTACACTTTGCTCAATACTATGATTGAGAAAAATGTAACAAGTCTGGAACTTCAGGCTATCGATTTCCTTGACATTCTACACAAACCAGTATATGAAGATCAAAAGGCGTAAAAAGGCTCATGCTGCGGTAGAAGCTGCAGCATTGTCAGATATTATGTTTTTCTTGTTGGTATTCTTTCTGATGTTGTCAACTCTGGCAAGTCCGGATGCAATTAAGGTATTGCTACCACAAGCAAAGACAGGTGCTGCGATTCCTAGACAGGTGGTAAACCTTACTGTAGATAAAGATTCTAAGATCTATATAGGCAAGGATGAAGTTAATTTTGATGTCTTGAAAGACCAACTGGAATCCACCACACAGGGGCTGGAAAACCCAACCATTGTGTTAAAAATGGACAGAACTCTTGAGGTCCAAAAACTTATCAGCATTATAGATGTTACTAATCAGTTGAAATTACCGGTGGTGGTAGCATCGGATAAAAAATAGAGAAACTAAACAGATAACAATAAACCAATATGAATTTTGAAAATCTTTTTCCAAAAGAGGAAAATATACCTGCTTCAGTAAAACTGAACGGACCTTTACACCAAAAGGAATATTTGATCAATGGAGAAATTAAGCATGCAGAAGGGGCAACACAAAAGGTTTTTTCTCCTGTTTGTATAGAAAAAGATGGAACCCTAACTCAGGTTGAGTTAGGAAGCTTTCCTCTATTAACGGAAAAGGAAGCATTTGAAGCTATGGATGCCGCGGCAAATGCCTACAAAAATGGAACAGGCGAGTGGCCGATGATGCATGTAGATCAAAGGATTAAAGCTGTTGAAAAGTTTACATGGAAAATGAAGGAGAAGAAGTGGGAAGTGGTAAACATGCTTATGTGGGAAACCGGAAAGCCACTTAAGGATTCCGAAAAAGAATTTGACAGAACAGTAGAATACATAAATGATACAATTAATGCATTAAAAATACTCGACAGAAAATCTTCAAGATTTGAAATTGAACAGGGAATCATCGGGAAAGTAAGAAGGGGACCGCTTGGGGTAGTGCTTTGTATGGGACCATACAATTATCCCTTGAACGAGACTTTCACCACTCTTATTCCTGCCCTGATTATGGGAAACACTATCGTATTTAAACCTGCGAAAATTGGTGTACTCCTACATAGACCATTGCTTGCCGCTTTTCAGGAGTGTTTTCCTGCTGGTGTTGTAAACATAGTTTACGGAAGAGGCAGAGCCACAGTCGGTCCATTGATGTCAACCGGTAAAATTGATGTATTGGCTTTTATAGGTACAAGTAAATCAGCTAACGTACTAAAAAGTCAGCATCCTAAACCAAATAGGCTGAGATCAGTTTTAGCTCTTGAAGCTAAAAACCCTGGTATTGTGCTTCCTCACGCAGATCTTGATAATGCTGTTAAGGAATGTTTGTTAGGTTCGCTTTCTTTCAATGGACAACGTTGTACTGCATTAAAGATCATTTTTGTTCATAATAAAATTAAAGATCAGTTCATTCAGAAATTTGTAACTGAGCTTGATAAACTAAAGAGAGGTATGCCTTGGGAAGATGGTGTTTCCATCACTCCGCTACCAGAGCCTGAAAAACCAGGATACCTTACTGACTTGATAAAAGATGCGGAATCTAAAGGCGCTAAAGTGGTTAACCCTAATGGTGGTGCAATTTGTAACACATACTTTAACCCTGCGATTTTATTTCCGGTAGATTCTTCAATGAAGATTTTCCACGAAGAACAATTTGGGCCTGCAGTGCCTGTAGTAGCATTTGATGATGTTCAGGAGCCTATCGATTATATTGTTAACTCTAATTATGGGCAGCAGGTGAGTTTATTCGGAAGCGATTCTAAAGACTTGGCTTACCTTGTAGACAGACTTGTGAATCAGGTATGTAGAGTGAATATTAACAGCCAGTGTCAAAGAGGACCGGACGTATTTCCATTCAATGGAAGAAAAGATTCGGCAGAAGGAACACTCTCTGTAGAAGATGCATTAAGAGCATTCTCTATCAGAACTCTTGTAGCTGCTAAAGAGATAGAACCAAATAAAGTAATTATAAAAGAGATCGTAAAAGAAAATCACTCCAGTTTCATGTCTACCGATTTTATCTTTTAGGTTTTGATTTAAATTACTGTAAATTTGATAGTTAATATAAATCTTGTTTACTAATTAATTAATAACCTAAACTAATTAAAATGGAGATTTTTGGAATTATCATTCTCGGAGTGTTAGCTCTGATATTTACTTTTTTTAAAACTAAGTGGGTGACCAGTCAGCCTGCCGGAGAAGGCAAAATGACTGTAATCGCTAAGCATATAGCAGATGGTGCTCTATCATTTCTAAAGGCTGAGTATAAAGCCTTGTCGATATTCGTCATCGTTATTGCTGGGTTGCTTTCATTTTTGGCTGAAGAAGAGAATTCACACTGGCTGATAGGAGTAGCGTTCCTGGTAGGTGCTTGTTTTTCAGCTCTTGCTGGTTTTCTTGGTATGAAAATAGCCACTAAAAGCAATGTAAGAACTACTCAGGCTGCCAAAACAAGTCTTTCCAAAGCCCTGGACGTGTCATTTTCAGGTGGTATAGTCATGGGGATAAACGTTGTTGCTATAGGAATTATTGGAATAAGTGTTTTATTCCTTCTATTCAGTAACATTCATTCTGTTTTAGGTGTTGAGCCGTGGAGAGTAAAAAAGGTACTTGAAGTAATGATAGGTTTTTCTCTAGGAGCTGAAAGTCTTGCATTGTTTGCCAGAGTAGGCGGGGGTATCTATACTAAAGCTGCTGATGTTGGAGCTGACCTAGTTGGAAAAGTAGAAGCCGGCATCCCAGAAGATGATCCAAGAAACCCTGCTGTTATTGCAGATAACGTAGGTGATAACGTAGGTGACGTAGCCGGTATGGGTGCAGATCTTTTCGGATCCTATGTTAGTACAATACTTGCAACGATGGTACTTGGACTCACAGTAGCACCAATGACCAAAGATATCTCAGGTACTAATCCTGCAATATTACTTCCATTGTTCCTTGCTGCTGCAGGTCTTATCTTTTCAATTATAGCTTCTTTTTTTGTAAAAGTTGGAGAAAAAGGAAGTCCTCAGGTAGCTTTGAATGTCGGTAACTTCGGAGCAGTAATTCTTACAGCAATTGCCTCTTATTTTATCATTGACTTCATGTTTGATAAACATATCAACATTAATGGATTGTCTGTTGATTCTGTGAATATTTTCTATTCAGTAATCATAGGTTTGTTAGTTGGTACTTTGATCAGTCTTGTAATCGAATATTACACTGGAAAAGACAGGGGCCCTGTAACTATGATTGCACGTCAATCTATGACTGGAGCTGCGACCAACATTATTGCAGGTCTTAGTGTGGGAATGTTCTCTACAGCGATTCCAGTTGTAATTCTATCTTTAGGTATCATATTTGCCTTCAATATGGCTGGCCTTTATGGTGTAGCAATTGCAGCATCAGGAATGATGGCTACTACAGGTATCCAGCTTGCTATAGATGCATTCGGACCAATTGCTGATAATGCAGGTGGAATTGCAGAAATGGCAGCTTTACCAAAAGAAGTCAGAGAAAAAACTGATGTTCTTGATTCTGTAGGAAATACAACCGCTGCAATCGGTAAAGGATTTGCGATTGCTTCCGCGGCACTAACATCTCTTGCAATGTTCTCTGCATATATGGAGACCTCAGGTCTTGAAGTAATTGACATTGCGAATGCTAAAGTACTTGCGGGATTACTGATTGGAGGAATGACACCATTCCTGTTTTCAGGTTTTGCAATTCAGGCTGTAGGACAATCTGCAAATGCGATGGTGGAAGAGGTTAGAAGGCAATTCAGAGAAATCAAAGGTATCATGGAAGGAAAAGCAGAAGCAGATTACGAGAAATGTATAACTATTTCTACCAAAGCAGCTCTGCGCCATATGATTTTGCCTGGTGCAATTGCTCTGACATTTCCACTTATAGTTGGTTTTACTCTTGGTAAAATGGCTTTAGGGGGGTTCCTAGCAGGAGTGCTTGTTTCAGGAGTTATGATGGCATTTTTCCAATCAAATGCAGGCGGTGCGTGGGACAATGCTAAAAAGATGTTTGAAACCGGAGTTGATATCAATGGTAAAAAATACTTTAAAGGCTCAGATCCTCATAAAGCTGCAGTTGTGGGTGATACTGTAGGAGATCCGTTTAAAGATACATCCGGACCTTCATTGAATATTCTTATCAAGTTGGTCTCAATTGTAGCAATGGTTATTGCTTCCTTGCTTTCAGCAAGCTAAAAACAGCTCAACTTATTAAAAAAGCCCTGTAATGATTAATATTACAGGGCTTTTTTTTATTTTTAACTTTTGTTTTATATTTTAAGGTGTTAAGAAAAAAGAATTTTTAAGTCAGAAGCATGAAATCGAATAACAGTTTGTTCAGGACAAAGCCACTGGAAGAGGTGTTAAAGGACACGACAGAAGGTCCGCAGCTCAAAAAGACTCTGGGGGCATTTAACCTGGTAACATTAGGAATAGGTGTAATTATCGGAGCAGGTATATTCTCTCTTACCGGTATTGCAGCGGCTAATAATGCCGGTCCTGCTGTTACAATATCTTTTATGATTGCCGCTTTGGGCTGTGCATTTGCAGGACTTTGTTATGCAGAATTCGCTTCTATGCTACCGATTGCAGGTAGTGCCTATACCTATTCTTATGTTACTATGGGCGAATTTATAGCCTGGATTATCGGTTGGGATCTGGTCCTTGAATATGCTGTTGGAGCTGCTACCGTGGCAATTAGCTGGTCAAGATATTTAAGCAAATTGTTCCATTTATACAATGTAGATCTGCCAGCTCAATTAATGATGTCTCCATTCGATTCTACGATAGTTAATGGCCAGACAGTGAATGGAATCATAAACCTTCCTGCTGTTTTTATTACAGTTCTAATGTCTTTAATTTTGATCAGAGGTACCAAGGAGTCTGCAAGACTGAATAATTTTGTAGTTGTTCTTAAAGTATCCGTAGTTTTGGCTTTTATCTTCCTTGGTTGGGGATATATCAATAAGGAAAATTATATTCCTTATATTCCGGAAAACACAGGAGCATTTGAGCATTTCGGTTGGACAGGAGTGGTCACGGGAGCTGCTGTTGTATTCTTCGCCTTCATTGGGTTCGATGCTGTGTCCACTGCAGCGCAGGAAGCTAAAAATCCTAAAAGGGATATGCCTATTGGAATTTTAGGATCACTTGTTATTTGTACGATCCTTTATGTTCTATTTGCCCATGTGATGACAGGTTTGGAAAACTACAAGAACTTTGTGGGAGAAGCTGCGCCAGTGGCAAAAGCTATTGAAAATACTCCTTATAAATTTTTTCAGGAAATGATCATTATAGCTATTCTGGGAGGATATTCCTCTGTGGTTATGGTTTTATTGATGGGGCAGTCCAGAGTGTTTTATACCATGTCTAAAGACGGATTATTGCCATCTGTATTCTCTGATTTACATCCTAAATTCAAAACTCCGTATAAATCCAATATTCTTTTTGCTGTATTTGTTGGTTTATTCGCAGCATTTGTGCCTGTTACTGTCGTGGGAGAGATGAGTAGCATTGGGACATTGTTTGCATTTGTACTTGTTTGTATCGGAGTATTAGTGATGCGTAAAACAAATCCGAATGCTCCCCGAGCTTTCAGAACACCATGGGTACCATTTGTGCCAGTAATGGGAGTTGTTGTTTGTTTTTATATGATGTATGCTCTTCCTATAGATACATGGATCAGATTATTTGTTTGGATGGGAATAGGGATGCTGGTTTATTTTGCCTACGGGAAAAAGAATAGCAAATTTGCTAAGTAAACAAATAACCAATCTTATTTAAAAAATAGTAGTGATGCTGTCTGTCTAAGGAATAACCTGGGACTTACAGCATCTGTTATTTTTAGCATTTGATATACAAACCATTTTGATCAATTTAGAAATGGTTTACTTATTTATTTTTTCCGGACAAGAATTTTGCTGTCGCGTTTTCGCCGCTTTTAATGAGTGTTTTAAGTTCTTTTTCAGATAATTTTCTCACTCTGGGATTGATTCCTGCTGAAGAAACTGAAACTGTCCGCTCCCAATCCTGAGGAATTAATGGTATTCTGTTAAGACTCTCAATGGAATAGATGTAAAATGCACTCAGATAATCAATAGTATTGTTGATTTCAAGCGTTGCAAGGTTGTGATTTATTGAGTCACTTATTATTTGAGCATCTGAGTCAATTCTGAATCCCAAAGTTTTATTATTTGGTATTCTTATTTTTCCTTGTAAAGAATCATTAGCATAAGTATCAAAAAGGAATATAGGAAAGTTGCCGGTAATACCTCCATCTACGACAATATCTAAATTTTTTCCGGATTTTTTATTTTTATAGCTGTTGCCTATATTATCAATAAATACTGCTTCAAAGTACAAAGGGATAGACATGGATGCTCTTACTGCATCTTTAATTTTCATGGATGGATACGTTTCCACAGAGAATACAAGCAGTTGCTGTTTGTTCAGACAGGTGCCTGTAACGTATAGATCCTTAAATCCATTTTTTTTCAGATCTGAAAAAGTAATATCAGCATTGCCTGTTTTTTTGCTTATAATTTTTTCAAGCCATTTGTTAAAAGTATCGCTTTGATACCAGCCAAAGCTGTTATTCATCCTGTAGATTCCTCCTATAAAAATGAATTTACCATCATTAAAACTTTGAAATTTTGTTGATGATATAATTTCATATATCTCAGAAGATGTGTATCCTAAAGAAAGCATTAAGGCTGTTATTGCCCCTGCAGACGTGCCACCTACTTTTTTAATATTACTTGTAATTCCAGCTTTTTCGAGTTCATATATTGCGCCGCTATAAGCTATACCCCTAATACCGGCCCCTTCAAATACAAGGTTTTCAATTTGAGTCTGTCCTGTTGAATATTGACTAATAGTTATCAATAATATTAAAAATAAAACTACTCTCATTTTTTTTTGATCAAATTTTTTAATTAGTAAAATATATAAATCTCAAGAACCCTGAATTGCAGAAAATATTATGCCAGTTTAATATCTTATGCGATACATTTGATTTTGATATTATTCAATCCTAAATAGATTGAAATAAGTATAAATAGCTGTAAGTTAGAGTTGAATATAACTATAATAACAGTCCATGGAAGAACAATATAAAGCATTTGCAAGTCAGTTAAGAAGACCAACGAATGAAGATGGCGTAAAGACAGGGGTTCATATGAATGAAGGAAACAAAATTATGAATCTGGAAGCCATTAAAGCAGTAAATCCCTGTGCTCACGACAGAATATTGGAGATTGGTATGGGCAATGGATTTTTTGTTAAAAATATAGTTTCTATACATCCAACCATAGTATATACAGGATGTGATTTTTCAGAGACTATGATTGAAGAATCCGAAAAGATGAATGCTGAATATGTCAAAATCGGGAATGTCAGGTTTCATCTTGCTTCAGCAGATAAGCTGCCATTGAAAGATAATTCATACAACAAGTTGTTTACAGTCAATACTATTTATTTCTGGGAAAATCCTATCACTACACTTAATGAATTTAAAAGAGTATTGACGGCAGATGGAGAATTGATTGTTGTGGTAAGACCTAAACATATTATGGAGAATCTTCCTGTGACTAAATATGGCTTTACGATGTATTCAAAAGAAGAGCTTATATTGCTCCTTTCGTCTAATAATTTTGAAGTATTGGACTCAATTGAAATAGAGGAGCCATCCAGAGAAGTGATGGGAACAATGGTTGAATTCGGAAGCCTTGTGGTGCGGGCTAAGCAGAAATAATTGTTTTTAGACCTTAAATAAAAAAAAGGGATTGCATTTGCAATCCCTTTTTTTATTTAAAAGTAATATGATTCTAATAATCAAAGTGGATACCAGCTAAATATAAACCGTGTATTAAATCAGATCCAAAAAACTCTCTGCTATCTTCATCAAATGCGTTTCTTGTATTTGCGAATATGTTTAAGTTTTTAGTTAACTGATATGATATTTTAGCGTTCAAGATTAACTTTCCATTTATATTACTGATGGGAAACTCATTGTAAGGAACACCATCCTGAGTAGAGGAAAGTGTGTATATGGAGTATTTGCTCATTAGGTATCCATTCACATTGACATTCCACTTGCTGTTTGGAGTATAGTTAGCATAAAATCCTCCATAAACATTTGGAGTGGCTTTTCCATCCACGTCAGATTGGGTCTCAGTTGTATAATTAGGATTCTGAGATCCTTCTGGAGACGAATAGTAAGGAGAGTAATTTTTAAGTCTGGTTTTTTGTATTGTTACAAAAGGTTTAATGTTGATTTTGTTTTTGCTAAGGGCCAGGTTCATTGCGATAGTTGCTCCATTTTGTACAGCCTTAAGATCCAGGTTTGTAATAGACATATTTACGAATACTACATTGTTAGAAACGGCTGGTGCTTCTTGAACCGTGCTGGAAAAGTTCTGAGCTACTTGATGGAATCCCGCAATATCTAACTGAAGATTTTCCATAAGCTGAAGGCGATATCCAATTTCTAACATGTCATTAGTAACCAGTCTTCTGTCTTTTGATCCAAGAACCCATATTTGGGTAGGAAAAGGATTGAAGGGATTAGGAGGAATATTGCCTACATTTAGTTTAGCATATGTATCATAAATAAATGAGCCACTATTGGAGCGAGCAGCAACAAGTCGTAAATTATTCTTTTCGTTTACTCTGAAATTCACGATACCCTGATAAGATAGATATAACTTTTCAGGAAACTTGAATTTATCGCCTCTAAGAGCCCCAATGAATCTAAATTTACCTAATGTATAATCTGCTTTCAATGATGCAGCAAAATTGAACATTGTAGCCTTATTATTAAAAATTCCGGACTTATTCTTATCTACGGTATACGGCGTATCATCTACTGAACTGTTTTGGTAATTGATAGCAGGACGAATGTTAAATTTATCCGTTACTTTTATAGTATAATCTATATAAGCATCGATATTTCTATACTTATATTGATATTGTGAAACGTCGCCAACTAAACCTTGTACACCATTTAATATGGAAGCTTGAACTAAGAAGCCTTTCAGTTCGCTTTTGATCATACCGTAGTAACTCTTGTTACTTAAGTATGTCATTGGAGAGCCAGCACTAATTCCATACCATGCCCTGTTTTGATTATATCCGCTAGCTAAATGTATTTTGATATCTTCAGCTGGTCTAAGATTAACATTTAAATTACCTGCAGTTTTCTCAAGGGCAAGATCAGGGTTAGGAAGGTATTGCTTTCTGCTATCAGGGTTCTTATATGATTCAGTTGATGATGAATCCAGGTTGGTTATGAATTGTCTTTTTTCAAAATCATAAAAATCAACAGTACCTCTATGTCTGTTTTGATAATTAAAGGAACCTGATACATCAATTTTCTCGGATGGTTTAAAGCCTATATAAGCTTGACCTATATAAGTCCCAGGAGCACCTGCTTGTGCATGCGCGGTAGCTGAAATACCATTTTTGTCAAGGCTCTTGGTAATGATATTAATTACTCCGGTAACGGCATTAGGACCATATAAAGGGGCAGAAGGACCTAATACAACCTCAATTCTTTCAATATCTATAATGTCGATAGGAAGGTTTTGCCAATATGTGCCGCCTTGTAAATAATCGAATACAGGCCTGTTATCAATCATTACAAGAATGAATCTATTTGTATTGTTATATTGGTGAGTAGGAAGGTTGTCCATTCCTCTGATAGTTACATCATATGCGCCATTTGACATTTGTTTTACAAACAAACCTGGACAAAGTCTTAGCGCTTCGGGGATAGAAGTAGCTCCAGAGTTGAATATTTCTTTTCTCGTAACTACAAATGATGATAACGGAGCCTCAAATGCTTTCTCTTCAGATCTTGATGCTGAAACAATTTTAACATTCATCAAATCTTCGAGTGATATAGCTGTAATATCTTCTGATTGTTGAAATGTGCTGTCAGTTTGAGCATAGGAGATGGCGGGGATAGCCATAGCTAAGGCAGCAGATAATATGCAGTTCTTAAATTTTGGATTCATTATACGCGTCAATTAAATAAGTAAATAAGTAAATTTTGGGTGTTTGGGTTACATACTGATTATGTGTAAATATTTATAGTTATACTGGTGAAATATTTGAGATAATCATATTTCTTTAGCGCTTGATTTAACAGGCAACAAGAAGTGGCCAAAGTTCTAAAACCTTTGTAACATCAGGCGATATTTAATTAGGAGTTAACCAACTGGACATGATTTTTTTCTCCTGAATTGTTGGCAATCCAAAATAATATTCCAGAAAGTTAATTTGAATATGATGCAACTACAGGAGGTGAACAGTATCTATTAAAACTTTAGCTGTTGAAATTAAAAGATATACTGAAGCTTGAAGTTGCACGATGTTTATTGCTTTTAAAATTTTAATGGTTAATAAATGATTTTGCTTAGGTTTTCGATTGATTGATTTTATACTTTGCTCTTCAGGCTATCATTTTCTTTCATCAGTTCAAGTTCATGCGCTTTTAACTGCTGAATAAGAAGGTCAGTGTTTTCCTGTTTTCTTTTCATTTCTTCCTGAGTAGCTTGTAACTCTTCAAGATTTTGTCTGAGCTCTTCTTCCTGTTCATGCATCTGGTTTCTTTGCTTTTGCGATTCTTCCAGAAGTATTTTTGTTCTTTCGTTTATTTTCATAGTTGAAAGGGAAGAGGCAAGAGTTTCACTAAGCTTTTGAATGAATTCAACCTGATAAGGCTGGAATTCATTGAATGATGCGAACTCCATTACTCCGTTTATTGTATCGTTGACTTTTATCGGCACAATCAATATTGCTTTTGGATTTGAATCTCCAAGTCCAGATGTAATAGTTACATAACTATCAGGAACATCAGTGAGGTAGATAAGGTCTCCTTCGATCCATGCTTGTCCTGCAAGGCCTTCCCCTTTACCAATTCGTTTGGTCTGGAATTTTTTCCTGTCAAAAGCATAAACGCTTTTTAATTCAAGGTAAGGATCATTTTCATTCTCATCATTCACAATATATAGCCACCCTTGATTTGCCTGTACATATTTTACAAGTTTGATAAGGAATGTATCAAGCATTTCATTGGTACTATCATAATGATTTCTTAAGATCTCACCGAATGCTGCATAACCTTCATTTGACCAGTTTCTCTGCTTATCTTCTTTTGCAACTTTAACAAGATTGTCTCTCATCGTAATCAGAGCATTGCCAAGTACATCTTTCTCACTTAGCGGAGCAAATTCAGATTCCAGATTCCCTTTTCCAATTTCATTTGCGAAAGTGGCGGTAGTTTTTAGACCCTCTACCATTTTCTGTACATCACCCATCATTTCTCCAATTTCATCATTGGTTATCTTAATGGAAGTATTGTCCAGTTCACCTTTGGAAACTTTATTAACAAGATTGTGCAAAGAGTTGACCGGTTTTATTATTTGACTGGAAAGTCTTATTGTAAGTAAAAATCCAAGTATAATAATAAAGCCAAGCAGAATAAAATTAGTACGAGTCAAAAGTTGCATGTTTTCAATCATGCTTATTTGCTGGTCACTTGTGGTATGTTTAAGTTCATCAAGTATTTTATGTAGATGAACAGAAATACTATTGATGTTTGTTGAAATCTCATCGCTTTTACTTTCGCTTAATATTGGAGTGATGCCATCCTGATAGCTGTCAAAAGTGGCCAGGCTGGTCATAATCTCTTTCTGCATTATGAAAGTTTTGTCGATCTCTTTAATCAGGTTCTTTAAAGAATCTGCTAAGGTCTGGTCTTTCCAGTTTTTTTGAAGCGACGTTAATTTTTCCTTCAGCTGAGGATAATCCTTGGCATGTATCTGCTTAAGCTTAATTTTATCAGGATGATTTTCTATGTCAATTTTAACCCAATTGGTCATTAGATTTTTTGACTGAATAAGCAATAGCTCAAGCTCAGTTAAATGAGTAATACTTGGCTGATCCGTTGTATTTATTTGCTCAGTAGCCTTTTTGTTTTTAGTAAGCAGGTAGCTACTGATCACTCCATATGCACAGAATAAAAAGATGATTGAGAAGAAGCATAAAATTATCTTACCTCTTATTCCTTTAAATATATTACCTGATTTCATTTATTTTTAAATACTATTTTGGGAATGATGTTTAGTCAACTATTCTGGCCAGTTTCTGTAATTCAGAAGAAATCTTTAACCCGTTTTCTGCGGCATTTTTGTTAGAGATTTCGAACTTCACTTTACTGTCCTCTTCAAAGAAGTTTACAATTACTCCATTTTTGGTAGCTGACGGAGAATTACTTACGACTAAAACATGATGTTGTTTCGCTTTAGGTGCAATTTCTGAATATTTTGCTGATTGACTTGATGGCACAAATAATATCTGACATGCATCTACCTCAGCTACGTTATGAATTTCTTTGACGACAACTTTCATAGAGCCTGCCATCTTTCCATTAAGCGCCATCGCTTCTGTGTTCATTGGAGACTTCCCAAATACACCCAAAACAATTTCTCCACCTGGAGAAGGCCATTGGGTATATTTGATGAAATGGAACATCAGACCTGAGTATACCTTGTATTCAGTTTGAGCCTCTGACTTCGTACAGAATAACAGGGTAAAGGCCATGATTACTGCAAGCTTTGCTGGTCTAAAATTGATTTTCATGATTATTATAATATAGTAAGTAATTTGTTACAGGCGGATTTTCCTAACTGTATAGGATTCAAAATTAAATACGAATGGAGTCTGCATTAGTTGTAAAAAAATCTCAAAAGAATTATATTTTTTAATGTGTAGTTAAGCACAATGTAAATTTTTTTTAGATCTGTTTTTGTATGTTTATTGCATTGAAAATCAGTTTGATGAGTGCTCCAGGAAGATGCTTTGTTTTTTTGTTAGTCGGCACAATAATTCAATTTATAGGGACAGTTTTATGGTTTTATCTCACGGTAAATATTTTGAAAGATGATTGTTTAAAATTTATCCCAACTATCTTATCATTCATTCCGTTAGTATCCTCCAAATGTCATTTTTCTCATAACAATGCAAACAGCTCCGGAAATAGGAATAAATGAGCTTAGAAAGCTAATTCAGACAATTATTGAAAGGTTTGATTACGATTTTTCAAATTATTCAGCAGCATCTTTTAAAAGAAGAATTCAACGTTTTATAGAAATAAAACGATTGGGCTCTGTTGAGAATTTGGTTAATAAAATAATATCCGGAGAAATTAAGAAGAATGAATTATTGACAGAAATCTCAGTTAATGTCACTGAGTTGTTCAGAGATCCGTCTTTCTGGAAGCATTTAAGAAAAGTGCTACTAGAACAGAATTTATCACAGAATATCAAAATATGGCAAGTAGGTAGCTCATCAGGTGAGGAAGTATTTTCATTAATGATATTGTTGAATGACTTAAACCTGTTAAATAAAGCAGAAGTAATATCTACTGATTTTAATGTTGGGATAATTGAGAAAGCACAATCAGGATTGATTCCTGGTAAAAGCATGGAGCTGAATACAAGTAATTTTGTAAAGACAGGTTATAAGGGAGAGCTTACCAATTATTTCAAAGCCGAGGGCGAAAATTACAGTCTCACCAAAGATCTTCTGAGTAAGATAAAATTTAAAGAGATCAATCTTGTTAAAGATTCCTTTAACGGAAATGTTGATATCATATTATGCAGGAATATTCTTATTTATCATAACCCACAACTGCAAAATGATATATTAAAAAAACTTCATCAGTCATTAAATATGTCTGGCCTATTGATTCTGGGATCCAGAGAGACGATCGAATGGTCGGAGGTTGCTCCAAAATTTACAATGTTGGGCCCCGAGGAAAGAATTTTTAGAAAGAATAAAGTGTAATCCGGTAATGAAAGAAGTAGATCTAAACAGGAAATATAAAGCTATAGTCATTGGAGGATCAGCTGGAAGTTTTCAGGTTTTATGTAAGATATTAAACAAGCTTCCAGAAGATTTTTCGTTACCAATTTTTATATGTTGCCATAGGCTAAAACATATAAGAAACGGCCTTATAGAAGCTCTCTCTCTGAAGAGCATTAAAGAAGTAAAAGAGCCTGATCATAATGAACCTATTAAAAGAGGGAAAATATATCTGGCGCCAGCAAATTATCACATGAATATTGAGCTGGGTAACTACATTTCTTTATCCACTGAAGAAATGGTTAATAATTCAAGACCTGCAATAGATATAACCTTTGAGACCTGTGCATACGTTTATAAGGAAAAACTTATTGGAATCTTATTAACAGGAGCGAACAAAGATGGTGCTCTTGGAATGAAAAAGGTTAAAGATTATGGAGGGATGACAATCATTCAGGATCCTGAGGAAAGCGTGATTGACACTATGCCAAAGGCTGCTATGAGTGTTACAAAAATAGACCATGTTATGAAAGTAGAAGAAATTATAAAGTTTTTAATAGAATTAAATAAAGTGACTCAGCTATGAAAATGATTTTATCAAAAGTGCATGCTCTGGCGAATATATTGTTTATAGGTTTGGTTGTTTATTCAATTATCCTATTCAATAGTTTTTCCGGAGCTGATAATAATATCCTTTCAATTTTTTATATAACTCTTGCAGCGGGAATTATAAGCATAATTCTGAATTATGTATTGCTCAATACCAAATCATTTAAGGAAGTTGTATATGTGGACAGACTTAAGAACGAATTTATTGTTGATAAGGAAGAAGAAATTTTAAGACAGGATCAGTCTAATATTATTCATGAATTAAAAAAAGAAATTGATGCTATCATGAATAGTAAAATTGGCGGTAAAGATAAAATGGATAAGGCATTGTCAGTAATATGTAATAAAATTGATGCCGGACAATCTGTACTCTTCTTTAAAGATCAAGAAGAAAATAAATTAAAAAGATATTCTTCATATGCTTTGGCATTAGATTCAGCAAATGATATTGAATTTGCTGTGGGAGAAGGACTGGTAGGATTAGTAGCCAAAGAAGGTAAGACATTAGTGATAGATGATCTTAAGGAAAGCTATATGATACCATATTCTGGTTTAGGAACAACCAAGTCTGTTGATGTTATGATTTTACCTTTGCTTAAAAGTGAAGAAATTATTGGAGTCTGGGAGATTTCATTATTGAAAAAAGCAAATGAAAATGATAAAAACCTCATTCAAAATCTAACAACCTTACTGGGTGATTTTTTAGCAGTAGAAGCTCAGTATAACTAATAATTGAAAGTAGATCTTATGTTCAATAAAATAAAATTAAGTTTAGGCAGCAAGATTGTAGTATTCACTACATCTTTGGTGGCAGCTGCGTTATTGTTGATTTCTTATATTCAGTATTCTGTATTTTCCAAAATAGTATCTGAAGCACCAGCTGGAGGAGTGGCAGTGAAAGGATTTTCAGACGATTCTCGTTTGTATCTGATCATAGCTTCTTTGTTTGTAGTTTTGATTACTATCGTTCTTTCATTTTATCTGGTTCGATTTCTTACTCAACCTCTCTTCTCTCTAAAGGAGTATCTTAAGCTGACAGAAGAAGGTATACTTGCTAATGAAATTAATATTAATACCGGTGATGAGATTGGAGAGATGGCTTTAATTACAAATAATATCGTCAGATCTTTAAAACATACTGCACACTTTGCGCACACCATTGGTGAAGGTAATTTGAATACACAATTCAGGCCAGCAAGTGAAAACGATGTATTAGGGAACTCCCTTCTGAACATGCAGAAAAACCTCATAAGTGCAGAGATCAGAGAGAAAGAAAGGAACTGGATTGTTAACGGTATTGCCGAAGTAGGTGAGATATTGCGTAAACATAACTCTATTGATCCTTTAAGTTATGATGTGATAAAATATCTTATTGGAAAGATTGGCGCAATTCAGGGGGCTTTTTATGTGATAGAGGAAGATGATGATAATGAGTTTAAGAAGTCTATCGTGATGAAAAATCTCTATGCCTACAACAGAAAGAAATATAAGTCTGCGAAATTTAAAATGGGCGATGGCTTAGTTGGACAAGCAGCTATAGAAGGAGCTACCATTTTCAGGACTGAGATTCCAAAGGATTATTGCTCTATCACTTCCGGATTAATTATTGACAAAAAGCCAGATTCGATTCTCATTGTGCCCTTGATTACAGAAGAGTTAACCTATGGGGTTGTTGAGTTTGCTTCATTGAGAAAGTTTTCAACGAATGAAGTAAGGTTCATTGAAGAAGTAGGGCCAATTATAGCAAGGACGATCTTTAACATACATGTAAATGAACGTACTCAAAGACATCTTGAGCAATCTCAAAAGATGAGTGCTGAACTTCAACAGCAACAGGAAGAATTGAGGCAGAATGCTGAAGAGATGAGAGCTACTCAGGAAGACCTTCAGTTGTCTAATGAGAAACTTGAAGAACAGATTGAAGAGGTGAATAAAACTCAGAAGAGAATGCAGTCTCTGCTTGAAAATGCATCAGAGGTAATTGCAATCTACGAAAAGAATATGATCCTGAGGTATGTGAGTCCATCTGTAAAGAGGATATTAGGTATAGACCCATCTGACCTTATAAATAAAAAGGATGAAGCCCACATATATGAAGAAGACAGAGTAGCTTATAAGGCAATGTTTGATGAACTTTTGGCAGATCCTGAAAAGTCAATTACAATCCAATACAGATTTATAAAAGATAACGGAGAGCTTATTTGGCTGGAAGCAACAGGTAAAAATCTTCTATCAGATAGAGCTGTGGGTGGAATTATTCTTAATTCACGTGATATCACAGTGAAAAGGAAGGCAGAAATGGAAGAACGCATGAGGAAAAACATGCAGGCGCTTTCTGAAAACTCTCCTGATCTTATCACACGATTGAACTGTGATGGTGTAATCACTTATACAAACCCTGTCATTGAAAACTATACAGGATTAAAACCTTCAGAGTTTATGAATCAATCTCTGGAAACAGTTAGTTCTCAAAATGGCATTGTAGGTGTGTGGAAAGAAATTCTTCAGAATGTAATTAGTACAGAAAATAAACTTCACCTTGAAACTAACTATAATTCACATCTTGGTGAAAGGGTAATGCAGATCAATGCAATTCCTGAATATAATGAAAATAGTCTGGAGTCTGTCCTTGTTGTTTCCCACGATATCACTGAGATGAAGCTTATTGAAAGAGAGATTCAAGCTAAGAACAGAAGCATACATGAAAGTATAACATATTCAAAAAGAATTCAGAATGCTATTATTCCTGATAACAAATCTATTCAGAAAACACTGCCCGGTTCATTTATACTGTACAAGCCAAGGGATATCGTAAGCGGTGACTTCCCATGGTATATGGAAAAAGATAACTCTGTGTTTATATCTGTAGTGGATTGTACAGGTCATGGTGTGCCAGGAGCTATGTTGTCTCTGGTAGGATATTTTCAACTTAATAACATAGTCGAAATGTGTTCCGGATTAAATTCTGGGGCTATATTGGATGAGTTTGATAGAAAGGTTAATGAAACTCTTATAAAGGATACCAATGAAGAGAACATTAAAGACGGAATGGATATCGCATTTTGTAAGATTGATTTGTCTAAAAAGATCGTGGAATATGCCGGAGCTCACAGATCCTTATACCATGTTTCCGATGGAGAATTAACAGAATACAAAGGTGATAAATGGGCTATTGGTGGAGGAGTCTATAAAAACCAGACTCAGTTTACCAACCATAAAATCAAGATGAAAACAGGTGATATGATTTTCTTTTTCTCAGATGGATTCCCTGATCAATTTGGTGGACCTCAAAACAGAAAACTCGGCACTGTGAAAATAAAAGATGCCATCATGAATAATAAAGACAAATCTATGTCTGCAATACATGATGCTTTGAATATTGAGTTTGAATCATGGAAAGGTGAGCATAAACAGACAGATGATGTTCTATTAATTGGTATTAAGTTTTAATAATTTTTATAGAGTTTAAATTAAAGTCGCAATTAATTACGTATGAATTACATTTATAATATTCACAAAACTATGGTAGAAGAAAATATCATACTTGTATACGAAGGGGAGTTTACCCAGGAAATAACAAAAGCTGTATTGTCTATGGCCGAAAAGAAGCTTGATTCTAAAGGTGAAGAAGGCAATATTAAAAGAAAAGTATTCAATGTGATGGTTGAGTGCCTTCAAAATATATGTAAACATTCGGAGAGCTTATCCTTGCCAAATGAAAAGAAAGCTATTTTTATGATTGGTTCTGAAGAGGACTGTTATATCATTACTTCAGGTAATATGATTGCTAATAAAGATATCAAAGGATTGTCAGAAAAGCTTGAGAAGATTAATAGCCTGGATAAAGATGGTTTGAAGAATTTCTACAAAGAATTAATTCAGAATAATGAAATGTCAGATAAAGGTGGTGCAGGATTAGGATTTGTTGATATCGCGAGAAAATCAGGACAGAAACTTGAGTATAATTTTGAGACTGTTGATGCTGATTATTCTTTCTTTTCTTTCAAATCAAAAATTGCGAGAATCAGCGAGTAAATCCTTTTCCTACTTAAACCTATTTGATAATCTTTCTATAATTATGGATACTTTGAATATAAACGGAACTGAAGATACTCCTTCTGTCACATTGGACAAATCTAAAGGAGTATTTGAAATTTCCGGACGCTCACTCCCGGAAGATGCTGCCGGTTTTTTTAAGCCAGTGTTAAGCTGGATCGAAGCATATAAGGAGCAATCTAATCCAGCTACTAACCTTCAGGTTAAACTGGAATATTTTAATACTGCGTCTTCTAAATTAATATTGGACATTTTAACGAAATTTGAAAAAATCCAGGGAGCAAAAATCATCTGGTATCACTTTTCTGATGATGAAGATATGAAAGAGGCAGGACAAGAGTTTTCTGAGCTTGTTGAAATCCCTTTTGAGTTTAAATCTATGTAGGCCAAAGAGTGGGATAAATACCCGCTCTTAATCTACTTTTTCAGGTTATCTATTTTTGGTAGTGCTTCAAGTGATTTTATACTTTCGCTAATATCATATACTTTTTCAATTTGTGTACTTTCAAGTATACTGCTACCAATAGCTGATCGGTATCCTCCTGCGCAGTGCACTGCAATTGGCTTTCCGGAAGGTATGGAATGAACGTTTTCCCTAAGCTTGTTTAGGGGAATGTTTATTGAATTTAAAAAGTACTTTTCTGAAGCGACCTCGTTTGAATCTCTTACATCTATAATGGTGTATTTATCATCTGCTTTGATCACATCTTTAGCTTCTATTTTTTTTGATTGGATACCTGATGGTTTTTGCAAGACTATAGCTCCGGCTATTTTTGATTCGTATCCTATTTTAGCTGTTTTAAGAAGAACTTCTTCCAGTATATTATCATCGCTTGCTATAAGATAAAAGGTTTCGTCTGGACTTATAATAGAGCCTAACCATGTTTCAAATTTCCCTCCATTTGGAATATTAATTGCTCCTTGGATATGTCCACTCTTGAATAAATCTGAACTTCTGGTATCTACTATCAGAGCATCAGTCACAATTTCATTGATGCTTTCTATGTATTTAACTTTTTCAATACTTTCACTTAGTCTAGGAGCCCCAAGTTTGTTTATGAGAACATCGTATGTGAAATATTTCGGAATAAATGGCTGGTTAGCCAGAATAAGTTTTATAAACTGTGACTCACTCATGGATTGAAGAGCGTAATTTTCTTTTCTTTGATTGCCAAGCGTGTCGGAAAGGTTGTCACTCATTGATTTTCCACAGAGAGAGCCGGGGCCATGTGCAGGAAATATGATTATGTTATCCGGTAATTTTAATATTTTATCATGAAGCGAGTGATATAATTTACCTGCCAGTTTTTCTTTTAATGTTGCACTGTCCTTAGAATTCTCTCTTAAATCAGGCCTTCCTACATCACCAATAAAGAGTGTGTCTCCTGTAAATATCGCATAGGGATTTTCTGTTTCATCTTCAAGCAACACTGAAATGCTGTCAGGAGAGTGGCCAGGCGTATTGATAGCTCTTAATTTTATTGCCCCGATTTTTATCTCATCACCATCATCAAAGGTCACATGCTCATAATTGACTTCTGATAATTTACTTGCATAGATTTTTACCTGATGCAAAGAAAATTCTCCATGACTGCTTATGAAATCAGCATGAGGATGAGTTTCAATGACAGCTTTGATTTTGGCATTATATTTATTTTCTAAATGAAAAAAAGGAGATGGGTCCCTTGCTGGATCTATAAGGGCTATTTCTCCTTCACTTATAATAGCGTAGGTGAGCTGTGCCAGACCTTTATCAAAAAAACTTTCTATTTGCATTTGTTAAATTTTAATGATGAAAAGTGTATTCATTCCTAACTGGTGTGTGGCGGCTATGTTAATAATTGATTTAATTCGATTTTCTCAATTATCTTAGCACTGTCACATCTCCAGTTTTTGTCTGGCTTTTAGTTCCGCTAATGCTTTCTCCAGCATAAGTGAGTTTCCAGACATATGCACCTTCCTGTACAGTTTTTCCTCTATACTCTCCATTCCAGGAATTTTCCATTGAATTTGATACAAAGATCAATTCTCCCCATTGGTCAAATATTTCGAGTCTAAAAGAGATGATGTTGGCTCCTGAAATTCTGAATTCATCATTGTTTCCATCATCATTTGGTGAGAATATATTAGGGACAAAGACCCTTGCTTCACAGATATCCTGAACTAATGTATTGACTGTATTTTCGCATCCATGTTCGCTTTTGGCTGTCAAGTAATATATGCCCTCTGTAAATACAGTTATTGATTGAGTTGTCTGTCCTCCAGGAAGCCAAAGATAACTATCTGCTATTCCTCCATCAAGAAGCACAGAATCCCCGTTTTCACTACACAGTGCATAAGTTGGATTTAAACTGACATCTGGAGCCTCTTCAAATTCAATATTGATTGTATCGCTTCTTTGGCATTGATCACGATATATGGCTACACTGTATGTACCTGATGTTGTTGGATGAATCTGCCGGTTAATTTCATTGGTTGACCACTTATATTGAAATCCTGAAGGCACAACTCCAGCGTCTAACACGGGATTTGATCCTTCACAAAAGGTCGTGTCCGGACCTAATGAAACAATAGGTGGAGTGATAAAGGTAATATTTATCTGATCTGATTTTTGACATAAACCATTATTGCTAACTGTTGCAGCGTAAATCCCTGAAGTCTTTACCACTATACTTTGACTGGTAGCTCCGGTAGACCATGTATGAGTTAATCCTGGGTTTTGTGCATCCAGTTGAATTGAGTCGCCTGCACATAAAGTTTTATCACCCCCTAAGTCGAATGGGATAACAGGCGCAAAGGTAACAGTAGCTGTAGCGGTGTTTATACACCCTGCCCGACTGACTTCCACTATAAATGTACCAGATGTGTCTGTATTAATAAAGGAAGATGTTGATCCTGTATTCCATAGGTAGGATAAGCCAGGCCCGCTTAATGTTGCATCCAGTTTGTAGGTAATTGGGTCGCATATGATGGTATCTTTAATTGCTGGTGTTGGAGGTGTTTCCACAATTGTCAATGTTCTGGTCATTGTTGTATCTCCACATGCATATATTGCCCTGACAGATACATTATATGTTCCTGGTCCTGGATATGTATGTGTAGTTGTTTGCCCAGTTGCTGTTTGTCCATCACCAAAGCTCCATGTCCAGGTAAATACCGTATCAGGCGCATTTGCCTGAAATAAAGTTATGGAGCCGGAACAAGTATCTGCATAAGCTAAATTCCAGTCAGATGTATTAAAGTAGTTGGCTACAAAATTGGGTAGACCAGTATTGCTTTCTGTGCCAAGATCTACAGACTTATGTTGATAGTCTGCATCTGTGCTGTCTAGCGTAGGATTATTGATAACTCCAAGAAAGCCGCTTCCCGAACCTTTCAGAGCTACGTATATTTTTCCGTCAGGTCCTAACTGCAGGGCTTCATATGAAGCAGATGGATCAGTGCTTATAGTAACCTGTGAATTTTCGATTTCAGTGGATGTTGCCTTTGTGATATCATATTGATAAAGGTGACCATCACCGTTTGTGCTTACATAAAGTTTATTGTTGTCATCAGAAAATTCCAGGCCAAATGGGCTTGTAACATTTGTTATTGTATCGCTGATAGTAAGTTGACCTGTATTTTTATTAAAATCAAATATTTCAACTCTGTTTTGTTCAGCCAAAGCAACAGCTACTTTGGTTCCGTCTTTAGAAAACTTCATATAGCCCTGACCATTCGTTTGTACAGTACCTGATGAAGAGATTACTGGGGTAGGATAGAACCCGCTTGTTCCAATCTTATATGAGATGAAATTATTTGAATTAAGTTCATGTGCTACCACCCAGAAATTACCCTGATCATCTTTCATGCCTGATACTTTATTGGCAACGGGATTGTTAAGGGGGACATTGACATTGGTTACTCTTCCTTCTCCATTATTAAGTGATAAATCTACGGTTGTATAAGTTAATCCGGTCGAAGGGTTTACTGTAAAGATGTAATAGATATTGTTTGCTCGAGGATCTGGTACTATTATAGCGGATTGAGAAGAGTCTGAATTGCCTTTCAATCCAGTGCCTCCTTGCATAATTTTATTGTCTTTGTTATAAATATTTATTCCATCCGTATAGAACAAAAGATTTCCGGATGGATCCGATATTGAAGCGCTTCCGCCATTCGTGCTATTGGCGTTGGTATTGGTTACAGAGGGAGGGTTGTCATTGAAGTTTAGTCCTGCATTATTTCCAAATTGCCAATTATAATCTCCTTTGTTTCCCTGACCCCAAAAACGAATTGTCACCGTGTCAGATGTATAACATCCATTCTGATAAACTTTTACCCAGTATTTTCCGGCACTGTTTAGTGTATCAATTTGAGTCGTGTCTCCATCGGACCATTGGTAACTTAAGCCTGGTATCCCTGAATCAATATAATATGGGGCATCACAAACAACAGTATCTTTTAGGTTAATTGATAAGGGTGGATTAGGATTATTTTGAATTAATATGTTTTGAGTAATAGTTGCAGGATTCCCGCAAGCATCAGTGAATGAGAAGGTAACTGTATAAGTTGTATTTGTCTGAGAAAACGTATGCGTGGGATAAGCACCAAAAGCTGTATTTTGAGTTCCGGAACCTGGGTCTCCAAAATCCCAGCTCCAGGTGGTAGTATCACCGACTCCAATTCCTGTAAATTGTGTTAAATTATTGAAGCAGGTATCCCTGTATGAAAATCCGGCATTGGCAGGTAAACACTGAGCATTTGCTGGCGCAATATTGGTGCATAAAATGCAAATGAATATCAATAATAAAACTCTCATCCCTCAATTATTTAAAACCAGAATATCTGTTTTGGCAACCTAGAGCTGTATGTTATTCAGAATGAAGTATGATTGTCTTCCTGTTTTTTCTGTTTGTAGGGAAACTATCATCTCCTTTACTTCCCTTGAAAATCAATCATACTAGGAAGTTTAAAAGAATTTATAATAAAAGGAAAACTAAACAGAAGCAATAAGGTTTGATTTATTAAATGAAGATTCTAATACAGTTTGTTTTATCTATATTGATAATTAATACAAGTGTGTCATATGCACAGGATGTACAATTTTCTCAGTTCTATAATGCACCTTTGTATTTAAATCCTGCATTTGCCGGTACAAGCCATTCATCCAGGGCTATACTCAATTACAGAAATCAATGGCCTACTGCTGGAAAGCCTTTTATAACCTATGCTGCATCGTTCGATCATTTTTTCTCTAAGTATTCAAGTGGGGTAGGGTTGATGGTAATGCAGAATAAAGAAGGTACATCAAAACTTAAATCGACAGAGATATCCGGTTTTTATTCTTACCATATTGGGTTAAATGAAAATTGGACATTCATTCCCGGATTACAGGCTACGTATGTTCAGCAGAGTATTGACTATTCAAAAGTTATATTTCCTGATCAGTATGATGACAATGGATTTATAGGAGGTACCTCCGAACCATTAAACTTATCGAAAAGAAATTATTTTGATTTCTCATCAGGTGGATTACTTTATTCTGAAGTATTCTGGTTTGGGTTTTCATACCACCACATAAACAGACCTCGCCAATCCTTTTTAGATGATAATACTAGACTGCCCGCTGAAATGAATTTTCATGCAGGAGCAAGAATACCGATAGCCGGTAGTCCTAGAGGAAGATCAACACGGATTGAATATAAAGAAAAAGCATTTATGCCATCTATTCTTTATAAGACTCAGGGAAAATTTGATCAATTGGATCTTGGTATAAATGTTTTGCTTGAACCAGTGCAGTTCGGGGTGTGGTACCGAGGACTTCCTGTAAAACGTTATGAGTCTGGCTTGACCAATGCAGAGGCTGTTATTGGGTTGATAGGGGTGGTAATTAATGGTTTTAGTTTTTGTTATAGCTATGACTATGTTGTATCAAGGCTTAACAAAAGAACTGGTGGGGCTCATGAAATTTCTTTGATCTACATATTTGGTGAAGGTGATCAAAAAGGAAAGAAGAAAACTAAATATAAAAGGCTACCATGCCCTTCGTTTTATAAGTTGTAGTTTGGCTATTATGATCGAATAAGCAATTTATTTAGATGTTTTTTTTTGTATCTTTCATTAAGACAGAGCTTTAATTAATAATAATTTAAACCATAAGAAAAAAATTACGTAATTAGGTCCATATTTTAGATTTTAATTTTAACATAATTTTTTTTGAAATGGACCAAAACAAAGTTGATTTGTTCATTGCTTCAATGAACGAAAAGTTTCCGGCAGAAAAACTAGGCCTCATTAGAGAGCAACTCTCCAGGCTAGATGATAGTAAGCTTGCCGCAATTCAATCTATTCAATATAAAAATCCTACAACTATATTGATCGTATCTATTTTAATAGGCGGTTTAGGGATAGACAGATTTATGTTAGGCCAGACAGGTCTTGGAGTTGCTAAATTACTTACCTGTGGGGGTATGGGCATTTGGTGGCTTATAGATTTATTTTTAGTAATGGGTAAAGCAAGGGAAGTCAATTATAATAAGTTATCTCAGGTTGCTGTTTAAAGCATTCAATAATTTCTATTTAAAATACCTGCTTGCAATCTCTGTCATTGTAGGCGGGTATTTGTTTTTATATGTTTTTGATCACTATAATAATCACCAGCATTTCACCCTTTGTATTTTTAAACGAATCACAGGTATCCCTTGTCCTGGTTGTGGCATGGGTAGAGCTACACTTGAATTAATGAAAGGGGATTTTGCCGAGGCGTTTCTTTATAATATTCTCAGTATACCTTTTTCTATACTAATAATAATTTCATTAATTTGGATGTTCGTTGACCTTTTTAGGCAGAAAGATACTTTTTTTGTGTACATACAGAAGGGAATGAAATTACAATATAGAATTCTGATATTTGTGGTTCTTGTAATGAATTGGATTGTAAATATTATCAGAGGGATGTAATTTTTTTAAGAATCTCAAATTTTTTAATTATATATTTCTTAGATTCTTTTTGAAAATAATCCATAGGTATTGTTCAGGAATTTGTTTTTGAGAATTCCCTTTAAATGCATTTTTTGCGCATTTTTAATCGTTATTTTCCCGTAAAAAGGCAGGGGAAAGAGCTTAAATTACCTTCCTGTTTTTATAATTTTTCTTATTTAAGTTTAGTGGTTTTAATGGATTAATTGCACCTTTTGCAAAGTCGACTAATTCAGCTAATGTAATTTAACCCTAACCTAAAATTAACAATTGAATCCTATGGAAATACCTGTTTTAAAAAAGCCAACAGACCGGCTTGAAGTCATTGATGTCTTAAGAGGGATAGCTTTATTTGGACTATTCTCTGTTCATATGCAGGAACATTTTGAATTGTTTCTGTTTCCTGAGACAAATTCTGAAATATTAAAATCATTGGATAAAGGTGTCAATGAAATGATTTATTTTCTTTTCGCGGGAAAGTCATATGCGTTATTTGCTTTCCTTTTTGGATTAAGCTTCTTTATTCAGATGAAAAGTCAGGCGGATAAAGGAAAAGATTTCAGAGGTCGTTTTATATGGAGACTCCTCGTTTTAGGTGGAATAGGGTGGTTTCATAGCCTGGTTTATTCCGGTGATATTCTTACCTATTTCTTTATTATGGGATTTGTACTCGTAGTTATGGACAAAGTACCTTCACGAGTTCTTATTATACTTGCTGTATTTTTTCTTTTACAGACACCATTTGTTATAATGGTAATAAATAAAACTTTGAACCACAATTATCAGCGTAATCCACTTTTGGTTGCAATGGACGCAATTTATGGATCGAGCGCCGCTGTATTCTCCAAAGGAAGCTTGTTTGATGTCCTCTCATTTAATATTTCTGAAGCTCAAAAGTCCAAATGGTTGTATATGTTCTTATATGGACGTGTGTTTCAGACTTTGGGCTTGTTTATGATTGGTATAGTGATTGGAAGAAGTGGTTTTTTTAAAACAATTGGAAACTATAGAAAACATTGCCAGGTTGCTTTGGTACTTGCTGCCATTTTATTTGTTCCTTTGTATATATTTAATAGATTCTATCTGCCTGAAATTGCCCCAGAAAAGACAATCATTGAATCATGGACTATCATATTGTCTTCTTATGCAAACTTTGCTTTTGTAGTGATCATCTTCAGTAGCTTTGTTTTACTTTATCAGAATGAAGCAGTAAGAAAAAGACTTGATATTCTTAAATACACAGGTCGAATGAGCTTAACAACTTATGTGATGCAATCTTTAGTTTGGGTTCCTCTCATTTACGGGTATGGAGTTGGACTATATGACTCTATTGGATTCTTTTATAGTTTTCTTCTGGGAGTGGTTTACTTTGTTATTCAGTTAATTTTCAGCAAGTGGTGGATGAGCAGATATCACTATGGACCATTGGAATGGCTTTGGAGATCTGTAACGTATCTTTCACTTCAGGATGTTCCTTTGAGAAAGGAACTTGCTCGGAGTTAATACTCTATTTTAATATAATAAAAGTCTTGTAATATTTACAGGACTTTTATTATATATAATTTCAATTCGATTATTATCTATTTGATGGTTGTTATCTTAGTGCGCAGCACCACTGACCTTCATTTCATTCAGATCCAATTGTATTTCTGCTTTTCTAATTTCCTCATCGCTGAAGAACTTTTCTTTTCTTAATTGAAATAGTTCTATGCGCTGAGTTGCATAAATATCTAATAAGATTTTACGATAATCCTCTCTCTCTTCAATTTGAGTTGTATCGCATTCTAAAGAGGCAAGTCTTTTCTGCGAGGTAGCTACTTCGTGCTCAAGGTTTGTTTTTAGGATACTTACTAATTCATTTTCTTGTATCTCCAAAGCATATTTATCGCATAAGCGACGAAGGGCTACATTAGATAATCTTAAATTTATTCCAGTCTGCTGTTCATCTTCAGGAATGATATTATCTATTTCTTTTAACTTAATGAGTTTAATGATCAGGGGTAGTGTAAGTCCCTGGACTACAAGGGTGACAAATATTGTTATGAATGTGATAAAGATAATCAGGTTGCGGTGAGGGAAAGCAGTACCATCGTTCATGAGCATTGGAATAGACAATGCAGTAGCCAGAGAGACTACTCCACGCATTCCTGCCCAACTTACTACTAAAGGACCTTTCCAGCCCGGATTGGATTCTTTGCGAATTTCTGCATTAAGCCATCGGGGAATATGGGTTGCCGGAAATACCCATAAAAATCTGAGCAATATAATGATACCACTAACTAATAAGCCATATTTTATTCCTTGAGCAATTGAATATTCTCCCAGTCCATTGATTATTTCTGGTAGTTCAAGACCAATCAGAATAAATACAACAGCATTCATAATAAATATCATGGTAACCCACACACCAAGCATATTGATGCGGGTAGTGCCCGTAGTGAAAACTTCATGTGAACGGTAAGAAATAAAGAGCCCACCACTTACAACTGCCATTACTCCGGAAAAATGAAACTGTTCTGCTGTGAGGAACAGGATATATGGCGTCATTACTGTTAATGCTGCATCTATTGCAGGTGTTGTAGGAAGGAAACGATGTATGACGTACATTATATGAGCGCCTGCAAGCCCAACAACAACTCCCATTGAAGCTACAAGGAAAAATTGTGCGGCAGCTTCATGAAAAGAGAAGGTACCAGTAAGTATTGCCGCCAATGCAAATCTGAAGACAATCAGTGAAGATGCGTCATTGACGAGACTTTCTCCTTCAAGAATAGTTAAGACACGCTTTGGTACTTCAAGTCCCTTTAATACAGCGGTTGCAGCAACAGCATCAGGTGGAGATATAATTCCTCCCAAAAGAAAACCTAGTGCTAATGTAAATCCAGGGATTATACCGCTAGAGAAATAAGCTACTAAAGTGGAAGTGAAAAATACAAGTCCAAAAGCGAGCAAGCTTATGGGGCGCTTCCATTTCCAGAAGTCTTTCCATGAAGTGTACCATGCAGCTTCATAGAGCAAGGGGGGCAGGAAGATCAGGAAAACGAGGTCTGGTTCTAACTTAATGATAGGAATACCCGGAATGAAGCTGATTGCCAGACCTGCCAGTACCAGAAATATAGGATATGCAATTTTTATCTTTTGTGCCAACATCACAAGGAGAAAAACTGCAAAAAGAAGACTGAGTATTAGTAGTAAGTTGTGATGCACTTTTATTTGATTCTTTTATTACTCTGGAATTTATTTTTTTTATTGTTCATCTGGCAATAATAAAACCAGGAAGTCAATGACGAGAGAAGTGACTTGTCCATCTTTGTCTATTCCCCAATATGCAGGATATACGCCATCTCCATAGCCAGACTGGAACATTGTAATGTTCAGATCCGAATCAGGTAGTTGGAAATTTATCCAGTCTCCATAGTCTTGCGGATCATTTTGGTCAACAGAATTCTTCTTGAATTCAGCTGCAAAGAAATCGTCATAGATATTACCTTCTGGATTTTTTTGGACAAAGGCTTCTATAAACTTATCATACTGAAGAGCAGCATTATAATCCATAAAACCACCAAGGCCAGCATCGACGGGAAAACCAAAGAAGTCACCCTTTTCCTTTAATTCACTAACATCGTCATCGTTTCTCAAAGCGAGCACCCATTTTTCTGCTCTTTTGTTACTTAGTTCCAGTTTAGCTACTGCATAACGATCTCCAGCGTCTTCTGTTTTCGCGACATAGATCTTAACAGGATAAGTACCAGGATTTATTTTTCTGCTTAAAGGCACTATATCATGAAATACGAGGGGATCACAAACGATGATTTCGCCGCTAGGGGCATTCAGGTAGCCTATTTCCACAAGTTCAACTGGTGTTCCTTGTACTTCTTTGTTTTCAAATATGATATTGTAATCAGCGTGGGATACAAATTCCATGAGATTTAGATAAATGATTATAGATCAAAAATAAAAAATCAGTACAGGGAATACAAGGTTTTGCTAATGATCTGCAATCTTATGCTCAATAAAAAAAATAAGCAGAAAATGATTTTTTACTAAAATAGTTTTACAAAACATCTTTAAATTGGTCTCAATTATTCAATGTTATTTAATCTTCCTATGAAAAATTTTATTGTGCTTTTAAGAGAACCTGATGGCCGAAGAGATGCGCATCAGGAAAATGAAATTAAAACACACCAACTCAACTGGAAAAACTGGCTTACGAAATACCAGCAGGAAGGTAAACTTGTTGGAGGAAGCAGTCTTACGCTAAAGGGTAATTTAATAAAAGGCAACGATGCCAAGGTGACGAAAGGTTTGCACGAAGTCGGGACAGAGATTGTAGGAGGTTTTTTATTATTAAAAGCTGAAGACCTGAATGAAGCAACTGCTATTGCTCAAACTTGTCCTATATATGAGTTTGATGGTTATGCGGAAGTAAGAGAGTTTAAGCAGCAGTAATTTCATTTACAATAAAAGAGGGGCTTTAATAATCTGTTATTTGAGGCTTACCGCCCTATATAGAACTGGGTATTATTTTGCTGAATGTAGGTTACCTATCTTTTCTTATAAGGATATATACCGGTTTTCTATATTTCCTTATGTCCCAGGATATGTTAAAATTGTTTCTCCATTCTTTGGAAGAAAAAGGTATTTCTATAAGTAAAGAAGATTTTAAAACTGTTTCAGAACGTACGCGAACAGTTTCTATAGAAAAAGGTACAACTTTTATGAAGCAGGGTGTGCCTGTTAAAAGACTTTACTTTTTGATCAACGGTACAGTCAGATTATATGTGGCTCATGAAGCGCATGAAACAACAATGGATTTTATCTCCTGGAATGATTTCGTTTCTACTTTTGTATATGTTCAGAATGAAGTTCCTTCAACAGTTGCACTTGATGCATTAACGGGTGTTACAGCACTGTATTGGGAAAAAGATGATATTATATTTCTGAAAAAAAATACAAAAGTATTTAACCATATTGAGAATGTTATGCTGGATACTTTACTTCAGTGGAACCTAAGAAGAGAAATAGATTTCAGAAACCTTAGTCCTGAAGAAAGATATCTTAAGCTTTATGAAAATCAACCAAGAGTAGTGCAGCAAGTACCACTTAAATATATTGCTTCTTATCTGGGAATACATCAGGATAGCCTGAGTCGCATCCGTAAAAAGATTATTTTGAAACGCGCTTAACTACAAATATTTAGAATGATTGTAACCCCTGAAAATCTGACCTCGGTCAGGTTTTAATAGATTTTTAATATTTTACTTTGCTGAAATTCTATAATGGAGGGAGTTATAATTGGTTTATTTTAAAACGACATGCTATGAAATTGATTTTTAAAGTTGTGGCTTTATGGTGCTTATTTACTTTGTCTGGGAATGCTCAGCAAAAGATATTCAAGCCATTGAAAGAAGAGGTTTATTATAAGGTTGAAGAATCGTGGTCTTTATCAGGCACTTATCTTTATGCCTACAACAAGGCTGGGGATCAGATTACAAAGACAAGTAAAAATGCTTTAGGTGTATTCATTTCCAAAGACTCTCTTGTTTACAGAGATGACAGGAAACTTCTTGAATCTTATTATTATATCTGGGATCCGGCAAACGGAAAATGGCAACCAAGTTCAAAGGAAGTTAATTGTTATAATGAACAAGGAGGAAATTGCGGAAGCTCTATGTTCCTATATCAAAACGGATGGGTTTTAAATTCTGCAACTGAGGAAGTAAGGTCTTTCCCCCAATCTGATGAAGAAGAAGTCAAAATGAGGATGTATGAGAGTGATACCAAGCAATGGAATGATATAACTAAATACCTTATTAAGTACGATGCTCAAAGAAGGATATTAAGTCAAACTTATTCTTTTATAGATCCTGTTTCAAAAAACTGGACATATTCATCAAGGATCACTTATAATGGATGGCTGGATTTTGAGAATGATATTCATACCCAAAAGGTTACTGAAGATTTCAAAAATAATGCTTGGGTGGTAAGGGACTCAAGTTCTTATAGGGATTTTCAGGACCTTTGGATAGAAACAAGGAAAGTATTTGACACAGATGGAAGCTTAAAGGAGACATTGCAGATCTCGAAATCCAAGGATGGAAATTTCAGGGAAGTTATGAAGGCTTCCGGTTTAGGATGGCTTTTAATATCCTCATGGGATAAGGTTGGCCTGAAGGAAACAACTGTTGTGAATACATTTGACGGTGATCAGTTGCTGTCAAGTGAAAAATCAGAATATGATTTAAACAACGACAGAAAGCTGTTGCATAGTCTGAATGTTATTAAAGATGGGACAGGAGAAGTTGTTGACTATTTTGAAACGGATTATGAATTGATCTATGATGAGAATAATAATCTTGCAGATGAAATAAGAAGCTGGAGAAATAAGGATTCTGATCCTTACAAAGAGTTCCAGGCAATAGTTTATTCCGATTACATTGAGCTTGATCCGGTGACGAGTATTGAGGAAAAGCAAAAAGATGAGGTTTACTTATATCCTAACCCCAATAAAGGTCTCTTTAATATAAGAAATCTGAAATCGGACTGTCATATGGAGGTAATAAATCCTTCAGGTATAGTTGTATTCGAAACAGATGCTTTTCAGAACAATATAGATCTTTCCCATTTGTCTTCGGGAATTTATTTAGTGAAGATCATTAACAATGAGACAGTCATCAGTGACAAACTGGTTATTGAATAATAAGTAAATAGTGTGTTTTAGCAACAAAGCCAGATTTAAGTCTGGCTTTTTGCTTTTTATAGGAGATTATTTGATGATTAGAAAATTTGATTGCTAATCAAAAGAAAATTGGCTTTTCAAAATCCTTTTCTTTAAAACATTATTCCTTAATTTTATGAGTGACCTGGAAGGTCTTTTTGTCTTGTATTTGACTAGCTTCTAATATGCAGTATTCTAATTTTTCCTCATATCGTGACATTAGGTAATATTTTACAACTTCTGGATTATTTTTATATTAATTGTTTTTTTTATTTTGTTGTTTATCAGGGCTATATCGTAAATAGAGAGAGGGTAATCTCGCCATCTAAAATTTTTTCACCATTTTTATAGAACATTTTTAAAAGTCATACGCCTTCATTGAGGATATGGACGAAAAAGAACTTATTAGGGCTTGTAAAGAGCGTTCCATTTTTGCGCAGCGGTTATTATATACCAGATATGCACCTTTGTTAAGGGGGGTATGTGTACGGTATTTAAAAAATCCTGATGATGTCAGCGATGTTTTACAGGATGGGTTTATTGAAATTTTTAAATGCCTGGATCAATACAAAGGCGATGGTTCTTTTGTAGGATGGCTCAAGCGGGTCATGATACATTCAGCTATTGATTTCATAAGAAAAAATAAGAAGTACAAACTGGAAGATATCAAAGAAGATATGGATTTGGCTGAAGATTCTTTTGACGAAGCCGAATATCTTAAGCTACTTGATATGCCCGGTTATGAAGTATATATGTTAAAGGCACTACACAGTCTGCCAGAGATTCTTTCCACTGTATTCAGCATGTTCTACGTCGATGAGCTCAGTCATAAGGAGATTTCTTCATTGCTTGAAATAGATGAGATTACTTCAAGAACAAGACTTAACCGTGCCAAGAAATTATTAAAAGAATATTTGTTGAATTATCTAAAATCTACTCAGGACTATGCGCGATCCAATTAAAGACATGTATAAAGCAGTCTTTGATGATTATACAGTCAGAAAAGACGGCGGTGAGTGGGAGGCTATGGAAAGCCGCATTCAGAAACAAAACTTTCTACATTTTAGATGGACACATTTTAATATTTATTATGCTGTTTCTATTGTAACAACTTTATTTCTGAGTTCAGTTATTGCAGGACATTACTTTTATTCCAACTTTATAAAGAATAAATCTGTCGCAAAGGCTGAGATCATTCAGCATATTCAGAATAAAAAACCATTATCCATCAAAGGACAATCAATTAATGATTTTCAAGAAGAGGAAAGAGACGTTAAGGTATCCAATAGTACTTCTGTTTCATCTGAACAAATACAGAATAAAGCTTTAAGTCCTTCGCTCCGCAAAACACAGGAGGAGAGACGCATAACAGTATCTGAAGAGAAAATTTCAGAATCTGCTTTAAATGCTTCAGAAAATATTCCTGAAGAATCTCCCAAGTCCCCATTTGTAAAGGTGCAGAAAGTTTTGATTGTAAAACAGGATACTATTCATAAAGTGGACACTATTAAAACGAAAGGAAGGTTTTGGAAAAGGCATTAAAAGTTTTAAGGCTCATTTTTTTTAGTTTATTAGCTTGTGTCCTGGTCATACCTTCTCTTTATGCACAGAGAGATACTGTTGTTGTTTATGATACAATAATTGAAGTTAAAGATCCGGTTGTGATCAGACATGAATATTATAGCTCATCAGATAAGCAATTAAACAGAATACGGTTAAATAAAATTTATTGCGGAACTGGGTATTCCCGGGATTCATATAAAGATAAGAATGTTGAAAATAGTAATTCAAGATTTGCTTCAATAGGAGGCAGTATATGGTTGTCTAAAGTATTCTTTGCAGAACTTGGCATTAACTATCTGCTTGGAAAAACAAAAGTTCACAGCACTGAAAGTAACAGATATACAAAAGAAATAAACTTTATAGAATATGATACTATTGGTAGTTATATCCATACTGTAGATGGTGTTTCAACTGAGATTCCTATTGTTGATGAGATCTCACGAACAAGGACAGATACTTTAGTTTCCATCGATCATGTAGCTTATAATAAACAAGTAAAATCGATAAGCATACCTATTTCTTTTGGATATATATATTCTAAAAATCGCTTTTACTGTGGTCTTCTAGTTCAACTAGCTCCCATCTTTTTATCTGTAAGTAAAGAAGGAGATGGAAAAGAAATTCACGAAAGACAGATCAGGCTTGGAACAGGCACAGAATTTGGATTTAAATTAACCAATGCCTTTGCAGTTTCTGCTCGTTATATGTTACAGAACCATTACCAATATAAAATCTCAGATAAAGATCTTTCGGTTACGCAACATCAGGTTTCACTTTTATTAAATTATTTTTTCTAAAACTATAGAACGTTATTATACATCCCACGCCTTATTAATGAAAACGTTTTCAGTTTCACTTTTTAAAACTTATAAAAAGAAAATCATGAAAAAAATTATATTGATTTTATTATTCATTGTAAATGCATTGGCAGGTTATAGTGGATCTGTATATTTACTAGGAAAGAACAATCATAGTGGTATTCACATAGAAGTATGGAGATATGATGGAACTTTGGTAGATACCACATCAACGAATGGTTATGGCTATTTTACCATAAGATATGCAGATACTTATACAGATTATAAATTGATAGCAACGAAACAAGGATATAGCTCTATCGTTGTTGACTCTGTTCGTGCTTCTGGCAGTGCATATAGTTCTGCAGATGGATTAATTCGTCCGATAGACTTTAAATACAATGATGAGCCTGTCTTAAGGCCAGTCAATGGATTGAAAATTCTGAAAGGTTATATTGATGAAAACCTGATGGATACTACAGGGTTTTACCTTGTTGAGAGTAAGTGCAGAATTGCCAAGGATATTAAAGTAGGAGCAGGAGTGAAGATTTGTTTTATGAAGGGTACTTTCTTTTACACGGAAAACAGATACAAAATTTCTTTTGAAGGAACCCAAACTGATTCTGTTAGATTTATTGCTTATCCAAATTATAATGGAAATGTAGGAAGCTCTATTGACCTTTACAAAAATGCCTCTGCTGATTTCTCATTCTGTAGCTTCAATACCATATTTAATATTCAGTTAAAGGATAATCAAACAAAAGCAATTATAAAGAACTGTAAAATTCAATACCTGACTCTTAAAGTGCAGGGCATTGCTGAAATTAGAGATAATACAATCCTGAGCTTAGCGATCAATAAAGAAGATGATTTTGTCTATAATGATAATAATCTTCCAGAAATTAAAATTGAGAATAACAAGATAAACTCATTAACTTCTCGCATTATAGACGGCCCTATAATCATACAGGGCAATAAGTTTTCAGGTCCATTACAAATAGATACGGTACTTTCCAAGATGCGAGTCGAGGGCAATATTCTCCAGAATTGCTATTTAAATTATCTTAGCGGACTTGATTTAAGTTGTAATAAAGTTCAGGGGAGTTTCACCATATCCAGTTACACTACAGAAGGTAAAATTGTAGTTTCGGACAATGCTTTTGTTAATAAGTCAGGCGATATTATTATTCAAAATGATCTTGCTGGTATTGAGATCAGGAATAATTATTTTTCAATAAAAAGAGGAAGACTTAAGATACGACCGGGAGATTATCAATGGGTGAGCACAAGAGCAGCATTGTTTGAAAATAACACTGTTTCGGGTGATGTCATTTTTTTAAATGATTCTGAGAATATAACAAGGAATGTAGCCATGTTCCGGAATATATTCGGAGGAGAGGTGATGGCAGGAGAAATAAACCTTGA
Organism: Sporocytophaga myxococcoides DSM 11118; assembly: GCF_000426725.1. Classification (NCBI taxonomy): domain Bacteria; kingdom Pseudomonadati; phylum Bacteroidota; class Cytophagia; order Cytophagales; family Cytophagaceae; genus Sporocytophaga; species Sporocytophaga myxococcoides. The sequence goes on along the minus strand of NZ_AUFX01000011.1, from coordinate 203,777 downwards.
ACATAATGATAATCTTTTTAAAAAAGATGTTTGGTGTTTTTGTAATGTAGCAGCTGAATTTACTAATACATTAGGCTATAAAACTGACAGGTTTAATAATATCTTTAGTGAAAGCATTTCTTTTATCAATGATACCTTACCTTTTTTAAAAGAATCTTCCGAAGGTATTGAGCGCCGTCTTGGTGTTAAAATTGAAAGTTCTTGTTTGAATGAGTATTATAAAAACGCAATGGTGTTTTCTGATGATCATAGTATATCAGGAAAAATTTCTTCTGAATCTCCCGACTTCACTTTAGCCTATGTTGCTGCTATCAATATAAAGAATGGAAAAACTTCTATTCAAAAAACAAATAATGATGGAACATATAGTATTAAAGGATTAAAAAAAGGTGAATATATACTTTATGCAATACCTCGTGACACGGGGTATTTAGTAAACAATAAGTATGTGATTACAACCCTTCAGGAGGATTATTTCCCAACATACTTTTTAAATAAGTTGGATTTAAAGTTAGCCAATAAACTTATTTTAACGGGTGACATTACAGAGGCTAATATTTCTTTGATAAAAAGAATGCAAAGTAATAATACAAATGATGTTGTTATGGGTTCTATCTTCTATAAAGACACTACATCCAGTGATGCTGGCACAGATTGGATGGGCTCTTCAATAGGTGATAATCCTTTTTTTGCTCCTGATACCAAACATTATGCATGTCTTAACCTTATACTTTATGCAGTAGATGAAAATGGTCTAATTGTAGATTGGGCTAAAACAAATAGTGGTGGAGGGTTTATATTTGCAAACCTTCCTGCCGGAAAATTCAAAGTAAAGACACAACGTTTTGGGTACCATCTAGAAAACGAAGAATCGTTTATTGTAGAGCCTGGTATGACTAGAGTTATAGGTTATCTTGTAAAAGATGATGTGAATCCTACTACATCTATTTTCCCGGTTATAAATGAAAGAACGAATAATGTTAGCCCCAACCCTTTTCAGGAGAGGTTTATTCTGAAAGACTTGACCAATGATGAGGAAGTTACTGTTTATGATATGATGGGGAACCTTGTACTAAAACAGGTTATACAGGATGAAGAAATACTTTCAATTGATGGCTCTTTATGGCCAGCCGGAATATATATTGTAAAAACAGGAGATAAAATCAATAAAATAATTAAAGAATAATACCTGGGGAGAACAAGGTGTTTGCACAAAATGAAAGAGGCAGATTCGGATTGAATCAGCCTCTTGTGCATTTTAGCTGAAACTATTCTCGGCTTTTTTCCTGAGCTTCTCTGTTATTCTGAGGATAGTTGATTGTAATATTATTCAACTTGCCCGTAAATTTAAATGGGGATTTGTATTTATCAGCAACAGGTGTTAGCTGGTCTCTGCCAACATCAAGACCTTCGTCATATGCAAATATATACGCATGGACAGGAGTGATATCCTTTTCTGCAACTTTCTGATTATTGATATACAAGATTTCTTTACCTGCAGACTCTCCCTGAGCTTTAGGTTGTGTAAAATTGAAATCAAAACGTAATGCAACTTTTCCTGTTGGGACTGGTCTGTCAGAGACAAGGTAAGTTACTTTAGAGTTATGATTATGCGCTACCTGGAGTTTTCCTTCTTTTACAAAGAAACTAAAACCTTCAAATCTGCTTCCTACGGCGAGCAGAGCTCCTTCATTTGTTTTATCTGTAATTTCAACATCTGCAGTAATGCTGAATGGTCTTGCTGTCAATGATGGTCCTGATGCTCCGAAAATCTGAGCTACTCCCGGATATAATACAACTGTAGATTGTCCTTCATAAGCACTTTGTCCTGCGCCAAAGCTGGTAGATAAGCCGTCTTTTAATGGATATACATTGTATTTTTGGGCTTCACTGTCAAATATGTCCTGAAGTTCTTTTAGTTTTTCGGGATTTTTGGCAGCAAGATCAAAACGTTCGTTATAGTCTTCATTCAGGTTGTAAAGCTCCCATTTGTCTTTCTCAAAAGGAGTTCCTGGCTTGTGTAATGTACCTGCTTTCCAGCCATCTTTGTAAATGGAACGTGTTCCTGAAATTTCATAATATTGAACATTATGCCTGCTGGGAGCTTTCGGATTATCAATAGTATAACCAAGGCTTATACCTTCTGCTGGTTCCTGAACATAACCGTTAATCACCTGTGGTACTTTAGCTCCTATCAATTCTACTGTAGTTGGCCATACACTGTTAACGTGCGTATATTGATCACGTATTCCACCTTTGTCTTTAATTCCTTTTGGATAAAAAACAATTAAAGGGTTTCTGGTTCCACCTTCTGAGTTCGCGTCTTGTTTCCAGTATCTGAAAGGCGTATTAGTCGCTTGTGCCCATCCAAGAGGGTAGTTGGGACTAGAATATTCAGTTCCTATTTTGTCATAGCTCTTTAAAAGGTTTTTGATTCTTTCGTCATACTTTGGACCACTATTCTCTCTGTTGCCTTCAAAATATTCGCCAAGGCCATTAACAACTCCTCCGAAGGTTCCTTCTTTGCTTGCACCATTATCCCCAACAACAAGAACAATCAATGTATTGTCAAGCTGATTAAGCTTTTTAAGATGCTTCACAATTCTTCCGATTTCATAGTCAGTCTGAGAAATAAAGCCTGCATATACTTCAAAGAATCTTGTGAACAATTTTTTCTCATCAACAGACAATGAATCCCAGCTTTTGATACCAGGGTTGTGTGGAGGCAATACTACATTCTGAGGAACGATGCCCAGTTTCTTCTGATTGGCTAATACCTGCTCACGATAATAGTCCCAGCCTTGATCAAACTTACCTTTGTATTTGTCTATCCATTCCTTTTCTACCTGATGAGGAGCATGACCTGCACCGGTTGCCAGATACAGGAAGAAAGGCTTATCCGGTGATGTAGATTTCTGATCGGTGATGTATTTTATTGCTTTGTCGGCAAGTAATGTATTAAGGTGTGTGCCATTGTCAGTTTCAACCGGTGTAGTTCCTTCCACAAGCTGAGGATGGAATTGGTCCGTTTCGCCATAGAGAAAACCATAGTATTTGTCAAAGCCTCTGCCTGTTGGCCAACGATTAAACGGACCGGCCTGAGTGGCTTCATTAACAGGTGTAATATGCCATTTTCCCAGAGCAAATGTATTGTATCCGTTTTCACGCAATACTTCAGCAATGGTTGCTTTCTCAAAAGGAATTCTAGCATCATAACCTGGATAGTTAACAGCGGTTTCCGGAAATAAGCCCATATGAGCCGAATGTTGGTTACGTCCTGTAATCAATGTGGCACGTGTAGGAGAGCAGATTGCGGTTGTATGAAAGTTGGTATATTTGAGTCCGTTGTTGGCAAGACTGTCAAATGTTGGTGTTTGGATAAGTCCTCCGAAAGAGGAGATGGCTCCGAAGCCAACATCATCAAGCAATATCCAGACTACGTTTGGAGCTCCCTTCGTAGCTTTTACTATTGGTTCGGCTTTGTAGGGCTGAGATTCGGGAAGGGTTTTACCTATCTTGCCATTCCATTGCTGAGTGGGGTCATATTGGGCATGTAAGCCTTGTGAAAACAGCCCCAGCAAGGCGGAGAAGAGTATAGATTTATTCATCAATGTAAATTTGTTTTTTAAAGGTTAATAAAAATGAAATTCTACTTCATTTTGGTGGTTGAGAAACTGAAGGATTATGAATATTAATCAAATAGTATTTTACTATTGGCAAATGATGTTGAATGCCAGTAATTTAATACTCAATTGTGGTGGTAGACAAAAGTATGTGTGATTATTAAATTTGCAAATAACAAACTAAAAATTTTGGGAACCGTATCACTAGTTTTTGAATTAGGGTTAAAAAATTGGGTAGGTGTTTTTTATTTTTTATGTACAATTATTTGGAACATTTTAAGTAGGTATAAAAATGGCCTTTGTTTTCAATGTTCTATTATAGAGGAACAGAGAAAAATTAATAGTGGGATAAATCAATGATTATAAATGAAACAGAAAAGAAAATTTAAAAAAGTGCCTCTGGTGAAATGCATAATTTTTCTTATGACTATTGTTGGTATCAGCAGTTGTTCTAAAAAGGAAGATGCTAAGCCAGATGTCACGAATACTTTTACTAATAAAGCAATAGCAGAAAAGACGGATGTGAAGACTTTTGAAATTATTAGCCTTCAAACTTCAATAGTACCTTCTGAGAAATATATTGGTACGTTTGGTGGTGCACCTGTTGAATTATTAAAAACTTCAGACAGTACACTTACCTTTTTTGTACCTGATGTTTATGTGGGGGAGCAATTATTAGATTTTGAGTTGGCAAAAATTAAGTTTAGTGTTAGTAAAACGCAAGAAAAAAATGCAGACCAGCTAGTAACAAGTTTATTTCAGAATTTTGATACGCAGGTATCTCAATTAAACCTTGCTGAAGAAGAAAAGGGTAAATTAGATAGTCTTAATGCCTATAAACATGAAGTTCAAAGTTTATTTAACTCACTGTCAGCTGAACAAAAAAGACAAACAGCACTTTTTTATGAAGCAAATAAGTCAGTTTTTAAATCAGCTCTGAATGATGTATTCGCAAACTTAGACGGTTCTACAACATTCAGGCTCCAAGCTCAATCAGATTGTCCACGGATAGATTTTAAATCATTTTATGGATGCACGGCAGAAAATCTAGGCAATTCCGCAAAAAGCTTAGGGAATGCATCAAAAGAATTTTTGAGGATGCTTGCTACCGCTGGTATAATGGCAGGTGTGGCGGCAAATACTTCTGTGCTTGGACCTGCAGCATGGGGAATTACAGCTGTTGGAATTTCTTTGCCATTAGGAATGGCTGGTTATCTATTATTAGCAGAAGTAGGTCCTGCATTTTTGAAATTTAGATCAGCTGCAGGTACATTTCTAGGCGCAAATTGGATTTTTACAAAGGCTTTATTTTTATCTACTGTCGAAGTTTTTAAAGATGATGAAAATACAAGTCTTAATTTAAAACCTACGTTCCGGTCTATAACTTCTAATGACAGTGATGTAAGCTATGGTAGCGGATCTTTTATTAGTTCAATGGCTTCACTAAGTCTTTATTGGAATAAATTATCATCTTTTTTTGGTCGTTTCCCAGCATACAAAAATAGTGAAGAATCAACCACACTTGCGACAAATGAGGTTTTAGTTTCAAATGTATCAAATCCTTTTGTAAAATTATTTAGCCAATCAGGAGATCAGGTGAAGTTTAAATCGCTTTCCGGAAAAGAAGAAAGTTTCAGTTATAAAATCAAGGTTTCAAAACAAGGGTTTGTTGAAGAGAAAGAACTTCAGGGCAAAGTTTTAGCTCCTGTAGATTCAATGCCTATATATAAAGCTGCTGTAGTTGGTAATTGGACCATGACGTGGAATAATGGCGAAATTAATAAATATACTTTTAATGAAGATGGTACAGGAATTTACTACTGGATGAAATGTTCAACTTGCAGTGAAGGTCAAAATATTGAACCAGGCAATGCGGTATATAGAGTGACTTGGAGAGTAGAAAAAGTAGCCAATGGTATTTGGTTTTTACGTTATGATAATCCCGATAGAGGCTGGTCTACTTCTGTACGCTTGTTTTTGACTCCTCAACCTCATTGTGGAGTACCGAATCCTGATGCTGGACTGTGGATTTTAGGGGATAAAGACTAAATATATTGTCGAAACAGGTTTGGTAATAAAATTTGCAAAATGAAAAGTGCGGTAATTTATAACTGCACTTTTTTTATTTATGCCGATTTTGTTCCTATGGACGATAAAATAGTTGAAAATCAAACTACTTCGATCCTGTTGATATTTCTACAAAGTAATTGATAGAACTTGGCGATATTTTAATGAGCTTTCTCAACTATGTTCATGGATCTTCTTAAGCAGCACGTCTTTATATATGCCTCTGGTAACTAAATTTAGTGTTTTAGACAAGGTCTCCTGGCAGATTCTATCTTTTTCTAGATTAATTAAATAGGTGGCATATAAAATAGGTTGGATCAGGGTATTTGCAAATATTCACCAAAAGAAATCGGGGATCGTATCACTAAGTATTTAACGAAGTATTTTTTTTATAAATCATTTCTGCATTTTTTTATAACTATTGGATTGATTAATTTCAATAAATTGATTTTCTATGAAACAGCTTTTCATAATTTTTCTATCATTCATTACAATCTCCTGTCAAAGTCAGAATAAATTAAATCTTGAAGAACTTGAGACCATTCCTGGTTTATATTCAGCTGTTGTTCTTCAGAATGATACGGTGGCATTCAGAAAGTTTTATAATGGCAAGGATGATGAAACTTATTTTCATATTCATTCAGAAACTAAAAGTATCATGGCACTACTTATTGGTATTGCTATCGATAAGGGTTTTATAAAAAGCGTAGACCAGACCATTTCAGATTTTTATCCTGTAATTCTGGATGATACTTCTAAACTGAAAAAACAAATAACAATCAGACATCTGTTGAATCAGACCTCTGGACTTGCTGCTATTGAATGGCCAAATTCAATGTGTGACCAATGGCTTAATAGTCCGAATCCATCATTGTTTCTATTGTCATTGCCAATGGATGCTGTTCCTGGAAGTAAATTTTCTTATAGTACACCTGCTTCTCATTTGCTTTCTGGTATTGTAACAAAGGCCACTGGTATGGAAACTGCAGACTTTGCTAATAAATACTTACTTAATCCTTTAGGTATTACTGATCATAAATGGGTTAAACTTCATGATGGTTTCTATGATGGAGGAGGAACTGCTGTTCAGTTTAAGACAGACGACATGCTTAAAATTGCCAGGCTAATCCTGAATAAGGGAACACATAAGAGCAAAGTTTTAATATCTCAAAAATACATAGAACAGGTTTTTCCCAAAGAGAAAAAGATGCTTGCGCCATGGGGATTGAAAAATTCATATTATAATTTTTGCTGGTACAGCGCGGACTTTGAGGGGTATGAAGTCAGGTATGCAATTGGATATGGAGGGCAATTTATTTTTATAATACCAGCTCTTAATACTGTTATAGCAGTGAATCACAATACAAGGGTTGTTGATCCAAATAAGCAATCGGGAGTGTTTCTGGAGAAAAGTTTCCCCGTGATATTTAAGAAAGTGCTGGCAGCTTCGAAGGGAAGAGGAGAGTGAGTATGGGAACATATTTTGTTTATTACATTTTATGTAAATCATGTTCAGGAGAATTATAACTTTTTTATTGGTTATAGCAGTCGCTGGTTGTTCTGCAAAGAAGAACAAGGTTATTAAGTCTGACCAGAGAAGTTTTTTGCTTGTAAATCTCAATCAGGAATTTCCTGTAATTAATTTCCCTTTAACTTTTCTTAATAATGATTCTCTAGGTCTTAGATGTATAAAGTGCGAGCTTGATCCTTTTGTGCAGAAGATTATTAAAAAAAATGAGTCTTCAAGAGTCGGAAGAATCTATATCAACTCAATGTATGTGAGTTGTGAGAATAAAAATATCACTTATCGTACTTTAGGCATGAGAGCTTCGTATTCTTCCAATTATGACAGCAATTATAGAAGATTGAGAGGGAGCATCATTTCATGTAGAGATTGGGATATTTCACATAGTTATAAAGATAGCTCTGATAAAATTTACCAGTATTCAAGAGTTGATGATTTTAAAACGGATACTACAATTTTCTACCTTGATTCACTTGGAAGAGTTTCTGCGGCAGAAGGAATAGACTATGGAGATTTATATAAAAGTCTATTTACAAAAAAAGTATTTTATTCGGGATCGGGTTCTATACCTGATTCCATTGTCAGCCTTTTCAAAAGGGGAAAGATAATAAGCGAAAAAAGAAAGGAGATCTTTTATTTTACAGATAATAAGGTTGACTCAATTCGAGTAGAGGCTGATGGTTATTTATCAGGTCTGATCATTTTTGTTAATCGATTCGATGAGAAGGAAATGTTAGTTAGCAGAACGATTTTGCGGCCTGGGGAGCAATCGGAAACATTTGTTGTCGAGAAGATTTTTAAATGATGATAATGTATATTAAATTGTTCACATGAACGTTAATGCTTCCGGCAAGACCTAAACTATTATACGCAGTTTTAATAAATATATGAAACAAATTTTAATTCTTACTATCGGAATATTAGCTTTAATTAACCCCCAGACTATAATTGCTCAAGGTGAAAAAGTTTTAAAAGTTAGGGAGATAAATTATGGGGAATCCAGGACTGAAAAACAATATGAGTCTAAAATGAAAAATTCACCAAGTGGACATCATAATACTACATCATATCAGCTACAAATAACTGAACGGACAGATACTATTAATGCAAAATTAGGGGCACAATTTGGCATAGAATACGAATTGATTAGCAACCAAAAAGAAAATACTATTATACAGATTACATGGATATTTCCTGATGGAATGAAGGATCAAAAAGGTAAGACCTTAAAAGAATTAACTTATAATGCTCCTAAAGTAACTAATTCATATACATATTCTAATTATACACTTGAAGGAGAAAATGAAGTAGTAAAAGGACAATGGATTTTTATAATAAGTAAAGATGGGAAGGAACTTTATCGAAAGATTTTTTTTCTAATTTAATAAAAATAAAAACTGGCTTATAAGATTTATAGCATTAGAGGGATAGGATTGATCGTAAAGATAGATGCCTCCTTGTGAGCAAGACACCTTCAAAAATGAGACTGGAAAATTTTCGCAGTCTTTTTTTTGTTCTCTTTCTTTTGAGGTTCTTTTGGTTCTTGCTTTTATTATGTGAGTTAAGTCATATTCTGGCTACAATTAGAGTAGTCGTTCTTAAATTATCCAACAATTACCTGCAAAAATGGATTTTCTTTTGCAATTTGACTTACAAAAACTATATCATGAGCACAATCACTCGGCCAATTTTGGGAAACAGATCATATTATCAGATGCAAAATGAGCTTAACCACCTTGTGAATAAATTCTCAAGTAAAGAAGAGCTTAGCAGAAGAGATAGAGAAACTCTGCTCAGGAATCCTGCCTTCTATGAATTTCTTAAGAATAGTGCTGGGGTTGTCGCGATTACGGATTTTCAGACTAAGGAATATGTTTTCCTGAGTGAAAATTTTGAAGAAATTACCGGACATAAAAGAGCAGAATTTTATGAATCTGGATTTGTTAAAACTATTTCCATTTTTCCATCTGCACATGCGGATATAATTATCCATAAAATCTTCCCGACAATGTTTGATTTTTTTCAAAAAAGCGCGGATGCTGGAATTATTGAAGATGTTAGAGTATCTTATTCAACCAGGTTTATAAGAATTGACGGTACAGAAGGCTGGTGTTTGCATCAGATGAAAGTGTTGCATACTGATGAAAACAACAAAATCCTGTTTGGTCTTAAGATGATGTTTGATATCACCGATATAAAAAAAGACGAGACGATAAATCTTGTACTCGCAAAACGTGACGCAAACGGTATATTCCGCAACACGAGTGTGCTATCTTTTCTCTGCGGTAGTGATCCTTTTGATCTCTCTGCAAGAGAAAGAGAAGTTTTAACTATGATAGGTGAAGGGATGAGCAGCAAAGAGATTTCCAATGCTCTGTTCATTAGTAAACACACAGTTTACAATCACAGGAAAAATATGTTAAAAAAGATGGATGTAAAAACTACCGGTGAACTTCTGACAAAAGCAATGGCTCACGGAGTAATTTAACCTGCATTACCCTTGCGTGAGGAACATTATTCATAAGTTTTAGCATTGTAACTTTTCCTGTATATTGAGATTACGGAGTCAAGAAGAGTAGTATATACAGATATAAAAAGCAGGAAGCATTTTAACTACTTCCTGCCTTATTAAATCTTCAAACAGTATTATTGTTTTATTCCTTGATTAGCTTTACTGTCTCTGTTCTGCCATCAAAGTTTAATCTCACAAAATAGAAGCCTGGCTTTAGGTTATTTCCAAACTCAAATGAACCTATCGCTGCAGTTTCTATAATGATTGAACCAGCTGCATTAAATACTTGTATGTTTGCAGACTGATTGGCATTCGGAAATGTAATAGTAGTAGAGCTGGTAAATGGATTCTGATAAGTCACTGCACCCATAGTATTTCCGATCATATCAGATTCATCTTCTCTTGCACCTGTGCATTTGGAAACACTTTTACAGATTTGTAAGTAATAAGGTGCTCCGTTATAAGAGATTCCGACACAAACCTGACCAGAGCTGAAATTATTACCTGTGTTTAATTTTGCCTTATAATTTTCTGTAGAAGATACTACAGCTATACCTTGTGCTGACCCATCAAACCACCAGTTGTAATTATAAGCGTTTACTCTTTTAGATGCTGCTACTTCAAATTGAAGAACTGAATTGTTGGCTCCACAGTTTGGACCTGTAATATCACCTCCAGAAGGGTTGATTACTGTTATATTAGAAATAATATGTGATGCAACTGCTCCAAGGTTGTCCGTTGATTTTGCAGTAATGGAATATGTACCTGCGGCTACATTTGACCATGTATAAGTGTATGGTGATGTAATGTCTGTTCCAATTAAAGTAGTGCCGTTGAAGAATTCTACTTTAGACACCGCACCATTTGCATCGGCAGCATTTGCTGTAATTGTAATAGTTGCCGGGGCATTAAAGCTTGCATTTGCGGCAGGACTTATAATGCTTACAGTAGGAGGAGGGTTGGGAACGACAATGATATTAGAAACAGTATGTGAAGTTGTTGCCCCTGCATTATCCGTTGCTTTTGCAGTAATTGAATATGTACCCGCAGCTACGTTAGACCAGAAATAGCTATATGGAGATGTATTATCTGTACCTAATAAAGTAGTTCCATTGTAGAATTCCACTTTAGAAACTGTTCCGTTTGCATCTGCTGCATTGGCAACAATTGTAATATTAGCCGGAGCATTAAAGCTTGCATTGGGGCCCGGGCTTGTGATACTTACAGTAGGAGGAAGGTTGATTGCAGGTGATCCGATAAATTCTATTTCAGAAACATTTCCTGCTCCATCCACCGGGCCCAAGTATCTGACATATCTGAATGAAGATGTATTTGAAACAGCTGCGCAATTCCACTCATATGCAGGATCTGCTGTTACAGTGTGTAGATCTGTAAACGAAGTGAAATCTGCAGTATTGCTTCCCTGGAATTTACCTCCGATCATACGATAGGTCAGCCCTTCTCTCGGAACAAACCTGATTCCGGTTACTTTAAATTCTGAACCAAGGTCCAGACCTGTCCATGCAACATTTTGCAGAGCATCATAATATGTCTGAATATTATTATCAAAAGCTTTCTCACGTGTTGCGTCTGAATTGTTCCATGATCCGTCATCTCCGATGCTTGTTCCTGTAAGCTTCGAACCGGCAAATATGCAGCTATTGACAATGTTTAACTGTACATTGTCAAAGGTAGCTCTGGCGGCATAGCCGTCTTTTGCACCTGTGCTAAAAAGACCTATATAAACCTGTTGAGGCAGACTTAATGTCTGTGCTGACATTACTTTCCAGGTTATACCATCGAGTGAGCAGGAGGTGGTAACATTGTTCCCGCTTCTTTGTATTTTAAGGTAGTTATAAAGCTCATATACGTGCAGGCCCTCAATGTGATCAGGATTTGATGCAATAGCTGTGCCTGAAGAGGTACGCTGTTCAGCCAATACTCCTTTGAATGGAATTCTTGAAATCATAGATTGAATTCCATCTGTAGCAAGGGATGCCCTGAGCATAAGCCCGATCTTGTTTATTTCCCATGTTGGTCTGTTGTGTTCTGCTAAGCGTGCAATAAGTGTAACATCTCCTGTTACTGCCTGATACAAGAAGTTACAGTTGTCTGTTATGCCCTGAACATAGCTGCCATAAGATTCGATATAGAATTTTCCTGCATTTTCTGCACCAAAGCCAGATTGTGAGTTTACACCAATGTCTGTACTGGCCCAGCCTGAAGGCAGAGGAGTCTGGGTGGATTTTCTTTTATATGTTACCTCAATGGTTTTAGAACCGCTTGTACCTGTAAGTGTGTATTGGTTTCCTGTAGGAGTTACTGAAGCGCCATTTACTTTTACTGTATTAATTTCGTAACCGGGGTTTGGTAAAAATGTAAATACCTGATTGGTTGCGTTAATGACTCCTTTGGGTGAGATAGTACCATTCTGGTCCGAGCGTGCTATAAATGTATTGGCTCTTGCATAAACTGTGAATGTCATAGTGGCGCCAGGTGCAGATATATTTCCAATGTGCAGTCCAAATTCACCTCCGTCTTTCCAACGGAATGGAGTACCATTGGGAAATGTATTTTTTACGTTATCGAAAAGATCATCATAATCACCACTGGTTCTGGTATAAGCAAGTCCGCCTCCCTGAAAAATTCGAGCACCGACAGCCTCGTTATTCAGATCGATCTGATTGTCGGCAGCTATTAATTTAACAAAATAATCTTCCTGTTGACCCTGGAGTTCGGGCCCGCCTAGTTCATCTACATACCAGATAGCCAGTCCCTGGTCTACAATTCCATCCCATCTTACTCTTTCAGGATAATATTTTCCATAAACCTGAGGATGTATCAACAGATATTCTTTAGGGTTGTATGGATTGGTGTATTTAAAAATGGTATTGTAGCTGTTGGATACAGCAGTGATTGTTGTGTCGTAGCTTTTATTCCCTATTTCAATCACATTGTTTATCCAGTTCTTCTGCAATCTTAGTCCGGGATTGACTGCAGTCGGCTCAAATTCGCTTCCTCCCATTCCCATTATACAATAATTTCCCAGATTGGACCAGGCAGTCTGGTAATGGTCGGGCCATCCAAATATATTATGTCCTGCCTCATGGCATATAACACTGATTTCAGGTTTCTGTCCTTGGGCATAATTCACAAGGTGACCCCAGCCGAGATTTACATTCACACCGTTATTTTTTACAGTGTGATTACCTTGTGGGCCGAATGCCCAGGCTCCTCCACCTACTTTGGTCAATACGTTAAAGTGGAATATAGAATTGTCAGGGTTTAGAGTAAGATCTGTAAATCCTGCTGGATATTGCTCGTTAATTGCAGCTGGAAGGTCTTTAAGGTCGCCAGAGGCAAGATGTACTTTGATTGTAGTACTGGTCAACAAATATTTTCCATCAGATTGTGTGTAATAAAAATCACGTACCGATCCCTTCTGGCCCCAGCCTGCAAATCCTGGCTGATTCATCATTTTTGAAACAGAGTCTGCCGATTCGGGAAATGGTGCAGACGGCATGTCAACAGCCACTGTAAGGCCTTTTACCACTATAGTCTGAGCTATGCCCTGGTAAGCCAGCATCACAAAGGCCAGCAGGGTGGGCCAGATTGTTTTTTTTGTTCTCATAGTTTTTTTGTTTAAGTGAATCTCCAATGGCTTTCGTTAAAATTATTTTTAATAAATACCAAGGGGTAATCAAATATATCAGAGGCCGTCATGAATCTGATTCTTACTTCATGTATTGGGGGAATTGATTTACAAAAGCAGATTGTGGCTTTATTAACATGAATACATCAGGAGTCTACTATGAAAATTTGTATTGAATGCTTTCATCATCACTCAATTACAATCCCTAACGAAATTTAGAAGTCCTATGTAGGAATCCTCTTTTCCTATGTAGGAATCCTCTTTTCCTATGTAGGAAATCTCTTTTCATATGTAGGAAATCTCTTTTCCTATGTAGGAATCCTCTTTTCCTATATAGGAATCCTCTTTTCCTATGTAGGAATCCTCTTCTCCTATGTAGGAAATCTCTTTTGCTATGTAGGAAATCTCTTTTGCTATGTAGAAATTTTCTTTTGCTACGTAGGAATCTTCTTTTCCTATGTTGGAATCCTCTTTTCCTATGTAAGAATTCTCTTTCCCTATATAGGAATTCTATTTTCCTAGTTAATAAATTTTGAATATTGTATTTGCTCTAAGAATACTATATATATTCTTTTAAAATCCGGTACAAGAGAATGAGATAATTATGACGCAATTGATATTATCAGTGTGTTCGAGATAAGATTATAAATAGGAGATTCATGTGAATGCAATACTTCCACTGAAACTAAGGCAAAATCATCCAGTTGTTAGAAACTGATTTTTGTATGCTCTTTATAAACATGGCTTCGGCAGTTTATACAGAACACTTTTTTGTATGCAAATTTACAAATTAATAGACATTTGTCCTTGCATCGAAATGCAGCTGGCACGCGCTATAAGCGCGTGCCAGCTGCATTTCGATGATTCTTTATTGCCAGGGTAGCACATCTCATTTCATACGACTCTTTTATTAAGCAATAAGATGTGTTCTTAAAATGATTAATTATTCTAATCCGACGCTTAATACATTTATAAAAAAATCAACCTATAATAATGAAAAAAAACATCTTAACTACAGCAATACTTCTTGCAAGTATTGCTGGCACTGCATCGGCACAAGGAGTTGCTGATAACTTTATACTTCCAAAGCATTCCTCGCTGAGTGCTGGTGATAACTTTGGTGCTTCTATTTCAAAGTTTGACAACTACATTCTTGTAGGTGCACCGGATGACGACAAAAATCCTGCAACTGATTGTCAGGGGAGATTTCAGATGACAGGTGGAGCAGTCTTGTACAAAGATGGCCAAGTAATCAGAAAATATGAAGGTACTTCTGTTTTTGTACACAATTTTGAAATTGGCTCCAAATTAGGACAATCGGTAGCCGTAGCGGCTGAATGGCTTGCAATTGGTGCGTCAAATGACAGCACTACCGGCGCAGTATTGCTTGTAAAGAAAGACAACACGGGGGAGTTCAGTTCATCAGTTTTCAAGAAACTAAAAATGCCAACGAATGCCAACATCACCCCTGGAGCTGCAAACAACTTCGGAGGCGCGGTTGCATTGGGCAGAAATACTCTTGTAGTTGGTGCGAAAAGAGCAAACGTCAATGGAATTGATTGCGGTGCTGTTTTTATATACAAACTGGTGAATGGTAACTGGAACCATGTATCTACTCTTGTTGCGCCTAACAATGGCCTGGAAAGTGGGTTTGGGGCTTCTGTTGCAATAAGCAATGATGAAACGAAAATAATCGTGGGTGCACCTAATGACTTTCCGACATCGCAAGGTACTAATGGTTCTGTCAACATCTATCATAACACAGGAGGAAACAACTGGACATTGAATAGCGGAATTGCCGGAGGATTTGGTATTCAGGACGGCAGGTATGGAACAACTGTGGACATATCCAATGACAGAGCAATCATTGGTACAGTGGGTAATGTTGTTCACCTTATAAAACTAGTGAGCGGAGGCTGGCAGGATGACCAGGTGATCCAGTCATCTGGTGATATATTGGATGTAGCCATTGAAGGCACTAAAGCGGTTTACGGCCAGTTTGTAGATGGTGGAAGAGTAGTACAACTTGAAAGAGCCGGTACTTCTGCAAGTCCATGGGTTCGCAGGTCTGCTGCAGGACTAACCCAGGCGGGAGCAAGAATGGGCTGGTCTGTCGACCTTTCAAACAACGTAGTGGCTGCTGGTGCATTTGGTTATGACTGGCCGGATCTTGTTGATCCATGTTTTACTTCATCAAACGATGAGGCAGGTGGAGCTGTAGCATACGGTTTTGATCAATTCAATGGGCAATACTTCCAGGGACATAATTTCTTCAGATCTGCAGATGAGGTTGAAACAGGCAATCTGAATGCTGTTAAAACAGTAACTGTTTCACCAAACCCTGCTGAATCTGGATTTATAGAAATTAACTCAGGTGCTAATGTAAAAGAGATATTTGCTGTAAATGGAATGGGTGTTAACAACAAGCTAACGTTACAAGACAATAACATGGCAGATATATCAACCCTTGCGCCAGGTATATATATATTACAGATATTTACTGAAGATGGTAGCTATACAGACAAACTTGTTGTTAAATAAAGCAGGAGTGTAATTTAAACTGTGTCAGTTTAAATTTTATAAGACAAATTAAAGTTTCTAATATTATTATATTGAAGTTGGTATGTGAGTAGATCTTTTTCAGATTTATCCATATATCAACTTCTTTTTTAATGGATGGCTAGTTAGATATTGGTACCATTGCTTGTATCCTTTTACTAATTTCATCAAAACCTGGCCTGTTCATCACCTCTGCTTGCATGCACTCGTTTTTTAGCTGTGTAAAGTTCTTGACTATTGGCAAATCAACATCAGTAGAAGTGATATGATTCAATAAATCTTCCAGCAAACAGCCATAAGCTCTTACTTCCAGACGTTCCAATGCGGGTGCTACTTCAGAGCTAATGTCGTATAAAACTCCTGCACCAAAGTCACCCAAAAGGGCGTGGGCTTCGTGGTCTATCAATATATTGTGGGCATAGAAGTCCCCATGCATCAGACCTCGGGCATGAAGATGGGTGCAAACAGAAGCCATACCAGCAGCAATATTCACCAGTGCATTTACTGTAAAACTTGTTCCTTCGGTATAATTATCTCTGGTACAGGATTCATAGCTTGGAGGCCCGGCAAGGTTGGTATAGTGGGAAGGAATGAGCCTCAGCACCAAACCCTGTTTTAGTTCGGGATGATGGTTTATTTTGCCCAATATCTGTACCAAATTCGGATGTGTACCTGCTGCTATAGTCGCCTTCATCTCGTCCGAAGGCAGGCCATCGCTGGTTACTTCGCCTTTGAATATTTTTACCGCTACTTCCAAGGGAGGCTGTTTTTGCCAAACAGCTTGCGAGATGTTACCCGAAGCTCCCTCACCCAGTTGTTCTTTTATTTCTAGGTCTTCCCAGGCGATTTCGGCCAGATGATCTTCTCGTTGACTTTCCTGGCAGAATGGATTGCCTGCAATAGCGAGCCATGATAGTTTTGGCAAGCTAAGTAACCATGAAGGCAATGCTTCAAAACGGTTAGCCGAAATACGAAGTAGTTCAATATTCTTACAATGAGCCATTTCGATAGGCAATTCTTTCAATCGGTTGCCTGCCAACATGCATTTCTGCAAACGAGTACATAGCCCAATAGAAGCTGGAATAGACTCTATTTTATTATTCGTCAGGATCAGCCAGCGCAAATGGGGTGAAAGTGCTTCTGCAGGAATGTTAACAATCTGGTTGGCTTTAAAACCGACCATTTCCAAATTTGGACAATGGGGTAAAACTGTTGGATATGTGGTAAAGAGGTTGTCAGAAAAGAACGCAATCTTTAGATTTTTCAAGCGACCAAAATCAGCTGGTAAACTTGAGAGCTTGTTACCTGATAGGTCAAGTATCTCCAGCGTATCAGCTAGTTCGAATATTTCGGAAGGGAATTCTGAAAGACCACAAGAAAGTTTGATGCTTTTGGATCCGTGAAGTTGACCTGATTGTAATTGTTGAAGTGTTTGCATTAAAACCGTTAATAAAGAATGGAAAAAGGTCTGTTTTAGAGAATGTCCTTTTTCGGCCTGTGAATATATTCTTTCCTAATCACTCTACATAATATTTGCCAAATTTCTACTTGACCTACCCTGATTGAAGGTGTACATGGCCTGGAATTAAGGGGAGCTTATACCGGGACAAGAGAAGGAGATAATTATGTTGCAATTGATATTTCAGTGTGTCCGAGATAAGATTTTTAATATCCAAAATATCCAAAAAGGTGCTGGTTAAATTGTTTAATTTTTATTGAGACTTGTTGAGCTTGGGAGAGAGAGGGCATGCTTTACAAGATCGTGCCTCCACAGAAAAAATTATCTGGGTCCCATTTCAACAGGACGGGTATGATCAATCCTTTAACGTTTAAACATTCAAGTGTAACCCCAGTTAAAATATCATTAGCAATAATTTATTTAAAAAAAGAGATGGGCTTAGTTTCATTCATGGAGACGCTTAATAATCCATGTTTGGAAATACAACACATCTCCTCATTAAGTTTTATTGATTCAACCTAAACAAACCAGCTATGATTAAAAAACTACTTTTATTCACTTTATTCTTTGGGACAATTCATATTACAATGGCTCAGCCTCAAAAGCTTGCCAATTTGGGAGTTTCAGGACAATGCTTTAAAATAAACTCCACCGTTCTTTTCGAAGATGGTAATCTTTGGAAAACAAATGGAACACCCGAATCTACCCTCAAATTAACATCATTCGGAACTCAGAATCAGGTCAGGGAGCAGATAGCTTCAGACAATGTCCTATATTTCACAGTTGACGGTGATGGTGGATA
This sequence comes from Sporocytophaga myxococcoides DSM 11118, assembly GCF_000426725.1. Classification (NCBI taxonomy): domain Bacteria; kingdom Pseudomonadati; phylum Bacteroidota; class Cytophagia; order Cytophagales; family Cytophagaceae; genus Sporocytophaga; species Sporocytophaga myxococcoides. The sequence goes on along the minus strand of NZ_AUFX01000011.1, from coordinate 185,578 downwards.
TATAAATCAATTATGGAAATCTGACGGTACAGTTTCAGGCACAGTGCCAGTGAAAATATTCACCCCGGCAAACGAAAATTCAATCAGCAACCTCTATTACTGGAATGGAACTACCTATTTTTTGGTTGCGGACCGCCTTTATAAAACTGACGGAACTGAGGCTGGTACAGTACAAATAAAAGATTTGGCTCCTACAACTACGTCTGGCAGTGCTGATGCCTTATTCTATATAAAAAATACCTTGTTTATCGTCTTTCAACATCAATTATGGAAAAGTGATGGTACAACCTCAGGAACAACCTTATTACGTTCATTTGATTATATGAACTACCTTAATTCTTTTGGTGATTATGCCATGCTTGAAGTAATAGACTCAGCTCATGGAAGAGAGCCCTGGAAACTAGATGAAGCCGGGAATACTCAACTAATTAAAGATATTAATCCTGGCCCGACTGGTTCTGTAGGTTGGGGCTATAGCAATTCCGGTTATGAGTTTAATGGATATTACTATTTTACGGTTTCAAATCCTTACAGACTCTTTAGAACCGACGGCACAGAAGCTGGTACGACAGAATTTATGGATGGCATCGTTGATGTCAGACCTTTAAACGACAAACTCTACATTTTTAATAACAATGAACTATGGAGAACAGACGGAATATCCTCTCCTCAACTTGTCAGAGCATTTGATAAAGTCCTGGGTACATACTGTACAATAGGCGATTTAATAATAACTTCAGAAGGTGGAAAAAAACTGTGGGTATTCAACAGCAACAATGATTCATTCAAATTCATCACAGAATATCCGGATACCGATACGGATACTCTAAGAATGCCTGATATCGGGAGTATAATTCCCGCAGGTAATGATGTTTATTATACCCTTCAGACTGAAGAGGTAAAATTTAATGAGTCCGAAGACGATTACACCAATACCATCTATGAATTCTATAAATATTCTCCCTTTCAATCAGGAACAACCTCTCTCACTCTTGTAAATGCAGCAACTGAAGCCGATATTCGTTCACTAAAATCAGTGGATACTGTTTACACGGATGAATCTGTAAATATCAGAGCAAATCCTTTTGGCACGTTTACTTCAGTGCAATTCTATCTTAATGGCACTCTCTATAAAACAGCCACTTCAGCTCCACATACACTTGGTGATTATAGCTCAGGTGACTATCTGCAATGGCCAAATCAGGAAGGTGTTTACAAAATAAAAGCTACCACTGTTAGCGATAGTAATAATTTGCCTGCTACCATTACTCTTCATGTCATAAAAAGAGATATCACCTCCACAATTAAACCAAACACCAGTTATTCTGCAATGGTAATTTACCCTAATCCTGTTATAGACAATATGTCAATCAAGATTGATGACATTGATGAAGTAGCTTTAATTTCCATTACAGATTTGAATGGAAAGGAATGCTATTCAGGAAAAAGGCAAATAGATTCCAATGGTATTATTGAAACGGATTTATCAGAATTACCAATGGAATCAGGTATCTATGTTGTAAAAGTTATTACAGCATCAGGAATGCGCATTTCCAAAGTATTAAAAAAATAATACTGAATTAGGAAAGATTTTTAATAGCCAGTTTGCTAAATGAAGTTAATGGAAGGTAACAACCCGTAAGTTAATAATCTGGCTTAATTCAACTGATGCCTTCGCTTCAAGCGAAGGCATCAGTTGAATTATTTCTCTTAAATCAACTGTAGAGTATTTATCTATTCTTTAATCACCTTTTGAATTGATATTCCGCTTTCAGAGTATAGTTGAATTAAATACAATCCTTTTGGCCAATGATCTCCTAATACCACAGGAGAATCTCCCGAAACCTTACTCTCTTCAATTAAGATTCCACTGGCATTCACAACTGAATACTTAGATGCTCCATTTGTCTTTAAAGAAAAACGATCCTGAAATGGATTCGGCATCACAGCTGTGTTATTATTTGTAGTACCAGTAAGTGTAGATGTAATGCATCCATTACTTAAAGTAACAGGTACTCTGTTACAATATTTCTGCGCTACTGAAAATTGCATATTGAACATATAATGTCCGTATTGATTTACGTTTGGAGGAGGAGTCCCAAATTGATCAGATCCTGTCCACTGAACAATCTCGGCATTCGGTATATTATCATTATATGGATAACTTGCCTGACAATTCTGATAGTATTGAACTACACCACCTGATGTAAGAGCAAGAGCGTAAGTAACTCCTGTTTTACTACCTTTTAAACTTAAACCAACCGGAATCCTTCTTAATGTCTCATTGGCAGTAGCAGAACTTGTACTGAGATAAAGTGGTGCATCTGAAATTTTGTTATTTCTGATTAACGCTCCACTTCCAGGGAATGGCTTTGTGTCGTAAAGGCTAAACTGCCATTTAGTATTCACATTATTGGCAATAAATTCTTTTTGATATACATCTATACTATCTATTGTTATATCCTCAAAAACTTTTATAAGCACATCTATTGACTTTGCTTGATCCAAGGGCAGATAGTTACCCTGGCAAGTTCCAAAATTATTATTGGCAGGACCAACAATTCCTCTTGCACTAATTGCTTCTTCAACCCACACTGAAACATCATTATCTCCTACCTTAAAAAGATCACTTTCTTTTAAAGCAACAAGATCATTTCCGTTTGACTTTCCAATTGGTAAGGTGCTGCTACTATTTGGATACCAATAATATTGAGATTTTAAACTTGGATTGGCAGGGTTAACATATACTGTATAATTAGGAGAACAGTAAATCAAATCACCTGGAACCGTGAAAGAGGCAGGATATGCCTTTACAGTAAAAGTATCTGTTGCTGCAGGATAGGATTGACAACCAATATTAGTACCAACGTATTCAATTTTTGCTACATAAGAGGCCGCACTCTCTACTTTTAAAGTTTGTCCTGTCGATGCATTTAGTTTATCGGATATAATTACTCCATTTTTAAACCAAGTTACTTTATAGCTAGCAGCATTTGTAGATATATTAAAATTAGTATTTAAGGTGATCCCGTTTAAAGGCATTTTTTTCTCACAAAGTATTGTATCTGATGAAGGAATAAATACATATGGTGCAGGGTCAGGTGTATTGGCTGGAAGAGTTATTTTCACGGCTCTATATTGGGGTGTTGTAGATCCAATACCAAGTTGACCAAAATTATTAACACCCCAAGTCATTATAGAATTATCTGACTTGGTGTAAAATCCTCCCAAATCGCTTCTGCTGATGGATACAACATCTTTATCTGTAACACCTGCAGAATTTATAATATAAACAGGATAAGGAATACTGGAAACATTTATAATTCCATTTCCTAATATACCTCCAAAAGTTGGTCCATTGTTTCCCCAGGAAACCGGTTTTCCATCTAAAGTAACTGCCATTCCTATACCTTGTCCTGCAGCTATAGACTTTGCCTTTAGGTAAATTCCATCTGTACCGCTTCCTGTCACATCCCCTTTAATTACTTTTCTTGGCTCAGTATGTGCCCCTGAAAAACTAGCGCCTTGTCCTGTGCAACCACCCCATGCATTATTTCCCCAAGCCCAAACATTTCCTTCTACATCCAGGGCAAGACAAAATACATCACCTGCTGCTATAGAAACTATATTCTTTAAGGGTTTTCCATCTCTAAAAGCTACAGGACGAGCCACTGTACTTTTACCACTTACGAGTCCGCTACCGTCAGAACTAATGCTATAAGGCCCTCCATTAGGAGATCTTCCAAGTTCACCATTACCGCCATTACCCCATGAATACACAGTTCCAGTGCCATTGCCATCGCTAACTAACGCGTATGCAACTGATTCACCTGCCTGAACTTGAATAACTTTTTCTAACTGAGCATATGAACTCCCTGCCGCTTTTTCGCCATTTAAAACATAAACAGGAGTATAGCTATCAATTTCAGTATTATTACCCAGCATTCCATTATTTCCACCAAAAGCCCCCATAAAATTCGAACCCCAGGCAACAAGTTTACCATCAGTTAGAAGTGCAAAACTATTAGATGAACCTCCTGCAACAGAGCTCACATTCGTTAAGTTACCTTCACTGTCTGCCGGTCCCGATCCAGCCTTCACTTTGGCTGGGGCTACAATGGTCGGAATAGAATTTGTACCATTTCCCAATTGCCCTGATTCATTCATGGTACTCCATGCCCAGGCATTTCCTTTGCAATCCACTGCAAGGAAATGACTTCCAGATCCTGGACTTAATTGCTTAATTGAAACTCCAGTTGGAAAAGGCACCTGAGTTGGTTGGGTAATAATTGGAGCATTTTGTCCGGTACCTAATGTTCCATATTGGTTTTGTCCCCAAGCATATACTTTACCTTCTGTACAAATGCCGGAAATATCATATCCTCCGGAGATTATTGAGGGTTGCGGATTTTGAGCATAGCCATGCAATGCAAGAGCTAATGCGCTTACTGTAAGAATTTTAAACTTCATAGATTTAAAATAGATTGTAAAAAAATAAAAAACGATATGTAAAATATATTAGATACAATAAAAACAAAAGTCAAATATAAGAAATAGACGAGATATTCTAAAAAATACGATTTTATAAGAGAATAGTTTAAGCCATCTGGGTGTTTCGTAAACGCTTTAGGTTGAGAAGCTTCATTGATGAAAATTGAAGCTTCTCAACTATTCCCAGCCAAGGATATGAAAACAAAACTACAACTTTATGCTCCCTCCGCAATGCTACATACCTTCTTGTTAGCACCATTTCTTTTACTCATTTCTCAACAAAGTCCTTTACGTCAAAATATTCGTCAGGTCTGAAGTTATCCGACTTTGTTAAGTGTTCTCGATAGTCGTCAGGTGGACTAAGTCGTCTTTCTTTTCCATTTTTTAGTTTCTGAATTAGTCCCTCCATGTCAGATGAAGCGCCTTCAGAACCAAGTTTCACTTTGTCATTTAAAGACAGATTACCTACAAGTGAGAAATTGTCTGTCAATAAACTGTCAAGGATATACTCTGCATCTATTCCAATCTCAAAGCCTTTGTCGTTTAGTGAACTTTGAATTTTTCGTCCAAGAAATCTTCTATTAAGAATAGAGTCAATTGTAGGCTTGTTTCTTGATTCGTAATTCGTCAAAAGTAATCCGTACCAAATTCCACTCTCGTCCTTTGAAAAATCAAAGACTACACCAACTCCATAAGTCAAACTGTCGATTTTAAATTCAAGGCAATCTCCCTTCTTAAATTTTAGCTCGCTTGGGTCAACTGTCGAACGAGTCGCATAGTCAGATGGTATTCCACTTCCACAACTCATTAAAAACAATGTCCACAGTCCCAATAAATATTTTGTCATAAATTGTACTCCGATCAATAATTGTGCTAACTGTTAATATATGTGTACACAGATGTACATATTGATCATTTTTCTCTACTAAAATATTCATTTTTGGAGTAATATTCAAAATTCATTTTCCCGAATAGGGATGTGGACCCAAAGCTCACCTCCAAAGGCATACGATAAAACTAAAAGGCTGCCTTCGTAAAGAAGGCAGCCTTTTAGTTTTATTGGATCGAAAATAATATAAGCCTCTCTCAACTATTCTCATTAATAATCTTAAATAACTGCTCTTTATAAATTTCTCCCACAGGCAGCTCTATTCCTGCTATTTTGACCATGTTCTTCTGAACGGCTTCAATCTTTTTTAATGATATAATATAGGATTTATGTATCCTTAGAAAATCATTGGTAAGCTTACTTTCAATAGACTTCATATTCTGATGAGCGAAGATAGGCTTTGCTCCAGCGAATATTTTTACATAGTCCTTTAAACCTTCTATGTAAATAATATCATCCAGGTTTATTTTTACCATCTGATAATCTGACTTAACAAATATGAAGTCTTTTAAAGGATTCTGTTCTGCAGTGCTTTTTTGCAGTGACAGTAGATCTTTTACTTTGTTTACAGCCTTTAAGAACCTTTCAAAGGGGATAGGCTTTAAGAGATAATCTGCTACATTTAACTCATATCCTTCCAAAGCATATTTTTGATAAGCTGTAGTAAAGATTACAATAGGAGGATTTGGTAAGGCTTTCAGAAGCTGAATGCCTGAAAGCTCCGACATTTGTATATCTAAGAATAGCAGATCGATAGTATTCTTATTCAATACTTCCAGTGCTTCCAAAGGATTGGTATAACGGCCTTCCAGTTGGAGTTCAGGAAGTTTGGATATATAATTTTCAATGATGTCCAATGCCAGAGGCTCATCATCTATAGCGATACAGCGAATCATGACCGTAAGTTAATTTTTAATTCAACAACAAAAACATCATTCTGACCATTCAACTTTAAGGTGTATCTCGATGGATATAACAAATCAAGCCTTCTCTGGATATTAACAAGGCCAATACCAGAAGAACTGTCTTTCTCTTTATTCTTGTCAAATGGATTTTCAACCTTTAAAAATAATTCCTGATCCTTCAGTTCAATCAGAATTTTGATTACGGATTTTTTGGAATAACTGATACCATGCTTGAAGGCATTTTCAATAAAGGGAATCAGTAGCATAGGAGCGATCTCTTTTGTTTGAAAGTCGCCATCGGTATTATATTCGATAGTGACTTCATTGCTGAATCGCATCTTTTGAAGCTCAATATAATCATTGATATAATCAATCTCTTTGTCAAGGTTGACAGAGGTTTCATTGGTTTCATAGAGCATATACCTGAGCAGGTGAGACAACTTTAATATAGCTTCAGATGCCTTAGGTGTATTGCTTAGAGATAAAGAATAGATGTTATTAAGTGTGTTAAACAAGAAATGCGGACTCACCTGTGACTTGAGGAAAGAAAGCTCTGAAACAAGGGTTTGGTTCTCAAGTTCATTTCTTTTGCGTTCACTCGTAAAGTAATCATAGAGCAAACGATAACTGGTGCTCAGTGCAAGTATAAATAATGCTGAGAAGAATGGTCTTGTCGCTTTCCTTATTGGATTGTCCGGTGGGCGATGATAATGCTGGAAGCTAGATTGCCTATTAGGTCTGGTAGATTTTATTTTTGTCACTTCATGCACATTAAAATGTCTTGAGGTAAAAATATCTGCAGAGACAATAATGCTAATCATGAAAAACACAGAAGACAGGTATAATACGATACGTCCTTTTGTTAGGATCTTCGGTATCAGAAAGTCACTGTTCAGATAAAAGAATACAATGAGAAGGGAGGTATTGAAAAGGATTTTAAGGAGAATATTTTCCATTACCGGTATCCCCAGAAAAAATGGGTAAAGGATAAATATTGTCCACCATACGATATGAAGAAAAATCTTAAAATAATTTCTCTTGAAAATAACCTCTTTCATGGATATAGAATTCATTATCCAAATTTAAAAAGGTTTTCGGACAACCGTCAGATTAATATACAAGATTGGAATTTTTGTATACCAATTGATTTATAAATCAGGTTTTTTAAACTTCAAATCTCCCTGGCTCAATTCCGGTAATGTCTCCAAAAGGTACGTCTACATATGTGGTATTAGGGAGTAAAATAAACAGATGAGAAAATTCCTGAGAATCCGGTTTGTTCTTAAAGCCTACAAGTTGTCCCTGATAGTGATGATTATCTTTGGTAATGACAATAACCTCTTTCCCTCGGTAATTATTTATTTCTCCAGAGTCCATAGGATTATTTTTTTGATACAGATTCTAAACAATTTTTTGATAAAATTGTTCCATTGTTACCGGTAATATTTTGTGATACTAAAAATGTGTTGAAAACCAATAATTTTCAGCTTAACAAACGGCGTAACTCAAACTCAGTTTAATCTCTTCAATTCCTGAGCATATGTAAAAAGGATTTATCCTACCTGTTTCAGATAAATTAAAATGTTGTGTTCCAGGATAGGGAGACGCCATGCATGGCGTCTCTACGAACTTAGCTCTTTTGTCATAATTGCAGCAGCAAGTCTTATTTTATGATATTCATACTTGCCGTTTAAGTGTTCAAATATTGGTTTTACTTGATTTTTATCTATCCCAACAACATTAATTGCTTTAATAATTTCAGTCAATTCAACATCTGTGATATATTTCCTTAAATCAATATCATATCCTTTTTCATAAAGATAGGCAAGGTGTGAAAATATGGTTACCTGATTTAAGTTGCGTCTGGCAGAAATTTCTTCTATGCTGAGATTTTGTTTCAGCATTTCATAGGTAAGAACATACGTACTTCCTTTTATTTTAGCGCCTTCTCCAGCTTCCTCCTGAACAAAGGAAATAATCTCATTTAAAAATTCATGACCATATCTCCTGAATTTCTCTTCTCCGATTCCTTGAATACCTTTAAGTTCAAGCGGACTCACTGGTTTTCTTGCGACTAGCTCTGTGAGTGTTGCATCGTTAAAGATTATATAGGCTGGAACTGCGAGAGCGTCAGCCAGACTCTTACGAAGCTTTTTTAGTCTTTCAAATAAGCGCTCATCTCTAAGTTCCTTGTCAGATTTCTCATTGGTCTTTTCACTCAGTTCAGCCATCTTTTCAGCCATAGGCCTGAATTTTACAAGCGATACTGATTTTTCTCCTTTGAGAACAGACTTGCTTTTTTCATTGAGTTTAAATGAATGGCCATCATCATAGGCGATGTCTATCACACCCATGTTCAGCATTTGCATGATGTATTCGCTCCACTCTTCGTATCTAAGTTCTTTGCCAGCCCCAAATGTCTTGATCTGCTGATAGCCTTTCTCTAAAACGTTTTTGTTCATTGAACCTCTCAGAATGTCAATGAGCATTCCCAAAGCTATTTTCTCATTTGATCTGGCAATGGCTGACAGAGCCTTTTGTGCAAACACAGTTCCTTCAAATCTTGATGGAGGATTTTTACACACATCGCAGTTGCCACAATCTTTTTCCGTGTTTTCATTAAAGTAGCTTAATAAAATTCTTCTTCTGCATATATCTGCTTCCGCATACTGCTTCATTCTCTCAAGTTTGGCAACCTGAAGCTGTTTTCTTTCTCCTGTTTTTTCCTCAAGCAGGTCAAGCTGCCAGGTATAATCTCGGAAGCTGTAGAATAAAACAGTATCCGAAGCCAATCCATCTCTGCCTGCTCTTCCTATCTCCTGATAAAAATTTTCCATGTTCTTGGGAAGGCTGTAATGTATTACCCAACGAACGTTTGGCTTGTCAATACCCATACCAAAGGCAATGGTGGCACAGATAATTTGGATTTCATCCTTTATAAAATTTTCCTGAATCTTAGACCTTGCATCTGCGTCCATACCTGCATGATAGTATTCAGCATTAAATCCATTTTCACGCAGTTTTCCGGCAAGCTTTTCACATTCCTTTCTGCTCAGGCAATAGACAATACCAGCTTGTGTTCCTCTTTTTGAAATGAAATTGGAAATGTATTTATATCGATCTCTGCCCGGTAGTACTTTCAGGCTGAGATTGGGTCTGTCAAAACTGGAAATGAAGGTCTCGGCGTCTTCCATGCCGAGTTGGTTCAGAATATCTTTTCTTGTTACTTTATCTGCAGTTGCAGTAAGGGCAATGAAGGGGACATTAGGAAAAAATTCTTTCAGTCGTTTTAACTGTGCATATTCCGGTCTGAAATCATGGCCCCAGAATGAAACGCAATGAGCTTCATCAATTGCAATCAGATTGATTTTTAAACTTTCCAGAAAATGAATGAAACCAGTATTTGCAACTTTCTCGGGAGATACATACAGTAACTTTACTTTTCCGTCGAGACAGTTTCTCTCGATGGACATCAAATATTCAGAAGGAAGGCTGCTGTTATAAAATTCTGCTGCGATACCATTGGCTTTGAGTGCTTCCACCTGGTCCTTCATCAGTGATATAAGAGGAGAGACCACTATTGCCATACCTTCCATCATTATTGCTGGGAGTTGATAACAAAGAGATTTACCTCCTCCTGTAGGCATAATGACCATTACATCTTTTTTCTGCAAAACCAGTTCTACTATTGTTTCCTGGTGGGGGCGAAAGGTATCATAGCCCCAGTATTGTTTAAGGTATTTTTTTTTGTCCATTTTTATATAGCTGGTTGAATCAGTTTCAAATATAAATAAAAGGCGGGAAATATCTTATAAGCAAGTGAGATTGAAATACAACTTTAAAGTATTACAAATTAGAACATTTGGAGAATGTTGTGTAAAGCGATTATTTAGTTTTAAATTTACAGGATAAACTGCGGTAAACTTATCTGCCGTAATTGCTTATTATGCTTGATTGGAAAACATTGTATAGCCCGAAAAGACTGGGGCAGGAACATAAATACACAGAAGGTCAGGATTCTGTAAGAAATCCTTACCAGATAGATTATGACAGACTTATTTTTTCTTCGCCTTTCAGAAGATTGCAGAATAAGACTCAGGTATTTCCTTTGCCGGGAAGTATTTTTGTGCATAACAGATTAACTCACAGTCTTGAAGTGGCTTGTGTGGGCAGGTCATTAGGAAGTATTATAGGACAGAGAATTGCTGAAAATCATGAACCTAATAACCAATCCTTCCAGAGGTTTTATAACTATGAGCTAGGTTCCGTTATCTCAGCTGCTTGTCTGGCCCATGATATAGGAAATCCGCCATTTGGGCATTCAGGAGAAAAAGCTATCTCAGCCTATTTTCTGAATCTGCCTGATAAAGAAAAATCTTTTATCCGGGAAAACCTCACGCACAATAAATATAAGGATCTCACCAATTTTGAAGGTAATGCCAATGGTCTCAGACTATTGACGCATCACTTCAACGAAAATACCCCAGGTGGTATGAGGCTGACTTATACCACGCTTGCTTCTATGATCAAATATCCATGTGAGTCAGGGGCGGGCATGAGCAAACAGGTTTTAAGCCGCAAGAAATATGGGTTCTTTGATTCTGAAAGAGAAACATTTTTAAAGATAGCCAATGAGTTTGGGCTTATCTCAAATTCAAGTGGGAGTGAATTGATCTATGCCCGCCACCCATTCGTCTTTCTGGTAGAGGCAGCGGATGATATCTGCTATCAATTGATAGATTGGGAAGATGCTTACAGGTTAAAGATCATTACCCTGAAAAAAGCAATTGAAGTGCTTCTGGAATTCTTTCAGGAAAATGCAGAGAGGGATAGCAGAAGCAAAATCAAATCGGTTGTTGATGCTATTGTAGATGACAAACAGAAGATAGCATTCCTAAGAGCTAAAATTATTTCCATTCTGATTGAAAGATGTTCTGATATATTCTGGGAAAACAGGGACGCCATTCTTTCCGGAAAATATGAAAAGAGTCTTACTGATGATCTTGGAGGACATATCAGTAAGCCATTTCAGGAACTGAAACAAATCTCCAATGAAGAAATTTACAATTACCGTTCAGCAATAGAGATAGAGCTTGCCGGTTATAAGATACTAGGAGGAATACTTGAAGAATTTGTACCTGCCATTACTCAACCTGATAAGGCTACATCGCCTAAACTGATGCGTCTGCTTCCTGAACAGTTTAAGTATAAGGGGGATGATGATAATCTTTATTTCAGATTACAGTCAGTCGTGGATTTTGTATCAGGTATGACGGATATCTATGCTGTGGATCTATACCGTAAGATTAAGGGAATTTCATTGCCTGAGCTCAAGTAGAGACGCCATACATGGCATCTCTTTAGCCACTGGCATTTCACTTCAATTTACCAGGATACAATGAACGAGAACCAATATTGTATGCACTGTTTTTCCTATTGCTGTTTTTTATTAAAGTTTAGAGACGCCATGCATGGCATCTCTACATAATATTCTAGGGATGAGGTTTATTATAACTAATATTCAGTTTTATCTCCTTTTGCTTTCCATTCATGAAATACTTTGATGGCGTGTTCCTGTCCGATCTGCATAATGGGGATTTTTCTTTCCACTATTAATTTTTTCATCTCATCATAAATCATTGAATCGTCAAAACCAATTGCAGCCGCATCTTCACGTGAATTTCCAAAGTATATTTTATCCGGCCTGGCCCAATATATAGCCCCAAGACACATCGGGCAAGGTTCACAGCTGGTATATATCTCGCACCCTGTAAGTTGAAAATTATTCAGATTCTTGCAGGCATCTCTGATGGCAACTATCTCTGCATGTGCTGTAGGATCATTTGTTGATGTAACCTGATTATAACCTCTACCAACTACTTCATCACCTTTGACTACAATAGCACCAAACGGACCACCTTTGTTATTTCTGTGTCCCAAATGAGAAAGCTCAATGGCCATCTTCATAAATTTTAATGCTTTCTCTTCCATTTCAGTATTAAAAATTTTCTCTTATTAAAGTACGGAAATTGATGAAAAAAATTACTTTTTTATCAGGAAGTAAAAATATAAATGCTTATTAGAATGATTATCACAAATTTAAGCCTTGTAAATATTTATCTAATTTCATAATTCTGAAATATCACGAATTACAAAGCTATATATTGCAGCAAGATGTATAAGGAATTAAGACAACATTTTGAGAAAATTATATCTCTGACAGACTCTGAGTTTGAATATATATGTTCTCATTTTTCGGTAAAAAAACTTAAAAAGCATCAGTTCCTTGTCCAGGAGGGAGACCTTGTTAACAATGATTATTTTGTGATAAAAGGTCTTTTGAAAGCTTATCATACTGACAATGAAGGCCGGGAGTCTATCATGCAGTTTGCTATGGAAGACTGGTGGATTACAGATTATCAGGCTTATTTCAGTCAGTCCAAGGCTACACTTAATATTGATTGTATTGAAGATATAGAAGTACTTTCTCTTTCTTTACAAAACAGAGATAAAATATGTGCAGAGATGCACAAGGTTGAGCATTTTTTTAGGAAGAAATCCAACATGGGGTATATTGCTTTGCAGAGAAGAATTCTGTCTTTGCTCAATAGTAACGCTAAAGAACGTTACGACCAGTTTGTGGATTTGTATCCTTCCCTTATTAAACGACTTCCTAAAATCCTTATAGCTTCTTACCTGGGTGTCTCCAGGGAAACGTTGAGCCGTCTTTCTTCATGATGTGATCTATGTCACACTTTTTCAGTGATTTTTGTCCTTTCTGATAGTATTTAAATTCCTCAGTTTTGTTTGTATAGATTAAACAGAACGAAAATGAATAACAAAGCACATGGAATTATAGCAGGAGTTTTAATGATCCTCCTTATTTTTTCTAATCATCAAACAAAAGCTCAACTTAACAATTCTGGAAAAATGAAGACAAAAATTCTATTTGTGGTAACAAGCCATGACAAAAAAGGAAATACAGGCAAACCTACAGGGTTCTATCTTAGTGAAGTCGCACACCCTTGGGAAATATTGCATGATGCCGGTTATGAAATTGATTTTGTAAGTCCAAAAGGAGGAAAGCCTCCTGTAGATGGCTTTGATCTTGAAGATCCGATCAATAAAAAATTCTGGGAAAATACAGAGTACAAGTATAAGCTAGAACATACAATGAAGCCCTCAGAAGTGGATCCGGAGAAATACCTCGCTATATTTTATGCCGGAGGCCATGGTACAATGTGGGATTTTGCAGATAATACTGAGCTGGCTAAAATTGCTGCTAATATTTATGAGCAGAATGGTGTGGTAAGTGCTGTTTGCCATGGTCCAGCAGGTTTGGTTAATATTAAACTTAGTAATGGGAAATACCTTGTAGATGGCAAGAAGATAAATGCATTTACCAATGAGGAAGAAAATGCTGTTGGATTAAGTGAAGTAGTTCCGTTTCTTCTTGAACAAAAATTAAAAGAAAGAGGAGCAAAGTTTGAAAAGTCAGGCCTTTGGCAAATACATGTAGTTTCGGATCAGAGGGTAGTGACAGGGCAAAATCCTGCCTCAGCAACAGAAGTAGGGAAAGCAATTTTAGTAGAAATACAAAAGCTAAAAGTTTTGCAGGCAACTGAAAGTAAGTAAAGAATGACAAATCATGTGGCGAAGCTCAATATTCAAGCGTGCCACATGATTTTAATATTTATTTGGTAGAAAGATATTTTTCATATTGTTCAGGAGTAACGATTGTTTTTAACTGTCCTTCCCATTCATCCATAACCATTTTATTTGCGGCCTGAATTCTTACTCTATCCGATCCGTATTTTTTATGATTGGCAGTAATTTTATTCACCCTGTCTACTGTAATAGTCTTTACTTTTGTAGCTTGCTCATCTGTCAGGGTAATTTCAGTTTTCAGTTTTGTTACGGTTTCGTCAGCCTTTTGCTCAGGCGTTAACATCTGACTTTTTGCCTGTTGGCCATAAGAATATCCCGAAATCAGAAGAAATAAAGCCAAAATGATTTTTTTCATCGATGTATCAATTTTAGAGTTGAATTTTTAATTAATCTTCTCTACGAATCCGGACATGTTTTAGTTGAATGGCAGATTCTTCTGTATGAAATTGAATTTTTATTAGAATATTTCAGCTTTTCAGTAAAATTCAAGCTAAGTTTGCATAATTCAGGAGATTTTACGTTTATTTTATAATTTCCGCATCTGGTATCACTATTGTAAGAAAAAATTGTATTACTTCTTTCTTAAATTGTTAAATTCTATTTATTTTCCGACTTAAATTTTGTGAAAGGTATGAAAAAGTATGTGTTATACGCATTGATGATTATTTTAACTCATTCTGTGTCAGGACAAAGTCTTGGTCAAAAGTGGGAAAAAGTAGTACAGGAAGCTGAAAATTATCAGAATTATAAAGTTATTAAAAAAACAGAGCTGAATGATTTGTGGAAGGTTATCTCTGATTCTCTTGCTAAATCAAAGTCGGACCTTGCAAGTGAAAAATCACTGGTTTTGAATCAAAGTAACGAAATATCTCAGCTTCAAAAGGAAACAGCAGAGTTAAAATCCAACCTGGATATTGCAATTGCCGCGAAAGACGGGATTTCATTTTTAGGAATGACAATCAATAAGTATACTTATGCGACGATTCTTTGGTGTCTGTTTGCGATAGCTTGCGGCGGCTGTGCATTTTTATATTTTCAGTTTCATAATTCCAATAAGGTTACTGTTCAGAAAATAGGTGAATATGATGAGTTGTTTAACAACTTTGAAGAATATAAAAAGAATGCTATCGAAAAGGAAAGAAAGCTGAAACGGGATCTTCAGACGTATATGAATACTATAGAAGATATGAAGAAAACCCGCACTTCAAGATAATGTAGAAGAGATACAAATTACAATAAAACAAAGCGGTAATATCTGATAAAGGTATTACCGCTTTGTTTTGAAGCGAATAGTAGCATTTAGAAAAAAAGGTTGGTTGCCTTAAGGAGATTAAAAAAGTAAGAAGGCTCTTTCAATACTTTATCAACTAAATCCTATAATAAACGATCAGGTCAAATACTCCGCTTTAATGATCAATCTCAATGGGATAATTATATCGATAAGAATAACCTTAAACCTATGATTTGGACCAGATGGTACTCAGATAACTGGATTGATTGTGATATTCTCCTCATCTGGCTCTCATATTTTTATTCTATTCAATACCCATAATCTTATTATTTTTTTGGATATTCTATCTGGCCGCGAGAGATGAATACTTCAACGTACGCAAACCTTATACAAGAATAGTATTGACGGTTTTACTTACTTTGGGTTTAATCATAATATTAGATTTTTATCCCCAGAGTTTTTAATATTGAAGCTATGGATGAAAAATACAAAAACAAAGAACGGGCAGTTAAGGGCACAAACATAATATTCAAAAGTCTTGGCAAAAACGATCCAATTCCATACGAACTATTATTGTTAGCCGATCCGTCAAAAGACTTGGTTGACGAATATGTAAAGCTATCCGACATATTTATTGCAATGCAGAATGAAGAAACGCTTGGAATTATAGTATTGTTTCCATTGACTAATGAAGCGGTTGAAATCAAAAACATAGCTGTAAAACCAGAATTTCAAGGACAAGGAATTGGTAGTTATCTTATCAAAAATGTGATCAAAGCAGCTTCTCTTAATAATCAAAAAAGCATTTGTATCGGCACTGCAAATTCAAGCGTCGGACAACTTTATTTGTATCAGAAACTTGGTTTTGAAATAACAGAAATAAGAAAGAATTTTTTTACAGAAAACTATTCCGAACCGATTTATGAAAATGGTATACAAGCGAAGCATATGATAGTCTTGACAAGGGAACTAGAAACTAACTAATCCAATGGACCTTATCAGAAATCTGTTTGAAAAGACCGTAGCGCTTAGTGACAAGGAATGGGAGAAATTTTCCTCCAAACTGTCGCAACAGGAGTTTCCATCAAAAACTGTGCTATTAGAGACTGGGCAGACAGAAAACTATTTGTCGTTTGTTGAAAAAGGAATCATCAGATTTTATATTCCAAAAGAAGATAAAGATTTGACCTTTTCATTTTCCTTTGATAATAGTTTTGTGAGTGCCTACGATTCATTCTTGTCCCGAATTCCATCTTCATATAGGGTAGAAACAATAACCGAAACAATCCTTTGGCGCTTGACTTATCAGGATCTCCAGACCATATATTCAGAGACGGAAGTCGGAAATAAAATCGGAAGGTTAGCGAGTGAAGATTTATTCCAGAAAAAGGCCAAAAGAGAACTTTCTTTTTTTAACGATTCTCCTGAAGAACGATATTTGAAATTGTTTACAGAACAGCCTCATTTAATCAAACTGATTCCATTAAAATACATTGCATCCTATATTGGTATCACCCCTCAGGCACTCAGCAGAATTAGAAAACGCATTTCTTAACCCAGGTTCATTGCCCTGAAAACAAAATCTTTTGACCTTTACAAAAAAAAGATTCTATGAAACCTCTTATTGTATTGTTTGCTGTCTTTGTAATATCCATTGCCGCAATAAAACTGATTAACGGAGTTACAGATATTCCGCTAGCGGGAAGAATAGCTATGGCTGCAATGTTGTCCTTTACAGCCATTGGACACTTTGCCTTTACTAAGGGGATGTCTATGATGCTTCCGGATTTTGTTCCCTTTAAAACGGAAACAATTTACCTTACAGGATTGATTGAGATTGCTGCGGCTATAGGATTACTGATTCCGAGTTTAAAGCATATAACCGGATGGTTGCTGATAGTATTTTTTCTTTTATTGCTTCCTGCGAATATTTATGCTGCTATTAAGCATGTAGATTATCAAAAAGGGACATTGGAAGGCCCTGGCATAACTTATTTATGGTTCAGGCTTCCACTTCAGCTACTGTTCATATTATGGACTTATCTCAGCGCTATTCGTTTCTGATTGAATACAATGTAGGATTTACTATCTTTAACGATATAAGATTGCAGTTAAATAGAAATGGATATTTTAAAAAATACGTTAAGTAGTTTTCTTCAATTAAATGCTGAGGAGTGGAGTGCCTTTGAAAATGCATTGAAAGTTGAAAGTCATAAAGAAAATACAGTATTAGTAAATGAGGGCTCCATAGCTTCAAAGATATATTTCGTGCAGCAAGGAATATTAAGAACTTATTTCTTAAAGAAAGGAAAAGAAATCAGTACATATTTTGCCTGTGACAATCAGTTTGTAACTGCCTATTCAAGTTTTATAAGTCAAAAGCCTTCCTTTGAGTATCTCCAGGTGCTGGAAGACAGTGTACTTTATTCTATGACTGCTCACAAGGTGACTGAGCTTTCACAAGCATATCCTAAAATTGAAAGACTGTTCAGAATTTATGCAGAACAATCCTATTTGTGTGTTTTAGAAAGAACCATTCTGATGCAGTCAAAAACAGCAAAAGAACGCTATCTTGATTTTATTGAGAAGTATGATAAAAAAATAGTTTGTAGAGTAGCTCAAAATCAAATTGCAAGTTATCTGGGTATAGAGCCGGAATCCTTAAGCAGAATAAGGAAGAAACTATCGCTTTCTTAACATTTGTCAATGGACCTAAATGTGAGTTTTAGTTTGTTTGGACAAAAAAAGAAAATGAACGTAGATAAATCAATAAGGATTGTGTTGTTATATATGATGGTTTCATTTTTAATGACAACTTGCAACGGAAGGATTAATACATCAAAGTACCCGGAAATTACAAGAGTCCAACAAAGTATAAAAGAAGAAAACGGCTTGGTTAAATTTTCGGTGATACAAACAGGCCGAGCTAAGACACAGGAGGCGTTTGTTTATGCCGGAGGAAATATCTTCAGAAAGTGTGAAATCTCTCATGTTGCAGTCTGGGTAAAACATCCTAACGGTGATTTTTTATTTGATACAGGTCTTGGAGATAGTATAGATGGGCAATTTGATGAAATGTCATTTTTACATAAGCAACTGTTCAAATATCATAAAGAATACTCAGTAAAGTATCAGCTTATCCGTGAGGGAATAGATCCTGCAGTTATAAAGACAATTGTTTTGTCTCATCTTCATTGGGATCATTGTAGTGGCATTAAAGATTTTCCTGGAGCCGATGTCTATACAACAGAAGAAGAATTGACTTTTGCCAGAACAAAAGATGCTCATGCCCCAGCATTTTTAAAATCTCAATATGATGGAGATGAAGTAAGCTGGAAGTATCTAAGTTTCACTAATTCAAGCTATGAATCTTTTGATCAGTCCTGTGATTATTTCGGAGACGGAAGCGTAGTTTTTGTGAAGTTAGGAGGGCATACCAAAGGTTCGGTTGGTATGTTTATTAATCAGTCTGGAAAGAGGTATTTTTTTTCCGGAGATATTACATGGAATATTGAAGGCTTTAAAAGACCAAGCCGCAAGCATTTTATCCCTTCTTCTTTGGTAGATGCAGATATGAATCACTTAGACCGCGTTATTGTGAACATTCATCAACTAATGAAGGCAGATTCATCTCTTATTGTAATTCCTGCTCATGATTATTCAGCTCAAAAGGAGTTAAAGCATTTTCCTGATTTTCAATAATAACCAAGTTAGAATAAATAATTTTAAAAATTGATCGCATATTGTTTTACGTAACCAATAAGTTACATATATTTGTGTAACTTATTGGTTACGTATTATGCAAAAAGATATCAGGCATCAGTGGTTTTTTAATCATTCACCGGAAACAGTATGGAAATTCCTTACAGACCCGGAGTTAATTGCTCAATGGTTAATGGAGAACGACTTTAAGCCAGTGGTTGGTCATAAGTTTCAGTTTACCACCAAACCAAAAGTAAAGGTCAAATTTGACGGAATTGTATATTGTGAAGTATTAGAGGTGAAACCGTATACAAATCTTTCCTATTCCTGGAAGGGAGGTTCCAAAGGACAAATTACCTTGGACTCTGTCGTTACCTGGACCTTAACACCAAGAGACGGTGGAACCGATTTGGTTCTTGAGCACAAAGGTTTTAAAGGAATGAAAAATTATCTGGCTTATTTCTTTATGAATATCGGCTGGAAAGCAAAAGTGATGAAAAGGTTTTCATTATTAATTGATTCAAATCAGAAATGAAACAGCAAGCCATAGATCCATTTTATGCTTTGTCTGATCCCAGCAGAAGATATATACTTCAACTGCTTTCAAAAGACAGTTTATCTATCAATGCCCTTGCGGAAAATTTTGAGATGAGCAGGCCTGCTGTATCTAAGCATATTAAAATATTGAATTCAGCCGGGTTTATTTCGATTGAAGATATTGGCAGAGAAAGATATTGCGTGCTTAATCAGGAGGGGTTTGCTGAAGTGCAGGAGTGGATTGAGTTCTTTGACATTTTCTGGAAAAAGAAATTAAGAAAACTCGAGGCACTCTTGAATGAAAAAGCAAAAAAGAAATGAAAAAGGATATGTTTCAGCTGATTCATATGATGGAAAAAAGCTAAGTGACAAATGCTTTTACATCTTTATAAAAAAGACATAGTATGCTGGTTCAATCGTCCGCTTGATCAAAATATATATAATGAATAAGGCGATTTATCCATTCCTATATTTTAAAATTCATCAATGCAACCTGAAATATCTTTACTTGTGCTGAAAACCAGACAGCTTCAGCTGTTAATAGATTTTTATTCTACTCTTGGCTTGTTTTTTCAGGAAGAAAAACATGGAAATGGGCCTATTCATTTTTCATGTTCAATCGGAAAATTTGTGCTGGAAATTTATCCTTTGCCTAAGTCTATTGAGATCGCTGATAACACTACCAGGCTTGGATTTTCTGTAAATAATCTTGACGAGGTCATAAAGAAGTTAAGAGATACTAATTTTCAAATTATATCTGAACCTGCCAATAATGAATGGGGATATTCTGCTATTGCAAAGGATCCGGATGGAAGAGTTGTAGAATTAACTGGTAGGTAATTATGAAGATATTTTTTGAGATAATATATGTCGTCAACTCGGACAGGAAATATAAATTCGTCTTAGCAAGATATTTGAGTGGACCAGTTGAGTTTTCGTTGACAGAAAATTCAACTTTGGGAGGTTTTCCAATCAAACCAATTGTGACTCAACCAAGGACGCTTGATAAAAATGATAATCCTACTTTCGATATATTTGCTTTCGATTTTAAAAATAATTCAGATTTGAATTTGTTAAAAGTTGGGCAACGAGTTGAACTTATCCCTTGAGTTTAATAGGTATGGTGTAAATGTTATACTTGCAGGTGTTTGACATTAGTTGATTATCAATCAACTATTTATATAGAAAAGTTTCTTCCTTTCCCTTTTTGCTCACCCGATTAAAATAATTATATTTAAAAGTTTAGCATAAAAATAATTGCCCATTCTGTATGAAATGGAATCTCAATAAGAATATAAGTTTAGGGTTCTGTATTGTCTTCATAGTACTTAACGCAACTGGAATTTTCTCCTATTACAGCCTTCATAGTTTTCGTGATGTAAGAAGAAATGAGGTGAAAGCCCGGAAAAGTCAGGTGTCACTGGAAAATATTCAGTTTTACATCAGAGACATTGAAACCGGTCAGCAAGGTTATGTCATAAGCGGTGACAGCACTTATCTGGAGTCTTATAACCAGGCACGCTTACTTGTTACAGAAGAAATCGCATCATTTTCTGAAAACTATAAGAATCAGAAAAGGCTTGAAGAATTGAATGATCTGATGAACCGGAAGGTTCAACTTGCTGAGCATACCATTCGTTTGAAAAATGAGAAAGGGCAGAAAGAAGCAATAGCCGTCCTTAAATCAGGAGCAAGCAGAGATTTGCTGGCTCAATTGCATAACTTAATTGTAAAGATAAAGACAGAAGAAATAGATAAATATGATCTGCAATCGGATGAAGTCGATTCAAAGTCTGGATATGCATTGATATTTATTATTATCGGAAATGTGATCGCTCTGTCTTTTCTGGCCTGGGTACTGGTCTTGCTTAACAGTGATATAGGAAAAAGGATAAGGACAGAAATTGTATTGAACAGATTTATTGTAAAAGCGGAACAGGCGAAGAAAAGAGAAGAGCAATTTCTTGCCAATATGAGTCATGAAATAAGGACGCCAATGAATGCAATCATTGGGATGACCAATCTGATTCTTAATACTCCTCTCGCACCCAAGCAAGAAAGCTATCTTAAAGCAATCCGTCAGTCGTCTGACAACCTGATGGTCATTATCAATGAAATTCTGGATTTTTCAAAAATCAATGCAGGGAAAATTGAATTCGAAAAAATCAACTTTAACCTTTCTGATATTTTTTACGGCCTTTATAACACTTTTAAAATAAAGACTGATGAGAAAGAAATTAAACTGACACCAATTATAGATGAAAGTCTTCCTGATACGATAATAGGTGATCCTGGCAAGTTGAATCAGGTATTGGTAAATCTGGTAGGTAATTCTGTCAAGTTTACAGAAAAAGGAAGCATAGATATGTACTGCAGGCTGATAGAACAAAAAGGAAATGATTTGTTAATTGAATTCTCCGTTCAGGATACCGGTATCGGCATACCGCAAAATAAGCTGGCTACTATATTTGAAGACTTTGCTCAGGCAGCAAGAGATACGTCAAGAAAGTTTGGTGGCACTGGCCTCGGACTTAGCATATCAAAGAAGATCGTTGAACTTCAAGGGGGCTCTATTACTGTGGAAAGCAAGCTTGGAGAAGGCACTACCTTTTCTTTCAGAATATGGTATAAAGCCGGAACTGAAAAAGTGGAGAGAAACGAAAAGCCAATTCAGACAAGAGTTCAGGAGCTTCATGGTATAAAAATTCTCCTTGTTGAAGACAATGAGTTTAATCAGGTAGTGGCAGTTGATACCTTGAAATCCTTGATAAAGAATCTTACCATAGATGTGGCTTCAAACGGAAAAGTTGCAATTGAAATGCTGAAAGATAAAAGCAAGCACTATGATATAATCCTCATGGATGTTCAAATGCCTGAAATGAATGGTTACGAAACAACGAAGTACATTCGTAAGAACAGTGCTCTTGGGTATTCGGATGTTCCTGTCATAGCGATGACAGCAAGCGCTACCAAACCAGAGATAGACAGTTGTTTTGATTCCGGAATGACAGACTTTATTTCGAAGCCTTTTGATGCAGATATTTTATTGATTAAAATTTCAACATTAATTAATAAAGAGAAGGTAATTGAACTTACCAAAGATAACAAAGAAGTTTCAGGCAGCCTGATGAGTGAGGGCATGGCTGATCTCAGTTTTCTCAGAGGCATGACATCCAACAATAAGGATCAGATGCTGAAATACATCAATATGTTTCTTGATTCCGTTCCTGGAGACTGGCAAAAGCTCAAAGAGAAAGCCGCTGAAAACAACTGGAAAGAAGTTGGTCTGATTGCCCATGCGCTGAAACCAAGAGTAAAATATATGGGTATAAAGGTAGGAAGTGATATTGTTCAACAGATTGAACATCAGTCTGTAGAGCAAATTGATCTGGAAATAATGCAAGAACTAATTGCAAAATTCGATTCTATTTTGTATTTAACGTACCAACAACTGGAAACAGAAAAACAAACTTTATATTAAAAACTATTCAAATTTACTTTTATGAAAGATGTGAATATTTTTATCGTAGATGATGATAAAATGCAGTGTGAACTTCTGAAGGATTATCTATTAAAAAATCATAACTATAGAATTGATATTTTCAATACCGGAGAAGATTGTCTGAATAACCTGGATAAAGATCCGGAAATCATTTTCCTGGATTATACTTTAAGTACAGAAAATAAGAATGCCAAAAATGGTATGGAGATTCTTAGAGCTATCAAAAACAGACTTCCTTCTGCTGAAGTAGTAATGTTTACAGCTCAGGACAAAATTGAAATAGCAATAGACACGTTGACACACGGAGCCTTTGATTATATTATTAAAAATGAAAGTGCCTTTCACAGAGCGGACAACGTAGTAAAAAATATCCTTAAAAAACACAAGCTGGAGAAAGACAATAAGTTTTATAAAAGACTTCTCCTGGTATTCGGAATCATCATTGGAATTGTAACGGTAGTCGCCTTTACTCTTTACCAAACCGGACATATTACAGACAACGTTGGTCCACAATTTTAATCAAGATTCAAAACCGGAAAATCAATCAAGAATTTCCGGTTTTATTTTTTTTAGTTTTCTTCTTTAGCTATTGTTTAAAGTTCCCCTTTCCTTTTAATATCCCTGTATATAGAATAAACTTTACCTCCTGTCTTTACTGTTTTCTATGTATAAATAAGGACGAGAATGGTTTTGGATCTGTTGAGAAGGAGGAACCGATACGAGCTGGCTGAAGACGTGAGAGGTTTCAAAAGTCTTAATGTTAATTTTTATTTGATCGGAGAGCCAGGGGAAGGAAACCCATGGACTATCATTGATGCAGGAATAACTGGTTCCGGAAAGAAAATTATTAAAGAAGCCGCCAAATTGTTTGGGAAAGACAACCCTCCTCAGGCTTTACTTCTTACGCATGGGCATTTCGATCATGTTGGAGGGGTTCCTGATCTACTAAAAAAATGGCCAGATTTAAAAGTTTTTGCTCATCCTTTGGAAATTCCTTATTTAACAGGTGATTTGAACTTTCCGCCTCCTGAAACTGTTGCCGGGAGTGCTGCCATGGCTTATCTGCTTCAATTGTATTCCGGTAAAACTCTGAATTTTAGTAATCACATTATGCCTTTGCCTGAAAGCTGGGTGCCTTCACTGGAGGGCTGGAGATACATTCATACACCAGGAATATCACCTGGTCACGTATCTTTTTTCAGACCTAAAGATAAAATTTTGATTGCGGGAGATATCATTACTTCAAAACAAAAGCTCAGCATACCACCGATTGCGGTATCGGAAGATCCGGAAATACAAGGCCCTCCGGCTCATTACAATATAAATAAATTAATAGTATGCACTTCTTTGAAGAAAATTCAGTCGTTGAACCCTGTGGTGGCTGGAATGGGACAGGGAAGGCCAGTTTCAGAAGGCTCGCTGCGCAGTGGATTAGATACGCTTATCAAAGTTTTTGAAAAAGAAAAAATAAAAGAAGACGACATTTATATTAAAAATGAATTATCTGAAAATCATGCTTCGAATAATGGACATACATTCAGAGCGGCAAAAACAATAGCATCGGTATTCTCTTTGTTGGCTGTAGGAGCAGGATTAGGATATTATTTTGCCAAGAAGAGATAATCAGAAAAACAGAACTGATGTTGTCGAGAACTCCAGGAACGGAGTTCTTTTTGTTTATCTACATGTTAATCTGAGTGGATAAAATTTTATTGATGTCAGATGATTTTTAGTTGGAGAAAGATTAACTTTATTCTCTAAATCTAAAAATCATTAGTTATTATGGCAACCTGGTTTGAGTGTAAATTCAAGTACAATAGAGAAGATCAGAACGGAGGTTTTACTACTGTTACTGAAGTATATTTAATTGATGCAGTAAGCTTCACCGATGCTGAAGCGAGGGTGTATGACGAAATAGGATCTAACTTCAGAGAATTTGTTCTGCTTACTGTAAGCAAATATCGTGTGCATGAACTGGTGATCAATGAGGAAGGACTTACCTGGTATAAGTGTAAAGTGGCTATCACATCTCTTGATGAAAAAGCAGGTAAGGAGAAGAAGTTAAAACAAATGATTCTGGTAAACGGAAATAATGTAAGAGAAGCGTACGACCGTGTAGAAGATCTTTTTTCAGACTCTACTTCAGATTATCAGATACTTGAAATTATCACTACGAATATTGTAGAAATTCTTCCATATCATGAGCCTGAACCTAACTTAAAACCGTTAGGACAAGCGTTGGCCGAAGCAGAAGCAAGGACAGAAACAGAAGCGAATGAAGAAATTGAAGCCAATTCTGAAATCGAAGTAAGCGCTGAAACAGAAGCAAGTGAAGAAATAGAAGCAAGTGCTGAAATAGAAACAGAAGCATCAGCCGCTGCAGAGTAATCATATTACACTATTAATCAGGAATGGAAATAAGCAACTCAGCTTAATCTATTCCTGATTTTTTTATTAGATTTTTTTCATTTCCTCAAATTTGATTTTATATCCTTCTGAATAAACGTATTAAAAGTAGAACGATGATCAAAGGTTGCGGTGTCAGGCTATTCTGAATAGTCTTGTTTAAAAAGACATTTTTATTATTTATTTATTTATTTATTTATTTAATGTTTATCTGTTTTTATTATAAAGCTCCTGATTAATTTTTTAATTTAATAATACAACAAGATATTTTTTAATAGGTTGAATATTAATTAATTGTTCAGAACCCGCCATTATAGCTCTCCTCAGGCCTTCCTACTTGTAAAATTTTGGTTGACTTTTTAACTAATAATTCAGTTTTTAGTTTTTTCATCGACCAATGAGTGTTATTTATCTGTCAACTTTTAAATTTTTATTTTAATGTATTTAGAGCTTCAGCCTAAATTATCACTTGAACATTTATTTGGAGTGTTTCATCAAGACTCTGCTATGATTTCTATCTTGAGGG
The DNA here is from genome assembly GCF_000426725.1 of Sporocytophaga myxococcoides DSM 11118. Lineage (NCBI taxonomy): Bacteria > Pseudomonadati > Bacteroidota > Cytophagia > Cytophagales > Cytophagaceae > Sporocytophaga > Sporocytophaga myxococcoides. The sequence continues at coordinate 159,721 of NZ_AUFX01000011.1, read as the reverse complement.
GAAAAGATCACATATATGAGTATGTTAATGTCGCATATCAGAATTTGGTGATGGAAAGGGAATTACTAGGTTATCCGTTTAGAGAAGTCTTTCCTGAACTTGCAGAGCAGGGGTTTATAGAAATTCTTGACTATGTATATACAACCGGTAATGCATTCAGTACTAATGGAATGCCTGCACAGATTAATAATGAGGAGCGCTTTTTTGATCTCCTTCATTATCCCATAAAGCTTTCAGATAACCAAATCTATGGTATATATGTGCAGGCAAAAGATGTTACTAAAAAGATGCTGAATAAACGCAGGTTAAGAGAAAGTGAGGAGAACTGGCGTAAGCTTGCCAATTACGTTCCATCCTTTACCTGGAAAGCAAATACTGAAGGAGAGATAATTTTTGTATCTGAAAAATGGAGAGCGTATTCAGGGCTTGGTAACGCAGAATTAACGGATGATGAATATTTTCAATGCATTCATCCTATGGATAGATTTCATGCAAAAATCAAATGGGGGGAAGCTATAAAAAATAGAAGTTTTTTAGAAAATGAAATCCGTTGTCAGCGATTTGACGGGACCTACAGGTGGTTTTTGATGCGGGCTGAGCCTATGGTGGACCAGTCAGGAAGAGTAAGCTCTTGGTTTGGTTCACTCATTGATATAGATGAAAGAAAGGCGGCGGAAGTTGAAAAACAAAAGTCCGAAGCTAAAGAAAAACAATTGTTTATATCTTCAGAAATTCAAAGGCAAATGCTTGAGAATTTGTTTAATCTGATTCCCGCAATGATATGTACATTTAAAGGTCCTGATCATAAGCTCGAATTTATTAATCCTGCTGTTGAAAAATTTTTTGGCCACAGACAACTCCTTGGAAAATCGGCAAAAGATGCTTTGCCAGAAGTATTGGAACAAGGATTAATAAGACATTTAGATAAAATATTTAAAACAGGTAAATCCTTTGTAGGTAAAGAAATTCCTTATGCTTTTGCCAAAGACTACAGTCTTGAACCTGAAATTTTTTATTTCAATTGTTCCTTTTATGCAATGTACGATGAAATGAAGAACATCAATGGAATCCTTGTATTTGCCTGTGATGCAACAGAGCATGTGAAAACAAGAGAGATGCTGGCACTTAAAAATGAACATCTTGTCAGAATTAACAATGACCTTGATAACTTTATATATACAGCTTCTCACGACCTAAGAGCACCTGTGTTTAATCTTGAAGGACTGATAAATTCTCTAAAAATTTCTTTAAGTGATGAAGTAAAAAAAAATGATGAGTTTAATTCCATAATGAAATATGTATCAACCTCTATAGATCGATTTAAAAATACTCTGCAGGAGCTCTCTGATATCAGCAAAGTTCAAAATGACATTGAGGAGGTTATTGATTATACATATCTAGAAGAGGTGATGGAGGAAATCAGATTTCTTTACAGAGATGTTATCAAAGCTTCTGAAGCCAGTATAGAAATTCATTGGGATCTTAAAGCTAGTTTCTCTTTTTCGAGGAAAAATTTCAGAAGCATAATAATCAATCTCGTAAGCAATGCTTTAAAATATAGAAAGCCAAATCAAAAAACGGTGATAGTTTTAACTGGCCAAAAAAATAAAAATTATCTTTTACTTTCAGTAAAAGATAATGGTCTGGGTATCCCCAAAGTGCACCTGGGTAAGGTTTTTACTATGTTTAAAAGATTCCATGACCATGTAGAGGGAACAGGGGTAGGTCTTTATATTGTAAAAAGAATGATGGAAAATTCCAATGGTAAAATAGAAGTAGAGAGTATTGAAGGAGAGGGAGCTAATTTTAAGTTATATTTTAAACTGATAAATCAAATAGATTTGTTTTGAGATAGCATTATCATAATAAGCATTAAGAATCTTTTTTCTTAATGAAGCAAAATTTATATAGTGTATTTAATGAAGCAATATCTGCCAGGAAAAATTAGATATAGATAAGTTTTATTGAATGATTAAAGGTTTGGAAGTTAAGAGTTTATTTTTGATGGGTGAGTTTACATTGGTAATAATGAAGATTTAATTTTATGAAAAGTGAAATATTTTTTAACTAATATTTTTATTTTTTGTTTTATTGATCTCAATGATTGGTTTTTGTTTGTAATCTATTTTTAACATAAACAGATGTCCGTAACAAGTTTGTCTAAATTCTCAATAAAACATTTGTTAGGGGTATTTCATAAAGATCCCTCAATGATCTGTATTCTTAAAGGGAAAGATCATCTGTATGACTATGTAAATCCAGCATATCAAGCTTTGGTGGGAGACAAGGAGATCATAGGACGTTCTGTGCGCGAAGTATTTCCAGAGCTAGCAGAAATGGGACTTACCAAGGTGCTTGATTCTGTTTATGAAACAGGAAATTCATTTACAGGCTCTGAAATGCCAGCTAAGAAAGGTGGCAAGGAAGAGCGGATTTTTGATTTCACTTACCAGGCTATCATACTGGATGAGGGTACTGTCTATGGAATTTATGTTCAGATTTTTGATGTAACTGAAAAGGTAGAAGCAAGGAAGAAATTAAAGGAAAGTGAAGAAAATTGGCGTAAGCTGGCGAATTTTGTTCCTTCCTACATATGGACTGCAAATTCAGAAGGTCATATCACTTTTGTTTCCGATAAGTGGTTTGATTATACTGGCAACCTGGATAAAAGGGCTTCAATTGAAGGTGATTGGCAGTTTGTCCATCCTGAAGATGAGATAAAATACAAGGTTATATGGAAGGATGCTGTAACTAAAGAATCATTTTTTGAGATTGAATTACGCTGTCGCCGCTTTGACGGCACCTACAGATGGTTCCTTCTGCAAGCTCAGCCACTATTGGATTCTTCCGGAACAGTAATATCATGGTTCGGTTCATTGAATGACATCAACGAGAGAAAGCTGGAAGAATTTGAACGTCTGAAAATAGTTGAGAAGGAAAGACTGGTTTACAACTCTTCCGAAATTCAAAGACAGCTTTTAAAAAATCTTTTTGATCTGATTCCTGCAATAGTCTGTACATTGAAAGGACCAGGTCATGAGTTTGAGCTCATCAATCCTGCTGTTGAAAGATTGTTTGGAAATCGCAACGTTATTGGGCTTCATGCAATAGATGTGTTTCCGAAAACTTCGGGTCAGGACTTTATAGAAAAGTTAGATATAGTATATAATACAGGTGAACCATATATTGGAATAGAACTTCCTTATCCGATGTTTAATCCTCTGTCTGGCATCATAGAAACATACTACTTTACATTTGCTATTTATGCAATGCATGGAGAGAATGGATGTATCAATGGTATTTTTATTTTTGCTTATGATGTGACAGAACAGGTAAAAAACCGGGAAGCGCTGGCCTTGAAAAATGAACTTCTTATCAAGATAAATAACGACCTCGATAACTTCATCTATACAGCTTCTCATGACCTTAGAGCACCTGTTTCCAATATTGAAGGACTTATCAATGCTCTAAAGTTTTCGTTGGGTGATGATGTGAATAAAAATAAAGAGTTCGGAGATATCATGAAACTTGTGTCATCATCCATAGACCGGTTTAAAAATACCATTCAGGAGCTCACTGAAATCAGTAAGGTACAGAAAGAAGTTGAAGAAGAAATTGAGTTTGTATATTTTGAAGAAGTCCTTGAAGAAATACAACTATTGTATCAGGAGCAGATTAAATCTACCCAGGCAAGAATTATTGTTGATTTGAATGAGGGATTTGGATTTCGTTTTTCAAGAAAGAATTTCAGAAGTATCATTCACAACCTGGTGAGCAATGCTTTAAAATACAGGCATTCTGATATCAGACCCGAAATATTGATTAAGACTGAACGTATAAATAATTACCTGATATTTTCAGTTCAGGACAACGGTCTTGGTATTCCAAAGAATCAGCTTGATAAGGTTTTTACCATGTTCAAAAGATTTCATTCTCACGTTGAAGGTACAGGTGTTGGCTTGTATATTGTGAAAAGAATCATTGACAATGCAGGTGGTAAAATTGAGGTGGATAGTAGTGAGGGAAAAGGAACCACATTCAGAGTGTTTTTTAAGGTGTAGAATTCATTTTAAATCACGTCATTTCTGCATTAAAATTTTTCAGTTAATAGATACTTTCATTATTACATATCTAATTGATTGGAGGTATTTTATTCTTACTCTAGCTCTTATTATTGGGTATTTAAACCTTCAACCGATTTGAAATCATTTATTTAACTGTTTTTAAAAAAAAATAATGATCAGGTTATTTTTTTATTGAAATTTTTCTTGAACTTTGTAATTCAAAGTACTTTTTATTTTAATGAATAATTGAATAGAATGAATATCACAGAGGGACTGTTGAGGTCTAATTTGCTAATTCCAGGTATGTTTCGGAGGATAGGATATGCGCCATTATTCGCTGTTCTGTTATTCTCCATGAGTATAATATTTTTATATCTGCCTTCTTTGATCTGGTTTACCAGAAGTATTTTTGAAAGTTACTCTGTTCTTAATCTGATTCTGCTGCTGCTGGTGGTGTTCTTTCTAATCAGACACTTGAATAACTTACCCAAAGGAGAACTTTTACATATTCAGTTTAGGTGGATGCCTTTTATATTACTATGTTCTGTTTCGGTAGCTTATGCATTGTCAGAGATCTATGCAAGGATTAATATGCTTTCATGTGGTCTGTTTTTTCTGGCACTGTTCAGCATATCAGGATTTTTTATGACTTATGAAAACTGGAAGAAGGGAATACTTCCGACGTTTTTATTAATTCAGACATTACCTCTGGGCCCGCATCTAGATGTATACCTGGGTTTTCCTCTAAGGCTTTTTGCAGCAGGGTCTGTTACTTCATTCCTTTCCTGGTTTAATATTAGCGAAGTCAGTAAAGAAACCATCATTATGATTGAGAACAGATCAGCTGAGGTAAGCTCCGCATGCAGCGGCCTTAACGGTTTATGGACAAGCTGGCTGTTCTTTTTTACAATAAGCTGGATAGAGAACAAGAAGATTAATTTCAGATGGCTGCAGTATTTCATGTTTCTAAATTTGCTGATTTATAGTTTTAATCTTATAAGAATTATTACTATAGTCTTCATTGAGACGGTGCTGGATCGCCCAGTAATTGCAGGGATTGTCCATATACCATTGGGAATTGCGGGCTTTTTATTTTCCTGTATCATCACATGGTTCTTGCTGCATTATCATCTGCCATCCAAAGAAGATTCAATAACAGCAGTAAGAAAATCTTTGCCTAAGAATAGAACCATTGTTAATCTTCCTGCACTCTTTTCGGCCGCAGTTTTATTCACGCTTTTATCTTGGACAATGCTTATCTCAAAGCCAGCTACAAATCTTCCTCAATTGGAATTGCAATGGCCTGCAGATATTATAGCTCAAGAAATCCCTATCACTATGGCTGAGTATAAAGCATTTGAAAGAGATAACAGTTCAGGTAAGAAGTTTCAATTTTCATTAAGAAAGTTAACCGGAACTTGTCTTATTGTATATACAAACAATTGGCGAGGGCATCATCCTCCGGACCTGTGTACTCAGGCTAACGGCTTTTCAATTACAAAATCTGAAACAAGGTTGATCACTCCGAATTTTCCGGTGACTCTGCTTTCCCTTGATAATACCACTCAAAAGGCCTGTTATTGGTTTCAGTCTTCAGGACAAGTAACACATGATCACGCTTCCAGAGTCTGGACGGATATAAAGAATGGCGAGCATGATTGGGTTATGATTTCAATATTACTCGATCAGTCTCCGGAGCCTTATCCGGAAGAGTTCAAAGAATTATCCATGCAAATGAATTTAATGATAAATGAATTTTTAACCGTTAATAACAATGAAAAAGTTAATTCAAAGTAAGTTTTTTTCTTATGGCCTGTTTTGGTCATGGAATATTTTGTACCTCATACTTTTTGCCTCCCTTGAAATCAGTACTGGGTTTGTAATCTTTATTATCAGAGATGCTTTTTTAGGGTTTTCACCTTTTGAGTTTATCATTACAGCAATATTGGCTTATAGTGTTCCTTTGGTGTCAATAACCTTGGCACTAACTGCATTCAGTAATCGTAAGGATAAACTCGTTGCCTTATTTTATGGAGTGGAAGTGCCTCTTACTTTGTTGTTGCTTCTAAGATTATTTCTGGTAAGAGAAATGCATGCAGGTTCCTTGCACTTGTTTATCCTCTTTGTAACTGGGATGACTGTATTTTTCTATGGATTAATCAATGAGAAATCTCCGGCAACAAAGTTATCAGCGAGTTTTTCTTTGATATTGAATTCAGTACTTCTGATAATAGGTTCCTATGTGGGACTTCTGCTCATATTTTATATCCCTCCATCATTAGCAGGATTGATTAAAGCTTTGGCAAAAATTAACCTCACTAATATTTCATATTTATTTAGTGAAGGATTTTTGGTTATCATCTTCTTAGTATTTTTATTTTATTCCATGACCTTATTGTTAGGCTTGCCTGTGGCATTTTTTTATTACTATTTTACTTCGTTTTATAAGAAAATAAAATGGTACTCTGAAACTTATTCCTTAGGAGAAGCACTGGCAATAACTGGTTCCTTTGTCGCTCTGAATCTTTTGGTTTTTTATCTGTTGAATTGGAATCAGCCTCAGAAAGATTATTTGTCAAGACTGAACAAAGATTCATTCTCGGATTCTGATATAAAAGAACTAAGTACAAATGCTGAAGAAATCAAAAGCGGCTTGTTAAATGCGTATTTAAGTAACTATAGGTATCTTGGAGAAGAAGAGAAGAATGATCATATAGAAGCCATATATAAAAGTGCATTTGGTGGAGAAAAATCTAATTTTAAGTTCTTTCAATCTACTCATAACGTTTTCCTGAAACCATTTTTGTATGAAGGAAAGAGTATGTATGAAGACACCAAAGTTGCATCTGAGCTGTATGAAAAATGTTTTGATGTCTCACTTCAAAAGACAGAAAGAGATGCCATTAAAAGCGCGTTGAAGTCAACCTGGGAAAGACAAGGGATTGAAGCAGGCTTGTTAAATATAGACGAAAAGAATGTTCATGTGAGCAAGCAAGAGATAAAGACTAAAGAGCAGGAGGGGATAGTTGACGTTGAAATCCATGAAGTGTATCGGAACAATACATTTGATCAACAAGAGGTTCTGTATTACTTTAGTCTGCCTGAGCATGCAGTAATTACGGGCGTTTGGATCAGCGATACTAATGAGAAAAAGTTTTCATACAGAGTGTCTCCGAGAGGTGCAGCTCAGCAGGTTTATAAAGAACAGGTCAGAGAACGCATTGACCCATCATTGCTTGAACAGGTAGGTCCAAGACAATACCGTCTCAGAGCATTTCCTGTACTTCCTAAAAACAGGATTTATGATAAAAGAAGTGTAACTGTAGAGGAAGGTCCAGAGTTCCATTTATGGTTTAGTTATCAGTTGCTGGCTGATTTGGATAATACCTATTCATTACCTTTTCAGCTTCAAAAAAGGAATGTATATTGTGATGGAGATACTGAATTTCTGGTTAATGGTAAAGAGTCGGAAAAAAATAACGATGAAGACTGGCTTCCTGTATCTCATCCTTGCAGTAATATACAGGAAAGAAAAAGTCATGTCTTTGCTTTCAATGATAGCACCATTATTTCTGCGATTCCTGAAATAACTAAAACAGAAGAAGCAAATGATAAAAAATATTCTTTTGCTTTCATTATTGATCAATCATATAGTACTGGTAAATATAAAGCGCAGCTGGAAGATATTCTTGAGGGTCTTTCAGAGAAAGGCTATGAAGAGGCGGATGTTTATCTGACTGGTCAGTTTGCCAGAAAAGATCAGCTTAAAGCTTTAGATACGGATGAACTCGTATACTGGGGAAATTCAAGCCAGTTGAAAATGCTTCATCAGTTTGACTCTCTGCGAAAAGAAAAGAAGTATGACGGAGTTGTGCTTCTAACAGATCAGGGGGATTATGAAATCAGTGAAGATGGTTTGTCTTCATTAGAATTCACTTTTCCAGTATATCTTGTACACATGGATGGTAAGCTGCCATATGCTTATGATGATGAACTTTTGGAGACAATTGTAAATTCCGGTGGGAAGTCATATTTATCTATCAATGATCTTTTTCAACAAAAGCAATTAGAGCACAAGTATAATCTTTCTAAGGAGTATTTGTTGTCGGAGCAGGGGTATGTGTGGAAAATAAAGCAAGGCAAAGTAGAGTCTCAGCCGCAATTTGAAAAGCTCGCAGCACGTCAATATATAAATATGAGTAAACCTGTTAAAGGTCAAAGCAATATGAGTAATCTTGATTTTATTCATACCATTGCCTTGAAAGCGGGCATTGTAACAAGGTTCTCTTCTATGATAGTGCTTGTGAATGAAGTTCAGCACAAGCGATTGGATGAAATGGAAAGTAAAGATGATCGATTTAACAGAGAAGTTGAAGACGGGAAAGAAGTATTGTCTAAGCCAACGTTCAAACTCGGAGAAGTCTCAGGAACCCCGGAACCAGAGGAATGGGTACTGATTATAATTGGATGTGGACTGATAATGTTCAGCTTATATTCCAGATATAAAAGTAAAATTTCCGAAATCATCTCGTAGAGACGCCATGCTGGCGTCTCCCTTTCAACAGGGGGTAAATTTTCTCATTAGATTGATATATAGAATATAAACATTACCAGATTAAACAAAAACAGTTATAGCTTTGTAATCAGTACTAACGAATAAACATACAAAACATATGAGGAAAATAATTTTAATAGTACATACCTCGATTGATGGATTTGTTGCGGGAAAGCGGGGTGAGTTCGATGATTTTAATCCCAGTCCTGAAAACCTGGATTTTATATGTAGTTTAACTGATGAGGCAGATGCTGCTTTAATGGGACGAGTTTCATATCAGATGTTGCAAAGCTTTTGGCCTGATGCCCGAAATAAACCTGATGCAAGCGAAAGCGAAATTAAATATTCGAACTGGTATAACGATGCTCAAAAAATCGTGATTTCAAACTCAATGAAAGAGAATGATTTGCATAATACCACGATCATCAATGGAAATATAGCAGATAAAATTCTTCAGATAAAAAAGCAGGAAGGTAAAAGTATATTGATGTTCGGTGGGCCTACTGCCTTTCAATTACTGAACGAACTGAATTTAATTGATGAATTCTGGGTAATAGTTTATCCTGTTATGTTTGGACAAGGCATTCCGTTTTCTCCACGGGCAATGAGCTTAAAGAGATTAAAGGTCTTAACAACAAAGCAGCTTTCAAATGGAGAAATTGCAATAAAGTATAAAAGTGCTTCTCAGTGACATCACTGAGAAGCAGACTTTTTCTATCTATAAAAAAGTAAGTGAAGGAATTTTTATTTTGTAAATTTCACTCAGATTATTACCTTTGTAATATTATTTCTCCTTAATAGTATTCACTTTTTAACAGGAGGTTACCAATGTTAGAATTTATCCAAATATCGCCCATTCGATTCTTTGCTTAGTGTAGCAAGGCCTGGATATTATTTTCTTTCACAATCATCATAAGATTTCGGGAGTAGGTTTTATACTTTATATCCTTGTTGTTTCTATTGTGGCATCTTGTCACGACTAAGCATTATTTTCTCAATTCAATTTTTAATTGATTACTGAGCAAGAGCTTTATTGTCTCTGAGGATAGCAATACGTTTTTGTGAATTGAATGAGCATCTCTTTCTGGCTGCAAGGCGGCTGGCAGGAATCCTATGTTCAATTTTTAAGCTGAATTTGTAAATGGATACAAGGGATATAACCCTTTGTTTACGCATTCAATCTGCAAGAAAGAAAAAACGATTGCAGAAAGAGGCATTAGAAAAAAAGCTGATTGCTTTACATAAAGAACAGAATAGGTTAAGAGTTCAAATCAGGAATCTTGGATATGAGCCATTGATTCCTCCGGTACAGAAAGGCTGGAAGAGGATATTCGTTTTGAGAGACGATGTAAGAAGAAGTCCAAGAGCATTATTTTATATAGACTTGCTGAGAAAGATTAATACTGCTCAATATAGTGATTCGAAAAAGTTTCTTGTAAAGCGGCGCAAACGCGGGAAAAAAATCTATCTGAACCGTGAACAGAGGCTGAGAGAGTTTTATGAATATGAATGGAAAGACTCGAAGTTCTCTGAATCTGAAAAGATCTATTTCACTGAGTCTGTTTTAATGAACAGAAAAGGAGAGCCATATAAAATGTATACTTTCAATGAGCCCTGGAGATATGTACTGAGAATCGTTCCGAATATGATTACACTGCTCCAAGTAAAAGATGCTATACTGGAGCAGAGATCTGACGAGATCAGGAATTATCTTATCAAAAATAACCTGGAAGGAAAACTTGGGAAATTGCTTGGACACAGACAGAACTACTGGTCAAATTCTCCAAAAGCAAAGTATGTCAATCCGCTTAACAATAAACCTGTATATAAAATCCTTGATGAGTATTATGAAGATAGAATATAATGCTTCATCTCCTGATAATAATAAGGGTTTGAATTCAGTGGGTTGTACATGCTCTATTGAATTATTGCAAGTGCTTAAGAATGCAATAAGAGATTTAATTAATGTTAAAATTAAAATTATGGATGGTAAATCAATTTATATCGATATGTATGATAAGGCTGCTTTTATTCAGCCTTACATATATTATTATTTAACCTTTAATGCTATTCCTAGCAGAATGGGAATAAAGAATGTTGACAAAAATAAATTATACAATTGCCTTATTGAAAAGTATGCACTTTCAGAAGATAGAATTATCAAGTCGCAGTCGTTTGATCAGGAAAAGAATAAGGTATGGCACAGTTATGTATTGTTTGATATTGGAAATCATTGTATGATCTTTTTCAATTCAAACTGGGGATGTTATCCGGGTGCTAAACTTGTTGAAGTTTTATATTCATATAAAACAGATTCTGGTTTTAGAAGGGAAGTGGAAGAGCTTGTTAAAAGCTATATTATCAAAGAAGAGATAAAATCAGAGATTAACCTGATCTGTAAAGATGACACACTTTCTCTTTCTTCGTTTGAAATACCGAATACCAATCTTGATCTTGGGTTAAACTATAATGATGATTTTATAGAAATAGATAAGATTATAAAAGAAAGATTGAACAAACCGAAGGATAAAGGTATTGTTCTGTTGCATGGGCTTCCTGGCACAGGAAAGACGAACTACATAAGGCACTTGATCTCAAGTATAAATAAGAGAATGATCTATTTGCCTCCGGATCTTGTATATGAAATAGGAAGTCCTGGATTTCTTTCTTTTCTATCATATTATTCAGAATCTGTACTTGTTATAGAAGATGCTGAAAACGTTATCATGGAAAGGTCGGGCGGATCTAATGGTGCTATCTCTAATCTTCTAAATCTGTGTGATGGACTTTTGTCCGATTGCCTGAATATTCAGGTGGTATGCTCTTTTAATACTGATATATCTAAAATAGATAAAGCGCTGATGAGAAAAGGTAGACTTATTGCAAAGTATGAATTTCAAAAGCTCACTGTCGATAAGGCACAGCAGCTTTCAGATTCTTTGGGCTTTTCAAAAATCGTAACTCAAAGCATGACTGTAAGTGAGATTTATAACCAGGATCAAAAGGAGTTTGCTTGTACTACTCAAGCATCGATTGGCTTTGGAAGAAATAAAATAGTAGCTTAAGATTTAAGTTTGAAAGCCTGAAAATATTCGTTTTCAGGCTTTTAGTTTTCGAAAGCCAGCGCGTCTATTATTCAAAGCAACATATCGTTTTAGATGTATGAATGAATTGGAACTTGTGTGAGAAATATTTTAAAAAAATAAAAAATAAAATATTTTCAACTGTCTTCAACTAAAAAAGGCATACATGCGTATGTGTCTTTCTTTAATAAATAGAATTATAAACATTTTTATGGATAACATAATAAAGCTTTCACAATGCCAGAAAGCTACAGATAGCAATATCTTTCAACAGGTGATCAGGCAGGAGGTATTGCCTAAATATGAACATCAAGGCCGTGTTGAACAACAGTATGAAGAAAAAAAAGAAGTAACGGAATCTTTGAATGACATAATTTTTAAGCAACTGTTTTTATAAATGCATCAATAAGCCTTATACCATAAATGGTCCTCCATCAATCCGTTTGGGGTTTGCCTTGGGATTCTCCAGAATTGCCCGGGGTTGATACTTCCCCTAAATTCGTTGCTGTATAAGGTAAAATGTAATGGTTTATTCATAATTGCACTCTCTTAAAAAGATAAATCTTTTTGAGAGTATTCAATATATAAACTGCTATAAGTAACCTTAAGATTTTTTTAGATATAGCTAGATTCGAAGTCAAAACATGCCAGCATATTTTACGTAACCTGAGCATACTTGTTTAAATAAATAGATGGGTTAATGTTTATTTGTCAAAAAGTAAAAAAAAATGTACATTTATAATAAATGTTTTTTTTTGAAGTATTAAACTATTAAATAACCCAAAGGGAGGTTACCAGCTCGGTTTTTATTGACCTTTCTGATTATTGAATTATGCTATGCTGCTCAAAATTCAACGAATTATATCAAAAAATAATTTTAATATTTCATTTAAGTTTTAGTAAATCAATGACTTTCAAATCTGGTTTTTTAATTGCTTTATCATCTTTCTTATTATTTATTGAATCCACTTATAGTAAGGCATCCACAGCAGTAGTAGTAGCAGAAACAACTACATTTGTAGTTCCTCAGGATTCAGGTGAGGTGGAAAAAGCACAGAATAATTTTCCTTTACAATCAGAACCATCTATCCAGACGGTAGATTGGATATTCAAAATCAGGAATAGTTCTGATAGCATAGTCATTACAGGCGGCCCCAATGATCTTAAAAATCTTTCCCAAATTGTTTCTGAAAAAACTGTTCATCTCAATCAGGAAGAAAAGGTTATTGTGGGTTTAACCTTCCCAGGTACCAATGTCTTTATATCAGACACCTTGCAGTTGAAGAAGATAAAATCTTTCGTAAAAAGGCATTGCTTTACAGTAAGCCCCTGTGAATCTTTTGAGTTTCAACAACCGCTATGGATTTCACCGTTAGATGGAAACGAAGTAGTCAAAGCAGATATTGACAGAAAGGTTTTTGCACAAGGCAAGGCTTCCATCTTCATGGAAGGAAGGGATGAAACAAGAGATGGATTTGTTTGTGGTTTGGTGAGAAGCTTAAAGGATGAATTTTATCAATCCTATGATGATTCCCCGAAATCTGCACCGGATAAAACATGGTTTTTCTTTTATGTATATGGGGAAGGAAATCCCAATGCACATTTTAATCTTTTGGTTGCGCAAAGTTCAGAGTTTAAAAGCAACAACAGAGATATTACCAATTATTATAATTATATGTTTCCCTTGGATTTTAAAGGTTGGAAACAAATAGCAATAAGATATTCAGATATGAGATCTACCAGTGCTACGAATACTAGCAGTGGAGAGATCAGTGGAACTAAAGCAACAGATGGAAAAGCTTCAAGAAAAATTCTGAGAGTACAGTACACACTCGTCTCATCTTCGCCTGAAGAATATGTGAGAATGAATCTGGATAATTTATTGATACTGTCGGATGATTAAATGGTCGGATAATAGATCTGTGTTAAAGTTCTTAGAGGCGCCATGCGTGGTGCCTTTACAAAAAATATTTTTGTTCTAGGGTAAGTAAAACAAAGAAAAGTAATAATAACCCAAGTACTAAGAATACCCTTTTAACGTCTGTATTCTTCTCGTTTTGGCGTTCTCTTTTAATGTATATATCAATGGCTTCACTTAAGTTATTCTGAGAGTAATCTATTAGATGTTCAAAATTTTGATGAGTTATATTTCTAAATTCGAATTTTTGATTGCCGATTAGAAAAATTACCCTAGGATAATTAGCTTCATATCGGGACGTTCCATTCTTTTGGGCTAGTTTTTTAACTTCTTGTTTTGTCCAAAAGCTTTTTATAACAATATCCTTAGCAAGAAAATTTTCAATAATAATTTTCTTGCTAAAAGCCCCGTAAACTTTAACTAAGTGATTTGTTATTGAGAGATTAAAGGTTTTTGAATATATCAAATATATTGATATTAAAGAAAGAGAGAAAAATGTAATACCAGTTACGTATGATATTTTTTGAATGATTACAAATAATCCCGCGATAAGCAATGCTTTACATAGAATGATAGTTTGTAGTATAATTGATTTTTTATTAGCTGTTATTTCTATGTTGCTATTCATTCATTAAGTTTTTTGTGATGTAGACTCATTCTGGACTCTCATTAATTTTCTTCTCATAAAATTATCGAAGGTCAATCTTTTTTCATTTCTAAAATAAGCGGAGTGTCATTAAATGTAAAAAATACTTTTCCTTTCTGTTTTTTTTACGTACATACGCATATTATTATAGTTGTTGTACTTTAAACCAATGGAAATTAACTTTTTATTATCATTGTATTTCCATTCTTTATTGTTCAGGACTTTCTTAAGGTCATTCGTAAATGGAGTCACTTTTTGAAAAGTAATAGCAAACGTACTGTCAGATTTAAAATTGAATTTAGAATTCATAAATCCCGTTTTCATTTTTTCTATCATCGGTTTGATTTCATCTGGTAAGTTGTCATTGGATTCGGTTACGTGTATAACTGACCAACTGCCTGTCAAAGAATCTTTATTAAAGTTCTGGGCACTGGAAAAACTTATAGTAAAAACTAATAATAAAATGGATAGTAAATACTTCATAGGTGTCTTATTTTTTATTACAAATATCAAATTTATTTAATTATCAAAGATGCTTCAAATAGTTCAATAGATCAGAACTTTTATGTACTCATTATAAGGACATTGATTTGTTGAGAGGGACTTCGGAGGTTTGAGCTAAAAGCTCAGAGGTTTGACTTCAGAACTCGGAGATTTGAGCTAAAAAAGCTCGGTCATTTGACCTCAGACCTCGGAGTTTTGAATAAAAACCTCGGTCATTTCACCTCAGAAGCTCGGGGATTTAAGTAAAAACCTCGGTCGTTTGACCTCGAACCTCGGAGATTTGAGCAAAAAGCTCGGAGGTTTGACCTCTCAGGCTCGGAAATTTGACTTCAGAGCTCGGAGTTTTCAGTAAAAAGCTCGGACATTTGAGCTTTATACCTCGGAGCTTAGAGCAACAAGCTCGGACATTTGAGTTTCGAACTCGGAGTTTTAAGCAAAAAGCTCGGTCATTCGAGCTTTATACCTCGGAGATTTGACCAAAAAGCTCGGAAGCTTAAGTTCAGGAGTTTTCATTTAAAGTTTTATAGTTGAAAACTCCTTATTTTAAGAAAAAGAGCTGGGACAATAGGAATAAAAAAAGGCTGCCTTCAATACGAAAGGCAGCCTTTTAGTTTTGGTGTTTCAGAAAATTAACCTGCGACTATAGAGTCTTTATCTTTTTTCTGTTTGCTTCTTACAAACCTTGCTTTTAGTTTTTCATAAGCAGATCTCAAACCTGGCACACTGTCCTTTTGAAGTTGCACCTGTGCATATACTTCAAGTGCGCTGGTCATGGCTTCGCTGCCTACTTCCATTAAAGTATCATCCAGCTTTTGCTGCAAAGAATCGACCCCCATCTTAATCGTAATAAGTATTTTTGTAAGATCGGAGTCCCTTCCGAATTCTGATTTATCAAATGTAGGAGGCATGATAAAAGGGAAGGTTTTTACTGTTTCATTTGCATCACCCACAAAGTCTACGCTTTTAGGTCCGAGCTTGGTAAGAGATTGCCTTTCTTCAATGCTTAAAGAAATTAAAAAGGGTAACAAGCTTTCTATTGCTTGCAGATGGCCAATAACATTCTGAAGATCTTCAGCAGTGACAACGGCACTAACATTTCTTTCCATTTTAAAAATGTGTTTTTAGGTTGAAAATTATTTTTATTCTTTCAATTGAAAGCAAAAAGGAAGCAGCAAGAATAGTTGACTAAAAATTCTGATAGCGATCTTGCTGGTTGATGATGCGAGTATAGTAAGTTTTTGAATATTAGGCAAGTAGTAAAGATAAATATTCTGGAACTCATTTGTAAAGGTCTAAACTCATCGATGATTTTTTAAATAAATCATCTTTTGCATATAAAAACAAAGCCGGACAATCTCTCATCCGGCTATTCATATTCGCTATGCAGCTTTAGCTTCGGAAAGCTCTTCTGATGCTGCATCTAAGAATTGCAGCAAGAAGAAAAGATCTTCAGGCATTTTTTCAAACGGCCATCCGAGCATAACATCACGGTCCATACTGAGACATAAAAGAAACATGTCTCTCAGACTTTGGCTGAGTCTCTTTGCCGGTACGACCTCTAAAAAGACGTCGAGTTCATCAATGATATTTTTGTTAATTTTTGAATTCTCCGGAAGCTTGATCTTCCGGCGTTTGGGCATATCACCGCCTTGCGGGATAACCTGGTTGATTGGTTCTGCTGGCATTTGTATAAAAATGGTTTGCCCGAGGATTGCCAACAGAACGCAGTTCGTGCCCCTGGCCATTACTGATACCAGGATCCTCAGGCAATAAGTTAATGCTGTAGTACTATTTCAATACCACTAAAGTCTTAAATAAAAATAAATAGTGTGGTATTGCTACCACGTTCTGTTGGCGCAATAAAGATAAGAAAAATACTTGCAATTGTGTCATATATAGATCTTTATCTTTTTGTTGTTAGTTGCCGTTGTTCCTGGAAAGACCTTCAATTAAGCACCTCACCCTAAATCCCTCTCCTGAAGGAGAGGGACTTTAATGCGTATGTTAGTAGCTATATCTGTTTTAAAATCACATATTATTTTCGTGGACTGTTCCCTTCTCCTTTAGGAGAAGGGTTAGGGATGAGGTCCATTTGCTTTGATATGTAAGCTAAATATCTAATCCTACCTTTTTGTTGAACATTGTACATGTTTTTTTGATATATTCGATTTCGTAAAATTATTATCAATCTTTGAAAACCAGTATAGACTTTCTTCCTGTACATAAGCAGGGAGAGCTTACCTCTGTAAGAGATCTTATTGTAGAAGCATTTGAACCGGAGATGATCATTCTTTTCGGATCTTATGCACGCAATGAGTGGGTGGAAGACCGCTATGTGGAAGATGGCATTACTTATGAATACAAAAGTGATTTTGATATACTTGTTATCTCTCGTGTAGAGCTCGGCCCAAGACGCAGCAACCGCTGGTATAAAACAGATGAAGCTGTAAAGAAGCTTCCGTTACAAACACCGGTAAGCCTTATACATCACGGCATAAAGTTCGTCAACAAAGAGATCCGCAAGAACAGCTATTTCTTTATTGACATTCTCAAAGAAGGTATTTTGCTTTATGATACTCAGAACTTCCAGTTGGCAGAGCCGGGTGTGTTGAATGAACAGCAACTGAAGAAGCAGGCTAAAGAGGATTTTGAGCAGTGGTTTGGAAGTGCAAGTAACTTTTTAGATTATTTTAACTTTGCTTTTAATAAGGCAGATTTTAAAGAAGCAGCTTTTTTACTTCATCAGGCTACTGAAAGATATTATACTGCTGTTCTCTTAGTATTTACAGGCTACAGACCCAAGACCCATGATATACAAAAGCTAGGAGAGATGGCAGCGCAAATCAATGAAAGATTTAAAACAGTTTTTCCTTTTACAAGTCCTGAAAGCAAAGCACGCTTTGAGCTTCTCAAGAGAGCTTATATAGATGCACGTTATCAAAAGACTTACACAATTGCAAAAGAAGATCTGGAGTATCTTGCTAAACGTGTAGAGGTGCTGAGGGATTTGGTGAAGGAGGTTTGTGAGGAGAGGTAGAGGGCGAATTATTTAATTTTACCCAATAATTCTTTTTCAAAATCCTTAAGATTTCCATTATTAAAAATTTCCAAGTTACATTTTGGTATAATACTTTTTATGTGGTATTTATTCAGTTCAATAAAGTCTTTCATTTCAAAGTCATCTCTACTTACGCCAGAATCTCCTCTATTACGGTTTTTGAATCTTTGGAACCGCATTTCTTTTTCTGCTAAAATGTTTATTAAACTAAAATCTTTATCAATTAATCTTAGTATTTTTAATTGTTCTTCAAATCGAATACCTGAAAAAACCAGTTTGGTATTGTCCTGAATTCGAATTCTATCAATTGCTTTAAGAAGACTCCAGCTATTGCCGTAAAGGTTGTGAGTTTTAATTGTCCATTCAAAAATATTTTCGTTTGATTGAGATGTATAATATGTTTCTCGTATTATATCGCCAAGATCAATGGTTATCCAATTGTTACTTTTAAAATAATTAAGTGCTGTAGTCTTCCCGCTACAAGTCAATCCTACTAAACCAATTATTTGCATATTATCTTGGCCATTAAGAAACAATCTTGATAATTGTCTTGTCCGATCTTTAATTTAGCGTGTTGAATTCCTTCTATTCTAAAACCATTTTTTTGTAGAAAAGTAATCGCTGAAAGATTGTTTACTGAAGGTTCCGCTTCAATTCTAAATAAGCTATTTTTAATACATATTTCTTCTATATTTTTATATAAAGATTCACCTACTCCCATTCCACGATGACAATGGTCTACCAAAATACTTAACTTTCCACTATGAGATTTACTTTGAATATATCTCTTAATATGAGAAGATCCAATAAACTCTCCTTTGTTATTTCGGGCTAGAACAACGAGGTCCTTTTTATTTAAATATCTTTCATGCCAATCATTAACTTCTTCCATTGAAACCTTTGATTTTCTACTCATATATGTTTTTATATTTTCAATATTTTCATTTACCATATATGAAGTTTTTACAAAATCTTCAAGGGTAATACCTTCTTTGTGAATATTGAATTTGATATTTAGCAATTCTATTATGTTTTTTTCAAGTGCATTTTGATCTTGATTCATTTTGCTAAAAGTTTTTACTTTAAATCCATCGCTCTTAAAGGTCGGGACTAGGTGAAAGTGAAGATGATTTATATGGGTAGGTGAATTTGGATTGTTGTTTTGATAAATATTGATTCCTGTACATTTATCATATGTTTTTATCTTTTGGGCAAGTTTGATGACGAGTTTAAAAAGTTCGAGAGATGTTTGTTCTGAAGTAAAAACGTCGAACAGGTGGTGTTTAGAAATAATTAATAGATGTCCTTGGTTAAAGGGATTTTTGTCAAAAATTACAAAGGAGTTAGAGTCTTCAAATAATATATCTTCTAAATGATTCTTATAGATATTACAAAAAATACAATCGTTATTCTGTTCTTTCATTTGCCAACAATCTTAATAATAAATAATCAATTGGTTGAATCTTTATAGTTCCTGTTTCTATAAGGTTAATCCAATTAGATAACTTTTCAAATCTGAAAGATTTTACTTCATTTGAATTTTTTGGTTTTCCTAAAAGCTTACCATTAAAAAGATTATAGTTAGTATGCTCTATATCATTATAGGCAATTTCATCAGGACTTAGAATAATAGTTTCAATATGCATTCCTTTAATATTGGACATTCTAAAGTCTCCGACATCAAAAAAGAAATCATCAGTTGTGCTAACATTATCTTTACCCTTTACTCTTATAATTCTATTAGTGTCGAATTCAATATCGCATTTTAACTCTTCCTTAACTTCGCGTTTTACAGCATCATATAAATTTTCAGAAGTATGAGCATGACCTCCGACAAAGCTATAGTATCCTTTTCGTGGAGATTTATTTCTTTGGATCAATAATAGCTCATTAGATGAATTAAAAGGAGCTAAAAGAGCTATAGCTTTAATGTCATTATTTTCCATAATCAAATTTTGCTTTGTTAGTTTTTTGATGGAACATTGAACTATCAGGAGTTACCCCATCAAACCAAAGGCTTTTAAATGTTTGTTCAAATTTAGCAAATATTTTGGGCTGTGAGTTTTTATCAATGTATATAACAGGAGAGTGTTCTCCTAGTTCCTTATAAAGATAAGGTACAACGAAAATTTTGTTGTCCGCAATTAATATTGATTGATTTAATTCACCATTTTGATGCACTTTAAATTCAAAATTACCCTTTAGTTTCTTGTCGACCTTTCTGGATATTTCATTCCAAAATGTTAATGAATCTTTAATTCTTTGTTTTATCCTTCCTGTTTCATCATCATCTTCCGAGTGCTCTCTATATATTGTAAATTGACTGTTAGGATCAAGAGATAAAATTCTTATATCTACATTTTGGGCAATTAAGTTATTAAAAAGACTCTTATTGCTATCTAATTTTATTAAAGATCTACCAGCGATGCTTACAGACCATAATCTATATTTACATCCTTGTATAATATCGTATAGTTTCTGATCATGCTCAGCTCTACTTGAATCAATTTTTACCCTATTTAAAAATACAAACCATAAAATTAGCTTTATTAAAAAAAATGGAATAAATATAGCAATTGGAATAATTATTAATTTCCAGTTACCTAAAGAAGGTAATACTACTTTATCTATATTAGCATATCCCAATAGGCTAAGGGTAAAACCCAAAATGCTGAAAAATTTATTCTCAGTGTATTCCCATGTAAAAGTTTTAAAAAAGGATTTTATCATTGAATTAGTATTACTAAAATTTGTAAAATAACATAAGCATATACACTGACCAATTTATCGTATTTTACCAAATAATCAAAATGCTCAATTGGCATACAGCTTTTTTAAACCGCTTATACTTGATTTTATCTATTCGTCTGATAGGTTGATCCTCTACGCTGGTTCAAGCGTCCCCGCTTGGACCCAAAATTATCAAGCATCCGCTTGAAATATCACAATAAGTAAAAGCATATTATAGAATTTAAGCGTCCGCTTAAAAATAATAGGTCCAAGCGAGGACGCTTGAACCAGCAGTGGTCTTTATCTCAAGTTCCTCTTTCATTGAAAATTTGTTAAGCAAATGGTTAATAATACATTATATCTGATAATAGGATTTGTTGTTGTTTGATAAGAATACTGATTGTTCTCATTTTTAAAGGTTTAAAGATTTATAGAATTTGTAAATCCCAATATCTGCAACGTGTTGAATTGATAAAAATGACTAATATTGGCTATTGACTTCAGAGGCTGATCGTGAATATTTTTGGGGTGGTTTCCTAAATCAACAAGAATAAACATTTAAGTCCCATGAAAAAACTACTACTGGCTCTTTGCCTTTCTCTTTCATTTTACTCCACTTTTGCTTTTGATATAGGAAGTGTTTACTCTGATATACCAGACGTCATTTATCCCGGTGAGGCATTTGATATGGATTGGGGCGCTTCTTTATTTACACACGTGGGTGAAACACAACCTTCAATGACTATTAAATGTAATTTCTATTTATCTAAAGATGCAATACTGGATAATGGAGATGCTTTTTTAGCCTCCTCGTCAGTAAATACTACTCCGACAACAGGTTCATTCGGGAAAGCTGTATACGATGTTCTGGTGACATCTGCAATGAATTTTCCTGCGGGTAAATGTTATTTTATTATGACTGTAGACCCTGACAACCAGACTGGAGATGAAGATAAGGTGAATAATGTTAAAGCCTATGAAGTCATTATCGGAAACAGAAATCCTGACCTGGCCATGCTGTCGGTTGGCCTTGGAACCTCAGACAAGAGCGGCGTTTTAAACATAAAGACCGCAATCATTAACCCAAGTGATTCACCTTTCTCTTCGTTCAGATATGTGATCAGGTTAGCCTCAACAGAAGCAAACCTGGCTACACCACTAGTAGAGAAAATTTATGATAACAAAGAATTTAAGAAAGTATCAATACCAATGGTATTTGATAACTCATTAACATTGCCAACGTCTCTTGATCTTAATAGTCCTTTTTATGTATCTGTTACAATAGAGACCAATGTTCCCGCAGATCAGGGCAGTCTGAATAATACAATAGTGAAACAAGTTGTCTGGAGCCAGCTTCAGCCTCTTATCTTCTATGCAGAAAAAGTTCTAATGACAAATAGGAATGATTCGTTAAGAACGTGTAACGCACAAATATTAGATGATGGAGATGAAGCGGCTAATTATTCTCCAAACATTAACAGTACAATAAGAATTTTTCCTGGGGAGCCGAATTCAATAGTTCAGATAACTTTGAAAAAAACAAATTTTGGCCTTTTTGCATTTAATGATTATATACAATTTATAAATCCGGATAACAAGGCTGTCATAGGCCAGTTATATCATATCGATGCTTCTAGCCTCCCGGCATCGTATGTGTCTTCATCTAAAGATGGTAGTATCATTGTAAAATTTGTCAGTGATGATTATAATCAGAATAAAGGCTTTGAGATGATTGCAAGCTGTCTGGATACAACTAATATATATAAATTAAAATACAAGCAAACTAACTCCATCACAACTTGTAATAAGGTTATTACAGATAATGGATTTTTAGGAAGTTATCAGGCAAACTCAGATGATCAACTGACTATTTATCCTGAGCAGGCTGGGCAAAAGGTTACGCTTTCGTTTACTGAGTTTTCTACAGAAGGCAGTTACGATTATTTAAGCGTTTATAATGGAAACTCGAATGTGGCAGCTTCTTTAATTAAAAAATTAACTGGCAACACTATGCCTGCAGATATAACCTCTACTGCAGCAGATGGCTCTCTTACCTTATTTTTCCATAGTGATGGTAGTAGTAATTATTCCGGATTCTCAGCAAATACCACTTGTACTGCTTTAACGTCTATAGATGGTTCTACTGAAAAAGAGTTTTTAGGAAGTTCGTTCCAGATCAATCCGAATCCGAATAACGGTAATTTCAGATTGTCTGTAAAAGATGGACAAAATCTGAATGCTGCTACAATTACTGTTTTAGATCTTAAAGGACAGGAATTATATCATTCAGCACAAAGCAACGATAATCAGTTTAATTTAAAATCAGTTATTCAGCCAGGGTTTTATATCATTAAAATTGAGACTCCAGAGAATGGTGTAAGTTTCCAAAGATTTATAGTTGAATAAATACTGTAGAGACGCCATGTCTGGCGTCTCTCTTTTTTTACGGTGCGGACCTGCGATTTTTTTATACACATCATTCCGTTATTGATTTGTTATGTTATGTGTTTTTGTTGTAATCACAATTTGTAGAGGCGCCATGCATGGCGTCTCTCTAATTTAAACCGCCCGTCCCACCTTATCTTCACCAAATTTATACCGGATCTTATCCATTGCCTGATACAAGTTGATTTTCTTTGCTGAATCTTCAAAAAGACTTATCTGATAATTCCCGTGTACCAGATGACTCAGGCGTACACCTACCAGCCTGATCAGCATTCTGCGGTTGTAGAGGCTGTCAAACAATTCTTTTATATGTTGCATCAGCACTTCGTCGGAAGCAGTGTAAGGGATGCTTTTCTGTTTAGTACAGGTATCGAAGTTGGAATAGCGAAGCTTCAAGGTGATGCAGCCAGTAAGCCAGCCTTCCTTCCTCAGGCTGAAGCAAAGTTCTTCCACCATTTTAAGAATAATAGAACGGATCATCTTTACATCAATCGTGTCTGCTTCAAATGTAGTTTCAGTAGATACAGATTTACGTTCGGAGTAAGGCTCTACAGGTGTATGGTCTATGGCATTGGCCCTCTGCCACAGCACGATTCCATTCTTTCCCAGAAGAGACTGCATTACTTCCAGTGGCATATTGCTTAATGTTTTCACATCTACGATGCCAAGACTGTTGAGGTATTGCGTTGTTTTTTCACCTACCATGGGTATCTTGGAAACAGGCATAGGAGCGATGAAGCCCTTCTCAGTACCGGAGGGTACTTCTTTAGCCCCGTTGGGCTTGCCTTCTCCAGTGGCTATTTTGGAAATAGTTTTATTAACAGACAAACCAAAAGAAATCGGCAGCCCGGATTGCTTCATGATACGTTGCTTCAGTTCTGTTGTCCACTTGTAGCAGCCGAAGAAGCGGTCCATGCCGGATACATCAAGGTAAAACTCATCTACAGAGGCTTTCTCAAGAACAGGAGCACTTTCTGCAATGATTTCTGTAATCTCATTGGAGTATCTGCTATACTTTTCCATGTCTCCGCGTATCCATATAGCCTGAGGACAAAGCCTTCTGGCCATCTTACTGCTCATCGCAGAGTGTACACCGAATTTTCTTGCTTCATAAGAACATGAAGCTACAACGCCCCGGTCCCCCGAACCGCCTATGATGACAGGCTTTCCTTTAAGTTCTTTATTTTCCTTGCACTCCACTGAGACAAAGAAGGAATCCAGGTCCATGTGTACGATGGTTCTGTTAGGATCATTGATGTTCACGTATTACCTCCTTTTTTACCATGGGTAGTTTTTGCATATAATTTACTTCAAGGCTCGGATAGCCGAACTCCACTGTTACCTTGCCTTTCAGCATGTAGAAGCCTTGCCCTTTGAGCGGATATCTTTGCAGGGAAGGAGGGAAATGTATGGTGTCAAGGCTTTTGCCTTTCTTGTCTATAAAGTGCATAAAAGACATCAGCTCATTTCTGACAGTATACAAGTCTTTGGTTGCAATAAAATAGCCTAGCATCGATACTTGCTTGCCGGTATGCTGCAGCATTTCATCTGCGGAAATATCTCCTGTATAACTTTGAGGCAAAAGATCAAATGGCATGCACAATGGAAAGCCCAGTATCTCAAACTGATCAAAAGCATCTTCATAGCTGAAGCTGCTCAGGGGAGGAAGCACGAGTTCTTTCCGTTCAAGCTGAAACAGTTCGGGGCCGGGGACTTTGCTTTTGCTCTTGCTGAAATGCAATGCAGCATCCATAAGCAGGACTTTTTTCGTTTTACCTGTAAAACGAAACGATCCTATACGAATCAGAATATTGAGTTGTTCCAGAGACAGAGGAATGCGTTTTATAAAATCATAGAGATCTCTGTAAGGACCGTTTGTCTCCCGTTCAAGCGGAATAGCTTCACCGATCTTTTGCTCAAAATCCCGAAGATGAATAAACCCTGTATAGATCTTATTTCCTGAAATGGTTGTATAATAGTCGCTGTTGTTTACACAAGGAGGCTCAGTCTCCGCACCCGACATGCGGGCTTCGTGGAAATAGAACTCAGTAGAATAAAATCCCCCGAAGTTGTTGATTACCGCAGTCATGAATTCCTTCGGGTAATATGTTTTAAGGTAAAGGCTTTCATAGCTTTCCACAGCAAAGCTTGCAGAGTGGGCTTTGCAGAAGCTATAGCCGGAAAAGCTCTGTATTTGTCTCCAGAGCTCGTTGGAGAAATCATCAGGGTGACCTTGTTTTCTGCAGGAGTTGATAAAGTTGCGCTTTACTTTATCCATCTCTTCCTTGCCCTTGTATTTGCCCGACATAGCCCTTCTGAGCAGATCGGCTTCTCCGAGGTCAAGGCCGGCAATGTAGTGCGCCACTTTGATCACATCTTCCTGATATACCATCACGCCGAAAGTTTCCTTCAGCATCTCTTCCATAAGAGGATGCAGGTATTGAATAGCCTCCGGCTGATGAAAGCGTTTGATATATTCATTCATCATACCTGATTGTGCCACGCCGGGGCGAATGATGGAAGAAGCAGCAACCAGCGTTTTATAATCCTGACAGCGAAGCTTTTTAAGCAGCATTCTCATAGCGGGAGATTCTATGTAGAAGCAACCTATTGTATTACCTGTCTTTATATTATCTCTTACCTGAGGATCTTCCTTGATCTTTTCAAAATTGATATCAACTGTCTGTCCCGTGTTTTGCTTTACAAGAGAAATGGCATCTTTAATATGGCCCAATCCACGCTGACTGAGGATGTCATATTTATGTAGTCCCATATCTTCTGCTGCCCACATATCGAAGTGTGTAATAGGGAAGTTCTTGGGTGGAAGATCTGTAGCTGTATAATAATTGATTTCCTTTTCTGAAATAAGAATTCCTCCGGCATGTATGGAAAGGTAATTGGGGAAATCTTCCATGAGTTTTCCATAATGAAACATCGTCTTCACGATCTGATCTTTATCTTTCAGTTTGGAAGGATCGTGCAGGGTGAGAATGTTATCTATCTCAGGTTTGGGCAATCCGAAAACTTTGCCGAGTTCTCTTATAATGGATTTGCCCCGGAAAGTACTGTAAGTTGCAAGTAATGCAGTATGCTCATTACCATACCTTTTGAATACATAGTCCGTAACATCATCGCGATCTCTCCAGGAGAAGTCGATATCAAAGTCGGGCGGAGAGGTACGGTGAGGGTTGAGGAAGCGCTCGAAATAAAGATCAAGTTCAATAGGATCTACTTCCGTGATGCCCAGACAATAAGCGATGATACTATTGGCCCCGCTGCCACGACCCACGAAGCTGAAGTTTCTGTTCTTGGCATAACGCAGGATGTCCCAGGTGATCAGGAAGTAAGCATTAAAGCCCAGACGGTCAATAACCTCCAGTTCTTTCTTTACACGTTCCTGAGCAGCTTTATTATTCCTTCGATAGCGGTGTTTGAGACCATCCAGAGCTAGTTTCTCGAGCAGGAGTTTGTCGTCATAAAGGTTGCCAGTGAAGGTTTTACGGCTTTTATTTTCACCATCAAAATAAATAGAGCAGGAGTCCGCCAGATCCATCGTATTTTTGATGATTTTCTGGAAGCGGCCATAAGCCCCAAACAGTTGATCAGCATGCAGCATGATCTCATCCTGCATGGCCTGTTCTTCCATCGTAAGCTTGCTCAATAGCGTGTTTTTGCTGACGGCCCTGAGCAGTCTGTGCAGATTGTATCCTTGCTTGCTTTTGAAAGTAACAGGATGGAGCATCACCATTTTATGCTGTTGCTTGTTCAGGTCAGAGAAGGGAATACGGCTGAGTTCCGGAATGCGGATTCCAAGCCATTCGTTATCTCTCAGAGCTTCAGGTTCTTTTTTGCCCAGAGGGTATATAATATAGGCGTCATTCATTTCAGGGGCATGGGCGGGTAATGCCTTTTTGCGCATGTTGTGAATGGAAAGCAGCTTGTTAAGTTCTCTAAAACCTTCGTTGTTTTTCGCTATTCCAATGAAAAGCAGTTCATCTCCATTTCGGAATTCGATTCCGACAATCGGTTTAATTCCTTTTTCCTGACAGGTTCTGACAAATTCAAAAGTGGCGGAGGTATTATTGATGTCGGTAAGTGCAAGAACATCAGCACGTTTTTCACAGGCTTCTTCCACCAGCTCTTTTACGGAAAGCGTCCCGTACCTCATCGAATAGAAGCTATGACAGTTTAAATACATTTTTACTAATTTTATTGTCAAATATTATTAAAAAAACGGTCAATTGCTAAAAAAGTTAGCGCAATTCGGTGAAATAGTTTTGGGGATTGACGAAGAGGATTTTGGTCTGCTTTGAGGATTTGGAGATAGGACATAAGAGGCTGTAAAATAAAATGATAGGAAATGGAATGGAAGAAACTAAATTAAAGCGGAAAAAGTAAAAACTTCATATTTGTAAATGCAGTATGGAGTAGGAACTAGGAGGTGGCAGGTATTATGATTATATTAAACGAAGTAAGTTTCATAATATAGACCTCCAGAATTTTGATAAGAAAGTTTTAATTAATGAATACCAAACATTCCAAACTTTACTACACTGTTTTTGCGATAGTTGTCATCTATAGCTTTTTTTCAATAATAGCGCTCAGTACTCAGATGGGAGGCTCTTGTAATGCAGGAGCTTTGTTGATATTCTTTGGTCCCATACTTATATTTTCTGCACTGTTTCAGCTTTTCTCTTTTTATATAATAAACAAAAAGCAAAAGCGAATGCCATTGTTAGAGCTGGCTCAGATCATTATGTCCGGAGCATGGCTATCTTTTGCAATTGGGATAGCGGGCGATAGTTTGTCCGGAGGCATTGTACTTTTAGGTCCGTTTTTACTTTTATGTCTTGCGACAACAGGTTTTGTTTTTAAGTTTAAATAAGTTGCATTGAATACAACCAGACAAATACTCACAGAGAAGCACAGCTTTATTCAGGATACAAAGTTCAGGGTGAAATCTGCTTTGCTGACAGCTAAACGTTTGACAGAAAATCTATTCTCAAACCTCAAAGTTTATAAAGATGCTCAGAAACTTGTAGCGCTTCCGGTAATCGCGCTGTCTGAGAGCGATCTCTGGAATCCTTATGATAATGACGATAACTGGATTCTGACTGCAGGAAAGATTGAAAATATAAGAATTGCAGCAAGGAAGCTCAATGGCATTGAAGTAAAAGCAAATGAAGTATTCAGCTTCTGGAAGCATATCGGTAACCCTAACTTTGGTAAAGGTTATGTCGTTGGAAGAGAGGTCAGAGAAGGATGTATTGTCCCGACGATTGCCGGTGGTCTTTGTCAGATGTCAAATGCCTTGTATGATGCAGCTCTTAAAGCGAATTTTGAAATAGTTGAGAGACACAGACATACAAGAGTTATAAAAGGCTCTCTGGCAGAGCAGGACAGAGATGCTACGGTAAAATGGAATTATGTAGATCTGAGATTCAGGTCGGATTATGATTTCAGAATTGAAGTAGAGTTAACTTCCGAGAAGTTAATAGTAAGATTTAAAAGCACACAGAAAAACTTATCTGCTCAGACTTCTGAAAACATCAGGGATTACAATAAATTGAATGATTGCTACTCCTGCGGAAATACCAGCTGTTTTAAGCATCCTGGCAAGCCAACGATAAAGCGCTCAGGCAATATCACTACATTTATTCTTGACGAAAAATGGCCGGAATATGATGCTTATATAAATTCCATTGCAACTCAAAATGATTTTTATATACTCCCTTTAGCCGGAATTAAATTGTTGAATGCTGAACGTTATTCATGGTCATTGAAAAATCATAAACATGTACGTTCAACTCTGATACCAGGAGTACTAAGAGCTTTAAAGCAGAGAATAGCTTCAAAAACCGGAAAGAATATTTTTGAAATTACGCTAAATGCGGATAGAAAGATAGCGGAGAGAGCAGCACAAATGATCCCTGTGGAATCGGCTCATATCGTTGTATCTCAGAACCTATTACCTTTTTTATTTACAACAGGAGCTTTGGGTGGTAGAGCCTATGATGTATTAATGACAAGGTTGCCAATGGAAAAACTCCATGAAAGACTTGATCATGCATTCAACAGATATCCGGAGAGCAGGACATTAAAGGATTACAGAGCTTCACAGCCAATAATAGATTTGGAGAACAGAGCTCTTACCATGTCTCATAAAATAATTACGCCTCATCATAATATTGCTGATATCTTCAGAAACAAAGCGATACAGCTTGACTGGTCATTGCCGGATATTAGACCTGCAGAAAGTATAGGAACAAAAATACTTTTTCCATCATCTCTTGGAAGGAAAGGAGCTTATGAGGTAAAGAAGCTTGCCATGGAGTTGAATCTCTCGATTGTTATAGCGGGAAGAGCAGCAGAACAGGATGACTTCTGGAAAGGTATAGTTACTGAAAGATTCAATGGTAACTTCAAAGAAATCGGATTAGTGGTCTATCCTGCATATGTAGAGCATCAGCCAAGATTGATATTAAAGGCAATATCTAAAGGTATACCGGTGATCACAACCAGAGCATGCGGAATAGAACCGACCAATCAGGTTAAAGTCCTGGAGGCTGGAGATTATGAAGGATTTAAAAGAGAGGTGATGGAATGGTATTCACTTCAAAATAAATACAATATTTAGAATGAAACCCTCAAGAATAAGAACCTTACTCATAGGACTGACGGCGGGAGTAGCCTATGCTGTTTTAGTTATGCTGTTTGTAATGTCGGTGAGAAAAAGCGTGTCTGTCGGATATATCTTTGTTTTACCTATAATATTCGGAGCCATTCCTGTATTATTTTCAACTAAGGAACAACTGAAAGCTTATAAAACATATTTGCTTTTACCATGGGGAATAGCCATAACTTTTTCTTTGTTGTCTTTAATATCCGGGTTTGAAGGAATGATTTGTCTTATAATCATTATCGGACCTTTTCTGATTCTGGGCTCAATAGGAGGATTTATTTTCCGGCTTATTAAATTAAAGGACAGGGATGATAATACTCCCTTGTATTCCTGCCTTATTTTGCCCTTTTTAGTGATTTTACTAGAATCTAATATTCAGGTAACGGATCAGTTTTATACTGTCAATACTGAGCTCGAAGTGAATGCGCCAAGATCAGTGGTGTGGGATAATATTAAGAATGTGAGAAATATTAATGATGAAGAAATTGAGACACATTTCATTCATTTAATTGGTATTCCTAAACCATTGGATGGACGACTTGATAAAGAAGAAGTGGGTGGTATAAGAAGTATATCCTGGGCAAAAGGGATAAAGTTTCAGGAGCATATAAAGACCTGGAAGAAGGAGGAAGGCTTCTCTTATGATATTATCGTAGATCCGAATTCAATACCTCCGATAACTCTGGATGAACATGTGATGATTGGAGGAGAATATTTTGATGTAGTGAATGGAAGTTATAAAATTGAGCCTCTAAGTAAAGATCGAAACAGGGTGATCTTAACCTGCACATATAGAATAACAACCAATCTGAACTTCTATAGTAAATGGTGGGCGGATTATATACTGAATGACTTTAACGAGATGATATTGGAGGTGATTAAGAAGAGATGTGAAAAAGTGAGGTGATTAATGGAATCTGAAATACAATAATAAGTAACATGTGAAGCTGACAACCCTAATCTTTATAGTAGCTTTAATAACTCTTCTCAGTTGTATATCTGAAGAGAATAAATCTACAGAAGTTCTAATCCAAGATACCTCCATTGCAGAAGCTCAACTGAATACGAATGTTGAGGATATAGAAGCGAGTGATGAATCAAGTGATTTAGAGTTAAATTATATCGTCTCCGTGGCAGAAGGCTATAGTTATGATAGTTTAAGGAGCATTGCATTGCAAACTGCTGAGAGGCTTAGTTTTAAATTCGATACGATGGGCAGGTATTATAATCCGCAGAAGGGAATCGTATTGCCGGATGACGATGAGGATGAAATATGGGCTGGTGAGTATTTTTTCAGAAGAATTGGAGATAATCTTGTCAGTATAGAAATGAGCTATGCATATACAGATACTTCTATTTCAAAGAATGAAGCGCAGTTAGAGAAGCATAGGACGGATACCACAAAGATGTTTGTGTTTGCCATGATGTATCCGAACAAGAAGAGTGCAGACAGTCTCGCTAATATTATAAAAGTTGATTATCCATCTGCTAAAGTATTTCCAGCTCAGATCTATATGGGATGTATGCATTGACGAGCCTTTTAAAAGGAATTCCATAAAAAATTACTAACCACAGTTTTCTTCTTGAGTCTCATTGTTTTTCTCAAAAGGGAAAATCTTCTTATAATAAAAATCTCACTTAGTTTTTTAGTTTTTGGGTTTAATGTATTGATAATTAGTTAGAATTGATGGGATTTGTTTTGATAGGAGCTTTTTTCAGAATATTTAGTTAACTTTAATCGGAGAAAGATCTTTTCCCGCTGAAATATTCATTAAGCACCCCCGATAAAAGTGTATTTCTTTTGCACATCCATAAAAAGTACCTAAACTTTGAGGAAAATTAACATCTGTTTTCCATAAGATTTGCGATCTTTGTAACGATCAAAAGTCTGTAATCCTGGCTTTGACTCGAAAAATATTGAACCTTAAATATTTAATAAAACAAAATGGCTAATTATTTCAATACACTTCCGCTCAGAGAAAAACTAAATCAATTGGGCGTTTGCGAATTCATGGACAGTTCTGAATTCACTGATGGCGTAAAAGCTTTGAAAGGTAAAAAAATCGTAATCGTAGGTTGCGGTGCTCAAGGTTTGAACCAGGGTCTGAACATGAGAGATTCAGGTCTTGATATTGCTTATGCTCTGAGAAAAGATGCTATTGATCAGAAAAGACAGTCATGGAAAAATGCTTCTGACAATGGATTTAAAGTTGGTACTTACGAAGAGTTAATTCCTTCTGCTGACCTTGTTATCAACCTTACTCCAGATAAGCAACACACTTCTGTAGTTACAGCTGTTATGCCATTGATGAAAAAAGGATCTACACTTTCTTATTCTCATGGTTTCAACATCGTTGAAGAAGGAATGCAGATCAGAAAAGATATCACTGTAATCATGGTGGCTCCTAAATCTCCAGGATCTGAAGTAAGAGAAGAGTATAAAAGAGGTTTCGGTGTTCCTACTCTTATCGCGGTACACCCTGAGAACGATCCGGAGGGAAAAGGATGGGATTATGCTAAAGCTTATGCAGTAGCAACAGGTGGAGACAGAGCAGGTGTTCTTCAGTCTTCTTTCGTAGCTGAAGTAAAATCTGACCTAATGGGCGAGCAAACTATCCTTTGCGGTCTTCTTCAGACAGGTTCAATCCTTGGCTTCAACAAAATGGTTGAAAAAGGTATTGATCCAGGATATGCTGCTAAATTTATCCAGTATGGTTGGGAAGTGATCACTGAGTCATTGAAACATGGCGGTATCACTCTCATGATGGACAGACTTTCTAATCCTGCTAAAATTAAAGCATTCGAGCTTTCTGAGGAATTGAAAGACATCATGAGACCTTTATTCCAGAAACATCAGGACGATATTATGAGCGGAGAGTTTTCTTCTACCATGATGAAAGACTGGGCTGAAAACGACAAAAATCTATTGACATGGAGAGCTGCAACAGGAGAGACTGCATTTGAGAAAACAGCTCCGGGTTCAATGAAAATATCTGAGCAAGAGTTCTATGATAATGGTCTGTTAATGGTTGCTTTCGTAAGAGCTGGTGTTGAACTTGCATTCGAAACAATGACAGAATCAGGTATCAAAGAAGAGTCTGCATACTATGAATCTCTACACGAAACTCCACTTATCGCAAATACCATCGCTCGTAAGAAACTTTTCGAAATGAACAGAGTGATCTCTGATACTGCTGAGTATGGTTGCTATCTGTTTGATCATGCATGTAAGCCATTACTTGCTGACTTCATGAAGAAAATTGATACTGATGTAATTGGTAAAAACTACAACGAAGGAAAATCAGGTGGTGTTGACAACAAAACACTTCTTGCTGTAAACGAAATCATCCGTTTCCATCCTATCGAAATTGTGGGTGCTGAGCTTAGGGAAGCTATGACAAGCATGAAGCAGATCAGCCTTGGTGCTGAGTCTCCTGTAAAAGAGAAAGCTGCAGCTGCTGTTTAGTTTTAGTTAAAAACTACACCAAATGCAAAAAAAAAGCCTCCCCAAAAGTCGGGGAGGCTTTTTTATTGTATTCTGGTTCTATACAAATTGGTTTTATCTTCGGCCTGATTTTACAGTCACAGGCTCAAAATGATCATGATGTAATATAAACTCAAGCAGGTCTTCATTTAATTTTTCCTTGTGCGTATAAAAGAATCCGTGCGGAGCACCGTGATAAATTTTATAGTAATTATCCGGAATCATTTGAGCTGTTTTATCACTGCTGATTTCGATTGGCACGATTGTGTCCGCGTCACCATGAATGATCAACGTCGGCACATGTACAGCCTTTAAATCTTTTCTGAAGTCTGTTTCTGAATATGCACTCACAGCTTTTTGTGTAGGTATCGGTCCTGCAAAGGATGCCAGTGTTCTGTAATAATCAAGTAATGGATCGCTCAAAGGCCTGTGATCTTTGGTAACTCCAAAAAACTGCTGCCCAAACATATCTATAAATCCAATCCTGTCTTCCTTAATAACATTGATTGCATTTGTAAAAATCTCTTTATGGGCTCCATCAGGATTATCCTTTGTTTTAAGCAGATATGGTGTAACAGCACCCAGCAACACTGCCTGAGAAACTCTGGATCCGCCGTATCTGCTGAAATATCTTACTACTTCTCCACCGCCCATGGAAAATCCCACAAGTGTTACATCTTCAAGATTCAGGGTTTCTAAAACTGCCTTTAAGTCATCCGTAAATGTATCGTAATCATAGCCATTCAAAGGTTTGGAAGACTGACCAAATCCTCGTCTGTCGTAAGTGATTACTCTTAATCCGTTTTCAACCAGGGCATTTACCTGGTATTCCCACATCTCCTGGCTTAAAGGCCACCCATGAATCAGTACAACTGGTTTCCCTTCTCCCAAGTCCTGGTAAAATAGCTCTATCGGCTGACCTTTTTCAGAGGTTTTGGTTTTGATATATCCCATATCCGAACTGTTTTATAAATATAACAATCAGAATATTCCAAAAGATTACAAAGTTATATAAGTGTTTGATGTTTAGTGGTTTTTGTAGCCATAAGGGAGGCGGTAATCAGCAGGAACATTCTGCCTTTGATCCGTTCGGTTCACTTTGTGTTCCTTTAGTTGCATAGCCATCTTTTTTCCACCATTCAAGACCTCCTATTAATTCTTTTACATTGAATCCAAGCTTTGCCATATTGAGCGCTCCTTTGGTAGAAGCATTACAACCTATACTATCACAATAGGTGACATATAAGATGTTTTTATCAAGCTTTAGTGTTTGTTCTTCATTCATTTTGCGATGAGGAATATTAATAGCCCCGGGTATATGTTCTGTCTCAAAGGCCATAGGTTTTCTCGCATCAATTACAATGATCTTTTCACCCTTATTTAAAGCATCAAACAAATCTGAAGGGTCCATTTCAAATTGCAGCTTGTTTGCATAGTGTTTAATCTGTTCGTTCATAGTTTTGCTGTTTAAAAGTATAAAGCAAAGCTATCTAGTTGAATGATCTGTTAAAAACGAAAAGAATTCATCTGTCTGATCAATTATTTTCATGGATTCATCAATTGATTTTTTCCGTAATTTGTAGACCTAATATTACACTGATGGAAATCCGACATTTGAAACTTGTTAAAGCTATTGTAGAAGAAGGCAGTATTTCCAAAGCCATTTTTAAATTACATCTGACTCAGTCCGCCTTGAGTCATCAACTTAAAGAGGCAGAATATCAACTTGGAACAAAGATATTTTTAAGGGTAAATAAAAAGCTTGTTCTGACCAAAGCCGGTGAAAAACTTTATGAGGCAGCCAACGAGATTCTTGATAAGCTTTCGGATACTCAATACTCCATCAAACAAATGGTTTTTGGAGAAATCGGAGAAATAAGAATCAGTACAGAATGTTATTCCGGATACCACTGGCTGCCTTCTGTAATGAAGCAATTTCAATTATTGTATCCCAATGTTGACCTGAAGATTGTAATGGAGGCCACCCATTATCCATTACAAAAACTTCTCGCAAATGAACTGGACATTGCCATTACCAGCGATCCTGTTAAAGATGAAAATATTAAGTACATTGAGCTCTTTCAGGACGAGCTGGTTATGCTGGTTTCAGAGAATCATCCCTGGTCTGATAAGAAATATGTACAGGCAGAAGATTTCATCAATGAACATCTGATCATTCATTCACTTCCATTGGAAACCGTTTCGGTACATCAGTTTTTTCTAGCACCAGCTAAAGTAAAGCCTAAGAAGATTACGCCACTTCCATTGACTGAAGCTTCTGTAGAAATGGTAAAGGCGGATATGGGTGTCATGTCTATGGCAAAATGGGCAGCTCAGCCTTATCTTAAAACCTCAACTTTAAAAGCGATAAAAATTGGTAAGACAGGATTGAAAAGAAAGCATTACATCGCTGTGTTAAGTGATAAAAAACAACCTGATTATTTTACCCATTTCATAGATTTTCTGAAAACGGAGTTGCATGTCGTATGGAATATAGAATAAGAACTTGTGAAGAACGAGATTTACCTGTGCTTATAGATTTATGTGCAAAGCATGCTGCGTATGAGAAAGCAGATTTTGATCCACAAGATAAAGAAATACTGTTGAAAGCTGCTTTGTTTGCGGAAAAGCCATCGTTGTATTGTCTGTTTGTAGAGATAGATGAAAATGTTGTCGGTTATGCCAGCTATACCTTTGATTATTCAACCTGGAGCGCTGCTACCTTTTTGCATTTGGATTGCCTTTTTCTGGATGAATGTTACCGTGGATTCGGAATAGGAGAGGCAATGCTTTTACATATAAAAGAAATTGCTAAAGTAAAAGGTTGCTGCAATGTACAATGGCAGACACCTGTATTTAATGAAAGGGCAATTAAGTTTTACAAGAGAATAGGAGGGCAGAGTAAAGATAAAGTGCGGTTTACAATGACAGTTTAATTTTTTAAAATACAGATTAAAGTTTTTAATCATTTTATTTTTATTTGTAATACGAGTCCACAGCTTCCTGTCCTGTATAATTGGGGCCTGCTTTGTCATCGGCCCCGGCAAATTGAAATGGGACAGTAAATGTTCCGGTGCCTTTAAACTTTATCAAGTGTTTCCTTGAAGAATATTCTATGTTATTGGATTTAAACCAGGCAGAAAGCTGTTGTTGAAAATTTCCAGTTTCATTGCTCTTAATACACCTGGTATCAAAGTTGGCTATAAACAAACCTTCACTATTTAAGATTGAACAGGCTTTACGTATGGCTTCCAGTTTATCACCCATGTAGTGCAGTCCATGGACACAAGTGATAAGATCATACTTTTGCTCTGTGTCAAAGTTGAAAAAAGACTGAGCATGCAGGGATACAGAATTACATTGGTCCGGAATCGGATCAAACATATCGATCAGATCTATTCCTGTAAAAGCTATCTGTTTTAAAGGGAAATGTTTCGATACATGCTTTGCTGTCTGAATGAGTGCTTTGCCTCTTCCACAGCAGATGTCAAGCCATGCAAACGTGTTCTGGATTTTAAAGCTTTTGCTAATGAACTCAACAGGTGATAGGTAAATGTCTTTCTCATAACTGTTTATGCCTACTGCATTGCGCTCTCTGTTCATTCTGTTGTTGGCAACTACAGGTGAGCTTTCCAGGTTTTGATTGCTGAGGAGGTCCATTTTAATTTCTATAAAAATAACTTAGTGCCAGTCCTTGCGCCACACTGTTGAAGTTGTCTCCTCGGTGTATTTTATCATCTGAAAATTTATTGGAAAAGATGTTTCTTACAGCCTGAAGAGATGAAGTTCCACCTGTTAAGAATATGTTATTGATTTCTTTATGTGGTATACCTGACTTCTCAATAAATTCAGTGAGGAATGCTTCGATTTTGATTACCTCTTTCATGGCGAATTCATTGAATTCGTTCAGTTCAAGGTGTTCCTGTATTTCAATACCGGCTTCGCTGAAGTGAATGTCGGCAAATGATTTTTCAGATAGTTCTATTTTAGCTTTTTCAATTTTGCGAAACAAAGAGAATCCAAGGTTCTGATCGATAAAAGTCATCAGCCTTTGTATAGCAGGGTTTCTTTGTGTATAGAGGTAATAGCTATCCAGAGATTTTCTTAGCTTACCTTCTTTCAGGAATGCCATTTGTTCCCACTCGCAAAGGCTCCTATAGATATGTACCGGCAAGTCCAGCATTTTTCCGAAGGATTCATATTTAAGTCCATATCCAAAGTAAGAGACCATTTTATGCCACATAATTAACGCATCAAAATCATCACCACCAATGTGTATACCGCCGGTATTAATGATTTGTGATTTTCTGTCAGCAAGATTAAGATTATTGCGATCGAGGCGCATAAGTGTAAAGTCTGAAGTACCTCCACCGAAGTCACCAATAAGGACTACTTCAGGTTTTTCAATACTTTGTTCATATAAAAATCCTGCTCCTATTGGTTCATACTGGAACCATATATGTTCGAACCCTGCTTTTTTAGCTGCTGCAAGCAGCCGTTTCTCTGCCAGCTGATCTTTTTCCGGATCCTCTGAAAATACCACAGGCCTTCCCATGATAACTTCTGTTACATCTTCTCCCAGATATTCATCCGCTTCCTTTTTTAATGACTTCAAAAGGAGGCAAACAAGATCGTCAGCAGTATATTTTTTACCATATATATATGTGAAAGTAAATGAAGCCTGAGGGAGCAGAGTTTTTATAGATTTAAGAAGACGCCCTTTAAGGTTATTTTGGATATAATGTTCAACAGCTTTTTTCCCTATTGAAATCTGAGATGACTCTGTAAAATGTATTACGGATTGTTCACTTATTACATGCTTTATTTCTTTAGTTTCCTTATTAGCTATTGCTAAAACTGAATTACTGGTACCAAAGTCAATTCCGTAAATATGATTTGCCATGTTTATTTACTTGTTACATTTCAATCAAGAGTATCAAACAGCAAAGAAGATCTCAATGATTGAAAATTTCATTTTTAATTTTTTGAAAAAGCCTCAAATATACTGGAAATAAACAGGCTGAAGGAAATCCTGAGCAGGGAATTTTCTGAAAAGTGGATAAATAATACAACCATAAAAGTGGAGAGTTGCCAGTAGGCATAAAAGTAGCTAAAAGCATGTCTTTTATGGGGAATTAAAGTCCTTTTGCTTTCAGGAGGTGGTCAATTTAGGGTTAATAGTCAATAAAAAAAACAGTTTTGCTTGTTTCGCAGGATAGATAGAGGAAAGGAGCAACAGTTTGAGCAACAGCAAGTCTTTTGAGGAAAACTTTGTTGCTCTTGCTCACACTGTTGCTGAATTTTAGTCTTCATCGGGCGGTAGTGGCTGAAAATTATCAGTCCCTTCTATTCTTTCCAGTTCTGTTCCGTTAGGAAGATTCAAATGGGGAATGATCGCACGATCATAGTTTGCAATGGTGTTCACATCATAAATACCTGAGTTCTCTGAATCATCGATATATTCTTCTGTCTCAGTACCTGACAGGAATCTCCAGCCACTGTCCCAACCTTCTTCAGGCTCTTCACGATACATAAATCCAACCGGTAGTCCCTCCACTGTGATTTTATCTGAAGCAATACAACCACCCATTGAGGGTATAAGCTGAATGATATCTACCGAATCGATTTTAAGGCTTTTTTTCATTTTATAAAATATTGATTAATTGTAATTAGTTTAAAGTGTGTCGGTTATTTGATTTTTTATAAAAAAAAAGCCCTTCCAACGTTAAAGTGTTCATAAATATAGGAAAGTTGTCTTTATCTTTGAAAAACTATAACAATCTATCGAGAAAAATTACTGAATGAATTTCTCTTTCCTGTTTGAAAAACGTCCTCTTTTTTTAATAATAATACTCTGCATTTGCTGTTCATTTTCATTTTTGGATGGCGGAAAAGTAGAGAAGTTAATAAATAGTTTTGATAATCCAGGGATTCGAAATGGACTTAAAACTTTTTTTAAGGGAGGTGCTGAGAAACAGGTTTCCACTGAAAACTATTCCGTTGAGGAATTGATAAAAGAAGCAGACAGTTTCTTAGGAACCCCGCATAGAATGGGAGGAACAAGCAGGAAAGGTATAGACTGTTCAGGTTTAGTTCGTGTAACCCATCAGAAGTTCGGGATTTTGCTTCCTCATTCCTCACACGAACAGGCAAGATATGGTGATATAGTCCCATTTAAAGATAGTCTTGAAAAGGGGGATCTGGTTTTTTTCTACAATTCTTACAATTCAAGGAATTTTATCACTCATGCAGGAATCTACCTGGGTGAAGAAAAGTTCATTCATGCATCTCATTCACAAGGCGTTATTATTTCTTCTATCAATGATGTTTATTGGGGAAAAAGGTTTTTATTCGGTACAAGGTTTGGTGGAGTAAAGGTTAATGAAGCTTCTTTTTATATGTTGGTTTCTGCAGATAGTTCTGTAATAAAAGTGGGGGCAGATCATCCTTACATTCAATATTCAGGTAGAATTGATTTTTCAGATAAGAAAAAACCTGGTTTTACCTTTCCTGGAGTTACAGTTTCTGCAAGATTTATAGGTAATTCCATTGGTTTTGAGCTCAATGATTTTGGAGGAAATGAAGATAAATCAGCTAATTATTATACTGTTTTGGTAGATGGCAGGATTGTTGAAATTGTGAAATGTAAACCAGGGACAAATGTTTATCAGGTCGGAGCTAATTTAAAAGATACAATTCATGAGATTTCCATATTTAAAAGAACTGAAAGTTTCGTAGGTAAATCAGAGTTTACAGGGTTTGTACTTGGTAAAAATGGCAAATTGCTAAAGCCAGGAAATAAGCCTGTAAGAAAAATTGAATTCATCGGTGACTCTTATACTTGTGGATATGGGAATTCATTGGTAATTCCTGCACCTCCGGAGGGAAATCCTAATACTGGATTCAGTAGTGCGAATGAAGATAATTATTTGGCCTGGGGAAATCTGGTATCACGAAAGCTTAATGCTCAATACATGTGTACAGCTTATTCAGGAAAAGGTATGTATAGAAACTTTCAAGGAGATACCATTAGAACCTTACCTCAGATTTATGAAAGAATTTTTCCTGATGAGAAATTTCCTAAATGGAATTTTAACAGTTATATTCCTGATTTGGTAGTTGTTCACTTAGGTACAAATGATTTCTTTCAGGAATTTTCGGGTAAATCTAAACTGGATTCTTCCAGATTTGTGAATCAATATATATGGTTTGTGAAAAAAGTACGTGAATTATATCCTGCAGCAAAAATTGTTTGTGTTCCCTCAAATGGCTTGAATGATTTATTTCCACCCAATACATTCTTATACACTAAATCGAAGAGGTACGTAGAATCAGTGGTTAATTCAGTTAAAGAGGCTGGTGACAAAAACATCTATTCTTTTGCTTTGGTACCACAAACACCTCCTTTTGGTGAAGATTGGCATCCCAGCTTACATACTCATGAAAGTATGTCACAACAAATTATACCCTTTTTGAAAAAAATTACTGGATGGGAGTAATCTTTCCTTGTAAAAATCCGTTAAGGGTTAATAATTATACCAGCTGGTGTTTTAAACCTTTACAATTTTTAGGAGTTGAAATTTTATAACCGTCTGGTAAATACTCACCTGAATTCCGCAAACAAACTTTGGTGTTGAACAGATTAACGGTGATTGGATAAGTTTTTATTTAAATCTATTTTACTCATAAATGAATATTTACGTGGGAAACCTCAATGTTGAGGTGAACGAAGAGCAACTCAGAGATCTTTTTCAAAGATTCGGACAAGTACAAAAAGTGAGACTAATGAAAGACAAATATTCAGGAGTTTCCATGGGAACGGCATTTATCGAAATGTTAAATGACCGGGATTCAATGAAGGCAATCAATGGATTAAATAATTTTAACCTTCAGGGAAGAAAAATTGTAGTTAATAAGGCACGTCCTAAAACCCCCCTAAAAAAGAACAGTGGAGATAGTAACTGGTAGGTAAATAAATTTTGAGGAATTTAATAATTTAAAATTAGCAATATCTCAATTATCTTTTTATATTTACCAAAATATTAAAGCGAATTAGTATTTTTAGCACTTTTGTATTATTAAATTACAGTCCTAAAAGTAAAATTCCACTTTAAAAACACAATCAGTTTCAATAATTTATTTAACAATTTAATAATGCAAAAAGGTGTAGTAAAATTTTTTAATAACTCAAAAGGATTTGGGTTTATTAAAACAGAAGGAACTGGAGAAGAAATCTTCGTTCACGTTAGTGGCTTAGCTGATCAAGTTCGTGAGAATGATAAAGTAACATTTGAGGTTCGTCAAGGAAAAAAAGGTCCAAACGCGGTTAACGTGAAGATCGAAAAATAGATATTTGTACCTGTTATTTTGAAAGGCTGTATGATTTCATACAGCCTTTTTTTTTAGATTTCATTCAAATTTATTTCCTATTTTGTTATTCTATTAGGGGCTTTTTATGAATCATCAATTTCAAGAACATACGGTCAATCTGGATCTTGAGCCTGATCAGCGTTGGACTTTTTTGACTGACTATAAAGAAGCTATAAATGACCTGCTTCATTGCTATTTAAATGATTTTAAGGGAGCTGATTTTATTTTCGATAATGTTGAGCTTTTTAAGAAATCCATTATTTCTGAAGAATATCTGCAAGAAATTGAGTTTGTTTCTTCTATTTCAAATTTTTCTTCAACTGAGGTTCTGATAGCCAATTTATATTATGATATCCTGAAATTTTACTTTGGATACACAGCATTTGCTATAAGTAACAATCAATCAGTGTTGCATGGTAGAAATCTGGATTGGCATACTGAAAATAATCTGTTAAGTAAGCATACTCGGATTTTTAACTTTCAGCGCGAGGGAAAAACTCTTTTTAAAAGCATTGGATGGCCTGGATTTATTGGGACCTTGTCAGGTATCAGTCCTGGTAAGTTTTCTCTTACTCTGAATGCAGTTTTGAGTGGAGATGCTCCCGAAATTGCAGTTCCCGTCTCATTTTTATTAAGAGATGTATTAACTTCTTCTAATACATTTCAGGAAGCCAGACAAAAAATTGAAAGTACTAAAATTGCATGTGATTGCCTGATCCTGTTATCAGGAGTTTCAGCAGATGAAAAAATTGTTATCGAAAGGACGCCTTATAGGTTTTTCACAAGAACATCACAGTCTGGCTATATTGTAGTCACTAATGATTATAAGGGAATTCAGAATACCTCCTCTGCAAACAGCATCCTCCAGGCAACATCATGTGGGAGATATGAAAGGGCTGAAGCTCTTTTAAAGAAAACAATGCCTGATAATTTGGAAGGATGCATGCAGATCCTGCGAGATGAAGGTGTAAAGATGAATATAACAGTTCAGCAAATGGTTTTCGATAATAAAACGGGCGACATTTACTTAGCTGCCGATAACAATGACATAATCAAAAGAAATAATTACCATCCTTCATAAATGACAAAAGGAACTGATAGGGCAGTTCCTTTTTGTCTGATAAAACAACTCTAAACTAAACTAAATCTTATTTTTTATTATTCTTTTTAGCAGCCATAAGTTCGGTAACATCTTTTGAAAAACATGCTACTGCATTTATTTCTCCTTTATCATTCCGTAAGGGTGCGTAATTAGAAGCGTAGAAGGAAATATTATTATCCTGGGAATATTCCGTCACTATTTCAAAGTTTTCACCTTTAAATGCTCTTGCGTATATATCGATCTGCTTCTGTTTAACTGATTCATCTGGAAACAGATTCATCAGGTTGAAGCCAGCTAGATCTTTGATTCCTACAGCCTCAAGACCGGCAGCAAATGCTTTGTTCCAGTCAATCAAACAATAATCTTTACCAACGGTAAATATGCTGTCCTTCGGCACATTTATCAGTTCTTTCAGATATCGCTCTTTTTGCTGAACGTCCTCTAGAATACGTTGCATTTCTTCCTGGGTTGCAGAAAGCTCTTCCATATTTTGACGAAGTTCTTCTTCCTGAGATAATAGTTCCTCGGATTTCAGTTGGCTCTCTTCCAGTAATTTTTCTGACTGCTTCTGTGCTGCGATTAATTTAGTGATGTCTTTACCAAAGCTTGCTACAGCAAAGATTTTATTGTTTTTATCATGTAATGGTGCAAGGTTCGTTGTAATATAAATCATCCCACCATTATTATCATCATATTCATTAGTAATCTCAAAGTTTTCACCTTTAAAAGCTCTTTCATATAAAGCAATTTGCTTTTGCTTGTCAGCTTCAGTTTGGAATAGGTCAAGGAAAGGAAATCCCTTTAAATCGATATTTCCTGTAAATGCTTCAAGGGCCATTGAAAAAGATTTGTTGTAGCTCAGAATTTTATAATCCCTGTCTACTGTGAAGATTGTATCCTTTGGCACATTGATCAATTCAGTAAGATAACTTTCTTTTTCTTTTACCTCACTCAGAATTCTTTCCATCTCTTCTTGAGTAGTTGAAAGTTCTTCCATATTTTGGCGAAGCTCTTCCTCTTGGGCCATAAGCTCCTCTGATTTCTGGCGTGATTCGTTTAGCAGTTTTTCAGTTTGCTTTTGAGCACTCATCAGGGCTGTCACATCTTTGCCGAAGCAGGCCACGGCTGTAACTTCCCCTTCTTTACCATAAATAGGAGCAAGGTTGGTGGTAAAATAGGATTTCACTCCATTGGTATCATATTCATTGGTATCTTCAAAGTTTTCCCCTGCAAAAGCTCTTGCATACATAGCTTTTTGTTTTTGTTTTTCATTCTGATCAGGAAATAATGAAAGAAAATCAAAACCTTTAAAGTCCATTTTACCAGTCATGGCCTCTATGCCTGCTGAAAAAGCTCTATTGTAACTTATGATTTTATAATCCTTATCAATGGTAAATATGCTGTCTTTAGGAACGTTGATCAATTCATTCAGATAACTTTCCTTTTCCTGAGCTTGAGTAAGGACGCGTTTCATTTCTTCCTGAGTTGCAGAAAGTTCTTCCATGTTTTGTCTGACTTCTTCTTCCTGCTCCCTTAACTGCTGTGTTTGGGCTTGTGTATCCTGAAGAAGCTTATTGGTCCGTTGGTTAATTTTAACAGCTTTTACTGTTGATGCAATACTTTCTCCAAGCCTTTCAACAAACTCAATTTGATATTTTTTAAATAAAGAAAAGGATGCAATTTCCAGCACTCCAAGTACCTGATCATCCAGTTTTAACGGAACGATCAGAAGATTTCTGGCACTGCCTTCTCCCAAACCAGAGGTAATTCTTAAATAATGGCCGGGTATCTCTGTCATATAAATGGTTTCTTTTTCCATTACAGCTTGCCCAGCAAGGCCTTCACCTATTTCTATTCTTTGATCGATGTATTTTTTTCTTTCAAATGCATAACAAGCTTTTATCTCTAAAAATATATCCTGAGGGTTATGGTCATTAATAATATATAACGCGCCCTGATTTGCCTCCAGATATTTAATCAGATTCCTGATTATATCATCTGTAAGCTCGTTCATGTCATTGTTTTTTGATCGAAGGATATCAATGAA
Source organism: Sporocytophaga myxococcoides DSM 11118 (assembly GCF_000426725.1). Taxonomy (NCBI): domain Bacteria; kingdom Pseudomonadati; phylum Bacteroidota; class Cytophagia; order Cytophagales; family Cytophagaceae; genus Sporocytophaga; species Sporocytophaga myxococcoides. The sequence continues at coordinate 115,033 of NZ_AUFX01000011.1, read as the reverse complement.
TCTCGCCAATCCTTCGGTTACCCAGTTTCTTTCCTTTTCTTCAACTGCATAATTCTTTAACTGATTCCTGAGACTTATAAGTGAAGTACTCAGTGCATTATCTGTTTCTGATTCACCATTATACTTATATTCTGCAGTTAAATTTCCTTTCTCTATTTCTTTAACAAATTCGGAAGCGGCTATAATTTGTGCTTCTAATGCAGTTACTCTCTCTTCGAGTTCTTTTGTTTTTGAATTGCTGGTTTTACTGAAAACTGAAATATTCATCTGGTATTTAATAAATATTGATAATTAAAAGATATCCTCTTAGCGTATTCCTGGTTTGGATCTTGTTGGAAGAAGGAATTGTATGTAATTTGAAACTATATACGATAAATCTGAAAATTGTTGTCTTATCTTCTTTTATATTACATTAACTTCTGATTCATGTGTTAAGTATAACTTTTATAAATCAGATAGTTATTTTAATTTTATTGTGAAAAAATAAATTGACTATTCTATGTATGATTAGAGTAGATATTTTTTTATAAAATCAGTTATACTTTTTTATAAAAAAGATCGTATATACTTTTAAGTATGGAACCTTGGTAACTATTCCTTGGTTTATTGAATGCCATATCATGTATTTCCAAAGATTTATAAATATCGTTCTTGTATTTGCACTTCTAATCTCTGTGATAGGAGTGACGACTACTAGTGCTATCTGTAAATACAGAGCTGGAAATAATTTAATGTGTAAAAGTGCTGAAAAGAATTGCTGCAAGAATACCAAAGAAAGTAACAATTGCTGTGAGGTAAAATCAGAACTTAAAAAGCTTGATTCAGATCTTTTAAGACAAGGGAATTTTGATAATATCCCGGATATAATTTTGTTTGCTGCTGCTTATTTTTATGTAGCATTTGAGCATTTGCAAGCAGAGGACTCACAAGTCCTTTTTTATAGCTATAGTCCACCTCTTATAACCCAGGATCTATCGGTCCTCCATCAGGTATTTAGAATTTAGTAGTCAGAGTTTTTAATTGAAGTTCGCATATCTAAGTATTGCTTAGATACTTAATGTATATGATATTTTCTGATATGTTCAAGACAGGATAATCAGATATTATCATATTGCGGATTACATTGCTTAACAGGCAACTATTAATAAAAATTATTCTAATACTTTAAATTATTAAATCAAGATGAAAAATCATATTTTAATTGCTCTTATAGGTTTCTTCCTTTCTTTCGCTAATCTATCATTGGCGAGCGCTCTTAATGATGACAAACCAGAATGCTGTAAAAAGAAGATGGAATGTTGCAAGAAAGATCAGGATTGTTGCAAAAAGGCGGAAAACAAAGCCTGTTGCACAACAGCTGAAGCTTGTAAAGATGGATCTTGCTGCAAGGATGAGGTTTGCGCAAAAGGAGATGTAAAATGCTGCAAAGAAAAATCGGAAGCCTGCTGCAAACATGAAGGCAAAAAAAAGAAAAAAGATAAGTGTTGTAAGTAAATGATAGTAAAGCCCCCGAGATGTCGGGGGCTTTTATTTTTTATACTTATTGAAGAACTCAATTGGAAATTCCTTTAACTTTGATTTTATATAGTTTAAAATTGAAGTTTTAGCATGTCGTCTGAAAATCACAAAAAAGATAATCTGTTCCTGGCCGGGTTAGTTGTAAGTATGTTTTGCTGGGGATTAAGCTGGACATCAGGGAAGATTATGAGTGGTTACGGAACCCCTCTGAATATTACGCTTTACCGGTTCTTTGTGACATTTATTTCATTGTTCATCATAGTATTGTTTACGGGAGAGAAGCTTAGCATTCTCAGAAAAGGCTTGCTGGACCTTATTTGTGCTGCTTTATTAATAGCTCTTTATACATATCTCTTTTTTAAAGGTCTTTCTGTTGGTAAAGCAGGAGCAGGAGGGGTTTTGGTTACTACATTAAATCCGATAATTTCTTATGTTATAATGTTGATTTATGCCAAAAAGAAACCGGGAAAATATGAAATAATTGGTCTTTCAATTGGTTTGATTGCCGGAGCTTTCTTGCTTCAGATCTGGAATAACTGGCATAAAATCTGGAATGCAGGCAATAGTTATTTTGTTATGGCTACTTTTACATGGGCCTTCTTAAGTCTGTTTACTGCAAGATCAGGACGTTATGGTTCCCCAATAGCTTTTAGTCTATGGATGTATGGCTTATGTACAATTATTATAGCATTAATATCTGACTATCATGAAAGTATTGAAGTATTTAAAAGGATAGATCTTATTTTCTGGATAAATCTTTTTTTTAGTGCAACTATTACAACGGCTCTTGCCACTACATTTTTCTTTGTTGCCACTTCAAGACTTGGTGCTGGAAAAGCCAGTACATTTATTTTCCTCGTACCGTTTTCTGCAGCTTTAGGCTCATGGATTTTTTTAAAAGAAGTACCAGAAATTCATACCATCATTGGAGGGGGACTAGGAATATTCGCTGTATATATGATAAACAGGAAATAGAACTATTGTGAAATAAATACCTTTTACAAAGGGTAAAAAATACAAAAGCTCCCAAGAAGGAGCTTTTGCTTTTTAGTATTAATAATACTGGTATATTATCTCATCAATATTTTCACTGAGTGGGTAGTAAATTTTAAAGGCGTTAGAACTTGAGTTTTTAACTTTTTTAGGAGTAGGAATATCACTTCCTGTGTATCTATAGCCTGCTTCAATATCTATTGTCTCAGGGCCGGAATTTAATGCAAGTTTTATATCTGTTTCAATACAGGAATGACCGTTCACAAGTACAAAAGGACCCGCTTTGGTTTCGCCGTAACTCTTCCATAGGTAATCTTCTTTCATGAATATTACATAATCATTATATCCGATAAGGGTTTTACTTGATTCAATAACATTTTTAACAGGTGAGCCTTTGAATACCGGCTCTGAAATTCCTGATAGTCTTATTGACATTCCAATCCAGCCACCTGTTGATTTCCAGGTTCTTTTTTGAGAATAATTTTTCTCTCTTACTTCTCCATTGGTATGTTTGACAGAAAGCTTTCCGGTAATCGTGGTTTGCACAGAATCTTTATATAAGGCTGTTCCAATTGGTTGAGCCGCCTGCCAGTGATAGCCACCTGAAAGATTTGTATGCGTTACTGTTCCGACTATTGAAATTGTTTGTTCTGAATCAATGATTTTTATATTGAAATCTTTAAATGTAATGCTGCATTCAGCATCCTTTTCTCCATAACTATTTCCTTTTTTCAGCTGTATTGAAACGTATCCTTTTCTTATTTTTTCATTGCAGATAATTTTATCATCGTAATATAAATTATAAATCTTTTTATTATTACTATTGACTGTTGCTGAATCAACTCTAAGAATACCGCAGGGTAAAGTATAGGAACCCTCATTTTTTCCTATCTTATAGCCTATAAAGTCTGTTACATCCAACATTATCTGATTAGTCTCAACAGAGGCAGATCTGTCGTCTTGTTTTAACTGAGAGGGAACTGACTTTGCTGGTCCTGTTTCTTCTTTTGTGCAAGAAAGAAGGATTGGTAGACAAGCAATTAGGTATAAGACTATGACGCAATTTGATTTTTTCATAAATGGTTCATCAAAACCGGTTTAAATATGGTACGATGACAATACCTTAAAAGTTTGGTAATATCCGGGTGATGTAAAAATAAAACGGCCTTTCCGTTTGCGGGAAAAGGCCGTTTTATTATAATAATTTGATTTGATTAGTATAATTGGTATTGTTCTGACTTTAGGTACGTTCCCAATTCAATTGTTATTTTATACGCATTGGCATCACAAAGATTGGCATCAGTAGTTGGAGTTGCAGTCGTATTTGATATATTGTAGATATATCCAGCTTGAACATCAAAATATGCTGGGGTAACATTGGGTATATTTACGTTTGCTCTTGCTTTACCTTTAACAAGTACATAAGGTCCAGCCCAGGTGGCACCGCAGTTAGACCAAAGGAAATTTTCGCTTAGGTTTGAAACATAGTCAAAGTTTCCATCAAGGGTTTTTCCGGTTTCATATACATTGGAATATGTATTGGTTCCAAGCATTGCCGTTGTATCACCGGATAATGTTAATCTTAAGCCTGCCCAACCTGAAGTTGATGCCCATGTTCTTTTCTGGAAATAATTTCTTTCACGAACAGCTCCATTTGAATGAGTTACCATAAATTTACCTCTTACACTGTGCGTTACATCATCTTTATGTAATGCGTTATCAGAAGGTATAACAACTTGCCAGATATAACCACCTGTAAGGTTGGTTACTGCTATTGTTCCGTTTACTGTCACACTCTGGCCTGTAGCATTGGATTCTACAGTGTAGTTAATAAATGTGATAGTGAATTTTGCATCTATATCATTAAAGTGAGAGCCGTTTTCAAGCTTAAATGAAACATCTCCGCTTTTCTTTTTATATCCGCACTTATTTTGGTCACCAAATTTTAATGTATAGGTCTTTTTGCCTGAAGATACAGTGGAATCAAACTTAACTACACCGCAAGGCAAATCATAAGCTGCAATTCTTGCATTTGCTGCACCACCTCCAATTTGGTTACTAATAACATCATTTACATTCGAAATAGCTTCGTCAACTTCAGTTGAACCAGTATTATCATTTTGTTTCAGATTAGTAGGTACGGTCTTCGTATTAGGATCCGTTTCGTCTTTTTTACATCCTGTCAGGACAGAAAGAGCGATTAAAGTCAAAAAGAAAGAAGAGCGAATGATTTTTTTCATAGAGTTTTGTTTCAAAAATTATTTTATGTACGAATGTCAATAAGTTATGGTTGGGATAAAATCGGTTTTATATTGAATTTTTTTAGCCATTTTCCTTAACGTAAAAATAGTAATTTGTTGTTATACAGCTTCTTTTAATAAAATAAAAATCGATTTTCTTTATTTGCAACTTATCTAATTTCAGAAGATATTCGTGGTCAGATTTACTTTATCAAATGGATACCATCTTCGATTTATCTAATATTGCTGCAGGAATTATACTGGCGACTTCTACTCTGATGAAAATCAAAAGCATATCTGATAGTATTTTAAAGCTTAGTAATTGGCTTACTGGTTTTAAGGTGGTTATCGGGTTTACATCTCTTATTTTGGGATTGATCTTTTTGTTTCGTCCTGGGTGTGCAATATATGACTTGACAGGAATTCTAGCCGGCCTTGTGCTTTTAACTGATACTCTTATAAATATTCCAGGAATTGGAGAATCATTGGAGAAATTATCCAGATCTCTTTTACCATTTACCACTGCAATTGGAGTTGCATCCCTTATTGTTGGAATCCTTGGACTTTTAGATTTAAACTTTTTGTGCTAATATTTTTTTGACATATATTCTGCTCATTTTAAATCAGAACTACAAATTTTTAAAATTGTGGAAATCTTCCTTTTACACTCCTGTGGTAGTTTGGCATGAGTCTTGCATTTTGTAAGCTCATTAAAATAAACAATAACTATAGCAATGCTATAGAAATACAATGAAAACGACATTATCTTTTTTTATTTATTCTTTTTTTGCCACTGCTCCAAAAGTTGTAGTTGAGCTTCCATAGCCCTTTATAATACTAGGCTTACCGGAAGCCTACTAATACTCTTATCCGGTAAATCAATCAAATAATAAATAAAATAACATGTGGAAATTTATTTTCAACAGGTTCAACAACCTGTTTAAGTCTAAAGCTATGTCTGCTTTAGACTCGGTGGAAAACCCTGTAGAGATGTATGCGCTTGCTGTGCATGAATCAGAAAAGAATCTGCAGAGCATGACTAAGGCTATTGCCTTGGCACTTGCGGATCAGAAAAGTAAGGAACGAGAGTTGAATCAAGCTTTGCTGGAAACTGAGTCATGGAAAGTAAAGGCTAAGGCTGCAATTGCTCAGAATCATGCAGAGCTTGCCAGAACTGCATTGGAGCATAAAGCAATTGCGGAAAAGAAAGCAGAAGAGTATCATGCTTTGAATGAAATGCTAAAAGCAAAAATTGAAGACCAGAAGCAACAGCTAAAACGCTTTAAGATGAAGCACGAAGAGCTGAAAGCTAAGAAATCAATTTATGCAGCAAAGTATGAAACAGCTAAAGCTCAGAAAAACCTGGCCGAATCTCTTGGTGGATTAAATAACACTGCTTTGTCTGAAGTATCCAGACTAGAAGAAAAGATTAACAAACTGGAGGCGGAGTCGGAAGCTTTACTTGAGCTTACTGATGCTGAAAATCATGAAGTCATGAAGCTTGAAGAATCTTTCACTTCATACAAAATAGAAGAGGATTTTCAGGCATTACAGGCTCAGATAGCAGAAGAAAAAAAAGAAAAGAATCAGAGCAAAATGAAGCAGATCGAAAATGAGCTTTTAAAAAACAATAACAAACAAAACAAAGCAAATGAGATCAATGAATTTTATTCTCTGAAGCCTAAAGCAATAGACAATAATGATGATATAAATAAATTCTTTAACCAATAATAAAACTATATGTCAATTAATTTGAAAAAAGGAAACTCGTTTAATCTTACGAAAAATCAACCTGGTTTAAAAAAGATTATGATTGGTCTTGGATGGGAATATGTATCCCAAAGGCTTGACCTTGATGCTTCAGTGTTCATGAATGGAAAAAACGGTAAACTGTTATCCGATGAGTACTTTGTCTTCTATAACAATCTTACTTCTCCTGATGGTTGCATTAAGCATACAGGTGATAACAGGACAGGTGTAGGTGATGATGATGATGAATTGGTATTAGCCAATATGGACCTTATTAATCCTTCCTGTGAAGAAATGGTTATTGCAGTATCTATTCATGACGCAGAGATAAGAAAACATCACTATGGTATGCTGGCAGATGCTTATATAAGGATCTTTGATGTGGAAACACAAACAGAATTATTAAGATATGACCTGGATGCTGAGTTTGGTGGAAACACTGCAGTAGTATTTGGTACATTAACAAAGAAAAATAATGAATGGCACTTTACTGCTACCGGTACAGGCAATAATAAAGGGCTTCAAGGCTTGATTGATATATATGCTTAAATAATGAATTGAAAATTAAAAGAACTAAAAAATGATAAATCTTAAAAAAGGATCATCTATAAATCTTGAAAAAGATGGTAAAAATCTGGAGACAATGTTCCTGGGTCTTAACTGGGGAAAGATATCTAAACTATGGGGACTGCTTCAAGTCAATGTAGATCTGGATGGGAGTGTAACAATGTTTGATAAAGACAAAAGGGTAATAGACACTGTTTATTTTAATAAAAGAAGATCAAACGATAGTTCAATCTATCACACAGGTGATGATCTTACAGGTGATACATATGAAGATGAAAAGGATAATGAAATTATATCCATCAATCTTAAAAAGGTATCTCCAAAAGTAGAATCAATAGTGGTATATCTGAACTCCTATAAAGGACAGGAATTTCATACTATTCCTTATGCCAAAATAAGACTGGTAGATGGAAGTTTGGCAGAATCTAAAAAAGCTTTCGCATATTTTGATCTTGCTTCTGAACCTGGTTTTCAAGGCAAGGTAGCAATGATTATGGCAAAAATAGTTCGTAATGGAGACAACTGGAAGTTTGTCGCAATTGGTCAACCTGCCAGTACGAGAAGCATTGAGGATACTGTAAAACTAATTCGTCATCAGTATTTATAACAAATGAATCTTTTAATTAAAAAATATAAAACTTAAAAAATTAACGATGATAACTATACTAGTTTCAATATTTGTATTAACAACAATGGAGATAGTGCTGGGGATTGACAATATTATTTTTATAGGCTTGCTTGCTAATGGTCTTCAGAATAAAAAGAAGGCGGCCCTTGCCAGAAAAATAGGCCTTGTGCTGGCTTTGGGAGTAAGGATAGTTGCCTTATTATTCATTGCAGATCTTGCGCATATGAAAGATCCACTATTCAGTGTAACTACAACAGGTGGATTGAATCACCCAGTATCTGTAAGAGATCTGATACTTCTTGCAGGTGGTCTTTTCCTGATTCATAAGAGTACATCAGAAATACATGGTTTATTTCATGATGAAATAAAAGAGGAACAGACGGAGGGTACTTTTGTAAAAGTGATTTTACAAATTGTGCTGATAGATCTGGTGTTCTCAGCAGACTCGATACTAACAGCAATTGGTCTGGTAGATAGCGTTGAAATAATGATTTCCGCAGTTGTATTATCAATGACTTTAATGTTCTTTTTATCTGGAAAAATATCAGATTTTGTTGAATCAAGGCCATCATTGAAAGTTCTGGCATTATCTTTTCTTATCATGATAGGCGCAATGCTTGTGATGGAAGGTTCTGGTGTTCATGTTGACAAGACATACATTTACTTTGCAATGGCGTTTGCCGGTATTATCGAAGCATTGAATTCTAAAATTAAAATGCGCAAGACCAGAGTATTAACGGAAAAAAGTTTTGATGGGGCTAAAGTTGCAGATAAACAGGAATTTGCATTAAAGAAGTAATTTAAAAAAGGGCAGAGGTATCTGCTCTTTTTCCGTTTTTACCCTTTTGTTTATTCTATTAAAAATAATCAATATAGTAAAGTATTGTTATTCAGATTATTGGTGTTTTTGTGCGCAATTCCTATCAGGGAAAATACATATTAACGTTAATACTTTAAAGTGAAATAAACCTATTTAAAATTGGATTTATTTTATTAATTTTAGCATCTTAAAAATAAGTCAATCTGTTAAGTATTTTTCTATTTTAATAATTAAAGTTAGCAATGGATTATAAAAAGTTAGTACCCTTCATTCTGCTAGTATTAATCAGTATTTCAGGTATTTCCCAAACAATAAAGACTGAAGTAATAGATAAAAAAGATAGATTAATTCAGAAAAACAGAGTCAACTTTTATGGCAAACTGGAAAATGATCTGAGTGGGATAGCGACAATTAAATATGAATATGACAGAAAGGGAAAACTGGAAAAGAAATCATACTTCAATAAAGATGGTCAGATGATAAAGCCAGACACTACTTCTGAAGCTTTGGAATACCCATCATATACATTATATAAATATAACGACGAAGGTCTGATTGCCGAAATCAGTAATCATTATATTGATGGTTCTTATCTTGATCTTGCGAATAAACCAGCTGTTAAGAGATTTAAGTATAAAAATAATCAGCTTACAGATGAATTTAATTTTGATAAAAGAGGAAGACTAAGAGGAGTTGGTAATCTGGAAAAAGCTGTGGTTAAGTACACTTATGCTGGTAAGCAGTTGATAGAAGTCAGAAGTTATGACAAAGACAAAAAGATACTCGATTTCGGGTTAAATATAGAAAGGCATGCTTATGATAGCATTGGAAGAAAAGCAAGAACTACTTATCACTTTGCGAATTCTGAGATTTTTCTTACGGACAAATATTATTACAACAACAAGAGCCAGCTTATTAAAAAGGAAAGTTATAAGAAAAATGGTCAACTTGATTATTCAGTTAAATACACATATGCAACTAATGATCAGATAATAAAAAGAGAATATCAATATTCAAACAGGAAGACAGAAATAGAAAAACAGGGATTTGAAATTAGTATTCCCGGTTGGAAAGTCACGAATTTACCTTCTCTTGATGCAATCAGGGACATAGATGGGATTGGCGCCTTCTATTTTACATTGGATCAGGCTGGAAATATAAAAGAACTGAGAAGGTCACATGGAAAGGATCCATTAATGTATGCTGTGATACCTTATATTTCACAAATTAAGTTTGAAAAAGATGAGAAAAACCCTGTAAGTAATTTGAAAGGGGAAATTAAGGTTGGGGTTTTAAATAAGGATATTGAAGTTGAAGAGTTTTAATAAGATAGTTGATGAGATATTATGAATTTATGGAAGGCTGTCATTTTGATAGCCTTTCTATTTTAAGCTATTAGATAAATAATAAAGTTTAAAATATCGGATCATAACCCAAAAAATAAAGGCCATTTGTATAGTCAAATGGCCTTTGTTTTTTAATTAATAATATTTAGATTATAAGTATAAAAACACACCTAGTTGAACATTAGCAAGGTCAAAGTTGAAGTCTACACTATTATTTTTACTCTTGCTGTCGTCATTAAATTTCACAACAGAGTGAGTATATCCGATTCTTCCGACAAGTAGTTCAATGCCCACTTTTGAATATGGGAAGAATACAATACCTGGTCTTATATTTGGACTAAAATAGCTTGTTTTGTTCTCAGTAGTCTCAATTCTATTAAAAAATGCATTATATGTTTCATTTTTATTTTTACCAAATCTGAAATCAATAGCCGCTTGCCCAAAAACAGCAAAGTTATCACCGAATTTTTTGTAATATCTTCCAAATGGACCAATAAGGAAATAAGGATTTTTATCTTTCAACTCTGGTGTACCTGCATTTGCGGGAGTTTTTTCAGTATACCCACCAAAGCCGATATTTAAACCTAATGCAAAATTTTCAGCAATGAAATATCCAATAGCAGGAGTAACAAAATATGAGGTAGTTTTTACTCCATCTACAGTAGTTCCGCCATTTACCGTGTTTGGTGAAGTTGATGATATTCCAATACGGCCACCTAAAAGTAATTTACCTTGTTCTAATTGCGCAAAAGAAGTCAGAGATGCCAGTAATAAGGCAATGGATAATAATTGTTTTTTCATTGTACTAGTTAGTTGGTTAGTTAAAGTTATTAATTAGTGAAATCTATCAGTAAAAGCCTGATCAGTATGAACAGATCTTGGCTTTTCCTTAGATTCAATCGAAGGTTAAATATAATTTTTTGAAAATTGTTTAAAAATATTTTTAAAAAAATTGTACAAGACCAGTGAAAAATTCAGCCTTAAAATATAACCAATAAAAAAATATTATCAGTTTATTGCATCCTAAGACTGTTAAGAATTTCTTTCAATTCCGGATCAGAAGCATATTTTATATAAATTTTTTCAAGTTTGCCTTCAGATTCAATAGGATTATAGCCAGCATGGAGTAAAGATTGGGCAGTTATTTGAAAAATATATGTAATTCCTGCATAACCATGATCATATTTATCAAATTCTGAAATGGTTTGATTGTGAAGATTTACAAATATTCTGCAATATTTCGCAAATTCCTCTTTGCTCATTGATTCAACCTCTTTCAATTTCTGAATTCTTTCTATCTCACTTTTAGAATAGAAAGCATAACCGAATTTAAGAATAGTATCTTTTTCTAAAGTTCTGATAAGATTTTTATTTCCTTTCACGGCAGTGTCATTCCCATTCCAAGCCATATGAAAACTTTTACCGGGAACAAAATTTACTAAGGTAGAAGCATGCATTAAATCATTGCCTTTCTTACTTTTAGATATGACATATATTCGATTTTTTTTGTAAGCAATTTTTTCATATTTGTACTTATCTGCCGGTAAATCTTTAGGGTACAGGTCAAAGTATAGTTGTCTTGAAATAATTGAATCCTTTGTAATAATGGTTTGAATGATGCCATTCCTGTTGATAAAATACCAATCCCCTATAAGAGCGTTTTTCTGGGAAAATGCTGCAGTACAATATAATAAAAGTAGAAATGTTAATTTTATAATTCTCATTTAAGGGAGTTTAAGTAATTTTAACGATAATAGCCGGTAATTCGATTCTTTAATTCAAATCTTATTTATTAAGCAAAATCAAATCTTAATGTTTAGTATAAGTATTATCCAATATTATTGTGAGATGTAATGCATAGATAATAAGGAATTTATAGTAATTGAGCTGTCTTTTGATTGTTGAAGCTTGTTAATCAGTAAATTACTTCTAATTAGTAAAAAATCCAATTAAAAATAAAAAAAATGCATTGAATATTACAACGAAAATATTAATATAAAAGATGTTAGTACATGTAAATAATCTATTGGTCCTATTTATTATGTTTTTAATCTAAAAGTTTGGCATGATATTAAAATATTATCTACTTTTGGACTTCCATAGCTGGTTGAAAGATCCCGGAGATCAATATACTCCCCGTATATCCTCCGGGATTATTTTTTTATAACTATTTTAAGCAAATGATTCAATTCTAACTTTGAGTAAATATTAATATTTCAAACATTTTCTGTTTATTCAGGTCTTCATATATTTTTAGGCATAATAAAAATTCATTGTTAAGCAGAATTGGAATAAGGGTTATTTTTAATTATATTAAATTACTATGGATATCAGCAAATTTTGGGATTTAATTGAGCAATCGAAAAAAAATACAAACGAAGATATCTATTTACAATTAGACAATCTTCGAGAGGCTTTGCAGCATCTGGATAAAAGAGAAATAATAAAAGCTCAGGAGATTTTTTGGGATCTAATGGATCAGGCTTACAAATGGGACTTATGGGCTGCCGCTTATACAATTCAAGGTGGATGTTCAGATGATGGATTTATAGATTTCAGAGCTTGGCTGATTGGCAGAGGGAAGGAAATTTATTATGGTGCTCTTGAAAATTCTGATTCGCTTTCTCAGATGTCGCAAGAGGCGCTTAAAGATAGCGAAGCTGGAGAAGAGTACAATTACCTTTTTGCAGAAGCATATGAAGAACTTACAGATGAGGAGATGCCTGAAATCATCCGGACGCCTAAAGCCAGCCCAGATGGCAAGGAATGGGATGAAGAAAATATAAATGAATTTAGACAGATTAATCCTAATCTGTTTGAAAAATTTAAAGAGGATTGGGAAATAGATGAATAATTAATACTAGTTGAATCTTTTACAATCTTTCCTGACTTTAATTTTTATTTTTTCAAATCCATGGAAAAGGCGGCAGGTCATAGTTCAATACCATCTGATTCTTCAAGGAAACTTACGAAGCTATACATTCTTGCTTTATCTGCTGTTGCATTGTTAACCCTTCTTGGACAAATCCTTATTCAAAGAGCAGTATCTAATCAAACTGAAGATTCTTATGTGGTTAACATGTCTGGTCGTCAAAGGATGTTAAGCCAGAAGATCTGTAAATTATGCCTTTCTATAGAGCGAAGTCCTGATTCATTATTCAGGATCGAATCAGCACAAAAGCTTCGTGCAGCTTTAGATACATGGGACAAGTTTCACCATGGACTAAGATTAGGCGATACCTCTGTAAATCTTCCGGTGAATACCAATCATCAGGTTGAATTATTATTTGAAGAAGCAGATTATTACTTTAAGGAAATATACACTAACGCAAATATCATTTCTTCTGTCATTGAAAATCAGCACTGGAATTCAAGATTGATCTTGGGAAACATAGAGACTATACTCTTAAATGAGAGTTCATATCTTAACCTTATGGATTCGATTGTGAAGGAATTCGAAAAGGAAGCAAGACTTAAAGTTTTATTTCTGAAAAAGATAGAGTTGGTATTATTTGTTATCACCATTTTAGTTTTGCTGCTTGAAGGATTTTTTATTTTTAAACCAGCAGCTCAAAAGATCAGCGAAGTAATTGCAAACCTGATCGATAAGGAAGCACAATTGAGAAATCTGAATAATCAGCTTGAGATAAAAATAGGAGAAAGGACAAATGAATTGTTTGAGAAGAATCAAGAGCTGGAAATGAAGAACAAACAATTGGACAAGATAAATAAAGACCTGGATAATTTTGTATATACAGCTTCGCATGATTTAAAAGCACCGATTAAAAATATAGAAGCACTTTTTCACTTGCTGAAAGGACAGGTACCTGAGACTCAGTCAAAGGCTAATGAAATTACTGAAATGATGGATGAGTCTATAGTCAGGTTTAAAGATGTATTGAGTGAATTAGGGAATATCGGAAAGGCGCAGGGAGACATTGAAACAGGAACGGAGAAAGTGGTATTTAAAGAAGTCGTGGAGGAAATTAAATTATCGATTAAAGATCAGGTACAAAGTTCAGGTGCAGTTATCACAGAGGATTTTAAAGCCGCTCCGGAGATAAGTTTTTCGCTTAAGAATTTAAGAAGTATTTTGTTTAACCTATTGTCTAATGCCATAAAGTATAAGACCCCGGAAAGACCACCAGTAATCCATATCTCAACCAAAATGATTAAGGATTATATCATTTTGAAGGTAAGCGATAATGGGATGGGGATAAAGGAAAACGAGATATCAGAAATTTTTAACATGTATAAGCGATTGCATAATCATGTAGAAGGTTCAGGAGTTGGAATGTATATAGTGAAAAGGATTATGGATAATAACGGTGGAAAGATAGAAGTTGAAAGTAAAGTAGGAGTCGGATCTACTTTTAAAGTTTATTTCAAGTGTTAAAGGTCTAAATAAAACGCGACCTTGTATTTAAAGCCCCGTTTTATTTAATCAGCAATTAGTTTAATGTTTCAATTTGGATAATTTATCTCCATTCACAATAGTAATTTTACTGCCCGCAATCTGAATAAAGCCCTCTTCTTTGAAATCAGTGAGTGTGCGGATTACCGTTTCTTTGGAAGCTCCTACAATGCCGGATAAATCATCTCTCGAGATTGCCATTGTAAATTCTTTACTTTCACTACTTTGATATTTTTTCTGAAGCATCAGCAAAGCTTCGGCAACTCTCTTTCTAACTGATCCATAAGCAAGTTTAAGTAGTCTTTCCTCTTGCTCAATTACATTATCAGAAAGAAGTTTTATAAATTTGTTGGCAACATCTCTGTTGTTATAAAGCAAAGCAAAAAAATCCTCTTTCAATATGGAGCAAATTTTTGAATCTTCTAGGGCTACGGCACTTTCAGTATATATTGAATTTTCCAATAAATCAGTATAACCAAAGAAATCACCTTCTTTGAACAGACCAGTAATAAATTCATTTCCCAGTTTATCAGTTCTGGACGTCTTGATTTTTCCGCTGCTTACGAAATATAAAAAGTTGGGATAACTCCCTTGTGAGAAAACGGAGTGTTTCTTGGGAACGATAATGATTCGCTGGTCATTATTCGATAAATTTTCCAGTTCTTTTATACCTCTTACTTTGCTTATAAATTCATCCAGACCTTCGGTAGTTTTTTTAAACTCTTCTTTTATCAGATCATTTTTTTTTAGCCTTGTTTCAACTGCATCCAGAAGCTCGATATCATCAAAAGGTTTTGTCAGATAATCATCCGCGCCGAGTTTCATCCCTTTGCGCATGTCCTCTTTTTCGGCTTTTGCAGTTAGGAAAATAAATGGAATGCTTGCAGTCGCTGAGTTTTTACTCAATACATGCAATACCCCAAAGCCATCAAGTTCTGGCATCATAACATCGCAGATGATAAGGTCCGGGTTTTCTACTTTGGCAAGCTCCACACCAATCTTACCATTTTCGGCTGTAACAACTTTGTAATTAGATAACTCAAGAATTTCTGCAGTATTCTCTCTTACTTCCTGGTTATCTTCTATAAGCAAAATTTTTTTCATACTTTACTAAATTAAAAAAATCAATTATTTATTCAGAACGGGTATGTTAACTTTAAAAGTTGTACCTACACCAAGCTTGCTTTCAACTGAAATATTTCCCTCCAGCAACTCTACATATCGTTTTACAATATTAAGCCCTAGTCCAGTACCCTGGATATTCCCTGCATTATGAGCTCTGAAAAATCTTGTAAATAAGAATTGAATATCATTTTCTGGTATTCCAATACCTTCATCTTTAACTGTTATATTTATCTCTTTCTGACTTACAAATATGTCGAGAACTATAGTACCTTCTCCGGAATATTTAGAAGCATTGGATAATAAGTTTAACAGGATGTTTTTTAATATATTTTTATCAAGATAAACTTCCTCCCGACCTTTGTGCTTGCAAGAAATGGTTTGATTGCTTTTTAGTGCTGGGGTAAGTTCTTCATTAATTTCAATACCAAGGGAATGTATATTAAACAGAGAAGGGGTGTTTGAAATAATACCTTCTTCCAATTTACTCAATGATAGAAAATCATTGAGTATACCTGTCAGGTTCGAAACAGAAGATTTTATTCTCAGGATATGCTTATCAATCTTTTCCTTTTCTCCCATTTCATTGTATTTGGAAATAAGAGAAACGGAAGAAAGGATAGTGCTAAGTGGCGTTCGGAATTCATGAGAAGCAATTGTGACAAATCGGGATTTAAGCTCATTAAGTTCCTTCTCCTTCTCAAGTGCTTTTCTGACTTCTGCTTCAGCCTGTTTTTGCTTATTATTGGTTTCTTTGAGTTGTTTGATGGCGTCAAAAAGTTCTGAGGTCCTCTGTTGAACGCGTTCTTCCAGTTCGATATTCAGCTTTTTATATGCATTCTCAGCTTCTTTAAGCTTGGTAATGTCATGGATGACCCCAGTATAAATAATTTTATTCTGCAAGAAAACTTCACTTACGCTTAGTCGGAAGGGGAACACGTTGCCACTCTTTTTTCTTCCGAGTACTTCACGACCAATCCCGATAATCTTTTTTTCACCTGTCCGCTGATAGTTATGAATATATTCATCGTGCCTGCTTTTATCAGGCTCAGGCATGAGAATATTGATATTCTTACCAATAACTTCATGAGGAGCGTATTCAAAGATTTTAGCAGCTGCAGGGTTTATCGTTTCAATGATCCCTCTTTGATCTATTGTAATAATGCCATCAATAGCTGTTTCAATAATAGCTCTTAGGCGGGATTCGTTATCCAAAGGATTTTTATCCTGTTCGTTCAATGTAAACTTCTCTTTTTTACTCTAAAGTTAATAACAAATATGTTTTAAAAAATATCATTTTTTGATCTGTTACCAGATTGCCAGCTATCTATGTTATTTATAGTTGTATCCGCAATATTTTTTAATGCATTATCTGTCAGAAATGCCTGGTGGCCTGTTATTATTACATTTTTGAATGTCATCAATCTTGCAAATACATCATCTTTCAAAACATCCGCAGAGTGGTTGTAAAAGAACAGACCTTTTTCTTTTTCATATACATCAAGTCCCAGATATCCTATTTTTCCTGATTTTAGGGCTTCTATGGCATCAACTGTATTTATCAGCCCACCTCTGCCTGTATTTACAATCATAACCCCATTTTTCATTTTGCTGAGGGTATCCTTGTTTATCATATATTTAGTGTGCTCATTAAGCGGGGCATGTAAGGAAATGATATCAGCTTTTTGATACATTTCTTCAAGTGATACATATTGAAGGTTATATTTTTCTGTATAATCCTTATTTTCCTTAATGTCAAATCCCAACACCTTACAGCCAAATCCATTCATGATCTTCGCTAATATTCCACCAATCTTTCCTACGCCAATAATGCCGACTGTTTTACCATTAAGATCAAATCCAATAAGTTCATCTAGTAGAAAATTGGAGTCTTTTACTTTACGGTCAGCCTGTACTATTTTTCTGTTTAAAGCAAGGATCAGTGTTGCAGTGTGTTCTGCAATTGAATAGGGAGAGTAGTCAGGAACATTGGCAACTTTGAACGAGAGTTCTGTCGCTTTTTTCAGGTCCACATTGTCATACCCAGCTGCTCGGACGGCTATAGATCGGATGTTAAGTTTTTTTATATTTTCCAATACTTCTGCTGACGCATCATCATTGGTGAAAATAGAAATAGCATCACAGCCATTAGCTTTATATAAAGTTTCCGCTGAAAGTGCCTCTTCGATAAATAACAACTCATGTTTTCCCTTGTTGGCATTTTCAAGATATTTTATTTCGTATGGTTTGGTGCTATAGATTGCTAGTTTCATGCTGTTAGTAATTGTTATTATTTATTTAATGCTAGATATCGTAAACGTAATATTTAATATCAATTAATTTACCTTAAATGTAAGTACAGGAAATTCAGCAAAGTTTACAAGATCTTCAGATATTCCTCCAAGCCAGTGCAGGCCTTTATGCTGATGAGTAGACAATGCTATAATATCTGCATTGATATCTTCAGCATATTTTACAATTCCATTGTATTCGGTTAAATCTTCCTGAATAATACTTTCACAATTTTTCAACTGAAACCGGTTGACATAATCTCTTAATCTGCTTTGGATTATACTCTGATTTGATTCATAATTGATCAAGGGATTAATATATAATAAATGAATTTTGAAATCAAATATTTCCTGCAAGGCCTTTAGTTTGCCAATGAACTCGGGAGAATCGTCCTGAAAGTTAGTTGCAAGGACTAAATTTCTCATATGAAAATCCTTGTTATTATTTTTCACAGAAAGAACCATACAATCAGCTCTTGTTACGACCTTTTCAGCATTGGATTCATTAAATATTCCCTTAAGTATTCCTTCAGACCCTGAAGTTCCCATTATGATCATATCCGCCTTTTCCAAAGTAATGTATCTGGAAAAATGTTTGCCGGGATCTCCGACTTTTATCTTTGGAATGAATCTGACTCCTGCATACCTGACATTTTCCAGGATGGAATGTATTTTATTTTTGGCAAGTTCTATACATTTTAAAACGTATACCTGTTCCATTTTATCAGGCATGAATATCTCGCCGGTTTCACTGATGGTGGTTCCTCCAGAGGATTCAATTACATGAAATATCTCAACTTCAGCTTGGGTTTTGCGGGCGATCTCAGTTGCTGCGATAAGAGCATTTTCAGATACTTCAGAAAAATCTATGGGTACAATTATCTTTTTCATAAATAGGTTATTTAACTTATGTTGACTTAAGATCTATTTGAATGTAAAATCAGGACAGGTATGCTGAATTTCTTCAAAACGCTTTTAATTACACTTTTGTGAAAGAGAGCATCTATCCAGTTTCTTTCATTATAAATAAGTACCAGTAAATCTGAATTGTCTTCGTTGATACTTTTCTGCAATCCTTCTTCAACTATATCAGATAAAGTAGTTTTATATTTAATATGATCATAGCTGGTCAATTTTTTGACTGAGTTTAAGGTGGCTGATGCCGTTCCCGATTCAGAATTTTTCTCATATTCCTGAAATGATTTTGCGTATTGTTCTATGTGTAATAGAGTAATTTCAGCTTTGAAAAGGATAGCCAGGTCTATGATATTTTTTACAGAAGAAATTTTTTCAGATACCTCTTCTATGGCAATATCAATTTTATGGAACAGTTTAACAGGAGTATCTTCATGAATGACAAGTATTGGTAAATCTGTGTTGCTTATCATATTCTGAACAGTACTTCCTAGTAATCCCTGAAGTCCTTCCGGGTTGTTTGTTCCCATGATTATCAGGTCAACCTGGTGACGGGCTGCCAGTTCCTTTATTTCCTGTTCAGGAATGTTATATTGAATAATATATTGGGCGTTGATCGTCTTTCCAGAGTCAGTTCTGAATGACGAAATATATGCACACACTGAGTCAAGTTGTGATTTCAAGTATTCCTGAGTTTCTTCCAGCACATTTTCAAAAACAACAGGGAAGGGCTCGTCATTAATAGATGTGAGCGTATAAGCATGCGCAACGATGATTTTTGCATCAGCTTTTTGTGCTACCATGATAGCATATTCCAAAGCTTTCTGTGAGGCTTTTGAAAAATTAGTGGGAAGGAGGATTGTTTTCATATTGTTTGCTCTATGATGTAAAGGTCAGATTATGAGGGGGGAGAAAAAATGAGTTTGATTATTTAAAAAAATGATATATGTCAGGTTTTTAAAGAAGTAGCTGGAGTTGATCATATGATTGTTTAGGATTTATGTTTGGATGATGCTTGTTTTCAGTCGTTTATTGTTTTAGCTTTTTAATTTGGTTTTTAGACCGATCAGTCTTATTTTTGTATTGTGGAATCAAAAGCTGAAAAGACCAAAGCATTAATCATTGAAAAAGCAGCCCATGCTTTTAATAAGAAAGGCTATCACGGTACTTCCATGAGTGAGATACTTGATTTGACAGGCTTGGCTAAAGGAGGGGTTTATGGTCATTTCAAAAGTAAAGAAGATATCATTGAAGCTGCTTTTGAATATTCTTTTTCAAAAGTATTAGATGAGCTGGTTTTCAGAATTAAGGCTTGTGACAATGCTATCGATAAATTATTTGCCATCACCGATTATTATTACAACTATACATTACAATCACCCATAGAAGGCGGGTGTCCGATCCTCAATTATAGTAGCTTTGCAGATGATAGCTTGCCAGGATTAAAATTACTCCTTATTAAAGCTTCTAAACAAATGCTATTCAGTCTTGTTCAGATTATCGAAAAAGGTCAGAAATACAATCAGATTAAAAAGTCTGTTAATGCCGGGCTTGCTGCAGATATACTTTATAGTAGGATAGAAGGGGCTATTATGCTTTCCAAGGCTACTGGTGACCCATTGAAACTCAATAGATTGCTTGATGAACTCAAATCTTATATTACAATATCTTTAAAAGCTTAATTATTTTAACCTAAAAAAGACCGAACGGTCTATTTTGATATGATAAAAGAACCTAGCTCAGTCTACACAGTTCGTTTCCAGGATTGTGACCCTATGGGGCACTTGAATAATAGTCGTTATATAGATTACATTATCAATGCAAGGGAAGACCACCTGGATCAGTATTATAATTTGAAGTTAAGTGATTTTATAGCTTCAGGGTATTGCTGGGTAGTGACGAATCATGAGATCTACTACATTAAACCCTCTTTGTATAATGAGAAGGTTAAAATTCAAACTTCTGTTATTGAAGTAGACAATTCATCATTGTTAGTTGAAGGGCTTATGATGAGTGAAGATGAGAGCCAGTTTAAGAGCCTTCTTTGGACGAAGTATTTTTTTGTAAATGTTAAAACCGGAAAAAGGGAAAATCATGCGCCTGAACAAATGGAGTTCTTCAATCAACTGAAAAACGAACATCTGAGTCATTATAATGAAAGTAAAATGCGTCTGAAAAGCATATTAGATCTGCAAAAAAGCAAGGTGATAAAGTAAATATAATAGAAGAATAATTTTAAAAAAGTCTCTCAACTAAATCACAAATTGAGGGACTTTTTTACTTGATAAAGACTGATGGCAATCATATAACATTGGATAGAACCATCTTTAATAATCATTTAATAAGCATTCCGGATGTGGTCTTAATGAATTAAAGGGATAAACTATCATTAAAATTTGATTAGAATTTGATTAAAATTTAGTTCCTGAAAATCTAAGTTTAAAGTGAATCCGGAGGGATATAACTAACCCATTTAACAAGTGTTTCATTGCTGATAATCTTACTATTTCTAGGAAGTAGAATTCTTGAATTTATATGAGATTTAAAAATTCAGGCAAATCATCCTGGCAAGAAGAGATTAGAAATGCATTGATTGACAGGATGTTTCTTGTGATTGAACCGAATCTTCTTTAAGTTGACCGAAAATTTCTTTCAATCAACTAAAAACTTCTATCAATCATGCAAAAACTTCTATTAACTATTTTATTGGTTTTATTTTTTCAATCTTTCATAGAGGCACAAATACAGCTTACCATAGCAGATTTGCCACATACCGACAAAGAATACAATATATACTACCGGCAGGTCATAAAGGAGAACCTGCAGGGCTTAACTCCCGGAGCGGCCGGAAATAACATTGTCTGGGATTTTTCTTCATTAAGCAGTGGCATTAAAGACAGTACTATTTTTGTTGATCCTATCACCTTTGATTCAGAACTTCATAAACTTTTTCCTTCAGCAAATCTTGCTTCAATAACAACAGAAGGTATTTTTTATTTCCAGATTTCAGAGGATGGGCTCAGGCATCATCAGACATTTCTTGGAGGGAGAGATGTTGCAGCTTATGAATTTTCTCCATCATTGCTTATTATGGACTTGCCAATCAATATAGGCAATTATTATTCCGGGGAAGGAGAACGAATTTTACCGATTGATGCTTCTACCAGAATGAGGATCACTACTGCAAAAAAAGATACTGTTGATGCCTGGGGACTGCTCAAGACCCCGACAAAGGACTTTGAAGTGCTCAGACTGATTTCATATATCACTTATACAACCTATACAGAAGTAAAAACCGAAGACACATGGACTCCTTTTAATCAAGATGTAAATAAAGTTATAGAATATAACTGGTGGGCTAATGGTATTGGAAAAGAAGTGCTAAAGTTCAGATACGCTGGTGCAAATGCAGAATCTCTAAATCATATAAGCTGGTTTACAGAAAAACAACCATTGATAATCACCTCTGTGCCTGATCAGCCTTTGATAAAAGAAATGCTTGTAGTGGGGCCTAACCCCACTTCTGGCTCAGTTCAGATATTCTCAGCCCCAGGATCAACAATTCTAAGCATTTCGGTAAAAGACATAGGAGGAAAAACTATCTTTAACAGAACTTCGGAAGAACCGATTTCTTTTGTGGATTTATCTTCACTTTCTGAAGGCCTTTACTATCTTGAATTAAAAGATGTGGATGGGAAAACCAATGTTAAAAAGGTATCCTTAGTAAAATAAAAAACAATTCAGCTGCAGCATTGATTTAACGATGCTGCAGTTGGTTTTAAGGAGTTTAGCGCTTCAGTAGCCCCTGGTTAAATAAAGATTAGTTTTTAATTACTTCAAATCATTTAGTCCTTTAAGATCCTTTAAGATTTGATTCAAATTTGAAAGGATATGAATCAATTCTTAAAGTGATTCTATTGGAAGGTTCTTTATTGCTAAAGCAAAGGGCAGCGGAGTTTATAAGGTTTCCCGGATTTTTAAGAGTTAAATCAAAAATAACAAAGATATGCATAGGCAAGTTATCAATTGGTAGTTTGCCTTTTTGTTTTTAAAGAAAGTAGTTATAGTTATTTAAACTGGGATATATTAATCGGCAAAAATATGAATTACTGCATAGAAGCATTAGATATTACTTAATGACAAAGCCTGAATGTAAATGATAGCTTTTAATTCTACTATTGAAGACATATTATTAAAACATAAGGATATTCTGGGAATGGATTATGAAAAGTATAGAAACCATGTTTATAGAGTGTTTATGTTTTGCCAGTTGATGGATGGAAATAAGAATAACATAGATAAATATGCAATTGCTTCTGCTTATCATGATATCGGTATCTGGACAGATCATACTTTTGATTATCTGAATCCTTCCATAAGAAATGTAGAAGCATACTTACATTCAATTCACCGACCTGATTGGATTCACGAAATTTCTTCAATGATTGAAATGCATCATAAGATATCAGACTTCAGATCTAAGGCTCCTCTTACTATAGAGATTTTCAGGAAAGCTGACTGGATTGACATTTCCTTTGGTCTTATAAAATTTAATTTAAAAAAATCAGATATTTACTTAGTTAGAAAAAGCCTTCCCAATTCAGGCTTTCATAAGTTCTTACTGGTTCTCTTATTTAGAAATTTTATGAAACATCCATTTAATCCTTTTCCAATTTTTAAACTTTAAAAGAGAAATTCATTTCTAGATGGTCTCCGTTCTTTATTCTTATTGAAATGAAATTCAACTCCTTTAAGTAAAGACTTAGTCCTATTAATTTTTGATTGATCATTATTGACCAGACTATCTGATATTTATATTTTTTAAAAGATTCTTGGTTTACCTTTTTTATCTCAGTGTGTAGCTCCTTTAATTCAACGCATCCTGCAAATTGAATGCTGATTTTTAGATCGAAATTCTGATTGTGAAGAAATTAAAAGTAGCAGGAAGTTGATTTAAGCTGATTTTAAATCTTGAATTTATAAAACACACTTACAATCAATCAAATAATCTGAAGAAGATGAGATTACTCACCCAAAAGGTTTTAGCTGTTTCTAAACTGGCCAGTTTATTTTTAATGCTTTGCATAAGCATTACAAGTATGGCCCAGGTTCCATCCACTTACCAGGTTGGTAAATGGTATAAGTTTAAATCAGCAGCGGTTACATATACTATGGATGATAATACATCCAATCAGTTACCGGTAGCTATTCCTCTATTTAATCAGTATAATTTTAAAACTACCTCGTTTGTGGTAACAAATTGGGGACCTAACTGGAATCAGTTGAAAACCGCATCCAATAATGGACATGAAATTGCGAGTCATACTGTTTCGCATACTACTTTGACTACTCTGAATACAACTCAACAGGATACAGAATATAAAAACTCTCAAAACACAATTAATACCAATATTACAAATGCAAAATGTTTAACCATTGCGTATCCTAACTGTAATACAGGTGACGTAAATACTATTCAAAAGTATTATTTAGCGGGTAGAACCTGCAGTGGACAAATCAATTCAAGTTCTCCAACAGACTTTTATAATCTTAGTTCTATCATTTGCGGAAACACAGGTGTGAATACTGCCAATGATATGAATAACAGAGTTTCCACCGCAAAGAATTCTAATGGATGGTGCGTATTCCTTATCCACGGTATAGACAATGACGGAGGGTACTCTCCTTTGGCTTCAAGCGTACTTGGAAGTCACTTATCTTATGTTAACACTAACGCTGCCGACTATTGGGTAGGGACCTTTTTGAATGTTGTAAAATATATTAAAGAACGTAATGCTCTGAAGATTACAGAAACTGCTGTAAATAATGACTCATTAAGATTGACTCCGACAGATAATCTTGATAACAGTATTTATGATGCAGCAGTTACTGTTCGTCGTCAATTACCAAGTGGCTGGACTGAAGCAAAAGTATATATAGGAAATACCTTACAAACATCTTCTATTGTTACGGTTAATAATGTTAAATATATTGAGTTTGATGTAATACCTGACAAAGGCATTTATGCTATTGCAAACAAAACTTCAACTCCAACTTGTACCACAGCTGCACCGACAGTTACATCTCCTGTAAGTTATGTAAAAGGCACTTCCACAACAGCACTATCAGCTACAGGTACATCTTTAAAATGGTATACAGAATCTACTGGTGGAACAGCCTCGACTAATGCCCCTGTTCCTAGTACAGCTACAGCTGGTACTACAATTTATTATGTGTCACAAACTTTGAATAACTGTGAAGGACCAAGAGCAGCAATTACTGTGAATGTTACAGAAAGTTCAACTGGCGGAGGATGCAAAGAAACAGGAGAGGGAGCTTATTACACTGGAACATACAGGAATATGTTCAAGGAACTTCTGAATAAAACAGATACCGAGATAAATTCAAAAGTGAATACCGCTTTTCAGCAGATTTTTTATGGCTCTGCAGATCAAAAGTTATACTATGAAGTAGGGGCAGATATGGCCTATATACTGGATGTAAATAATAACGATGTAAGATCTGAAGGAATGTCTTATGGTATGATGATATGTGTGCAACTCAATAAGCAAGCTGAATTTAATAAAATTTGGAAATGGGCTAAAACCTACATGCAATATGGTAGTAACAATAACTATAATGGATACTTTGCATGGCAGTTAAATAAAGACGGGTCAATAAAAGGAAATAGTCCGGCATCGGATGGTGAAGCATATTTTATAACATCATTGTTTTTTGCAGCTAACAGATGGGGCAATGGAACCGGTATGTTTAACTATGAGGCAGAAGCCCAGGATATCCTGAACAAGGTTATGAGTAAGACAGGAGCAGGTTCTGTATACAATCTTTTCAATACCAATTCAAAACTGATTACGTTTGTTCCATACGGAGACTCTTATGGTTTTACGGATCCATCTTATAATCTTCCTGGTTTCTGGGAACTATGGGCTAAATGGTCTAAAACAAATCAAACCTTCTGGTCTCAGACACCAGCTGCATCGCGTAAGTTATTAAGAGATGCATCTCATTCATCTTCTGGATTAACTACTGATTACTCCAATTTTGATGGCACCCCTAAAGAAGTTTCATATAATGCAGATGCTGACAGATTTATGTATGATGCGTGGAGAAGCATCATGAATATAGGAATGGACTATCATTGGTTCAAAGCAGATGCACAACAACCTGTAATTGCAGAGCGTTATTTGACTTTCTTCAAAAATCAGGGATCAGGATATAAGAATCATTATGACTGGAATGGCGCAAATTCCAATGGAGATCACTCTACCGGTCTTGTTGCCTGCAATGCTGTAGCATCTCTGGCTGTAAATAATACCTCTCTTGCAACACCTTTTGTCCAGGAATTCTGGAATGTAGGAATACCTACCGGGCAATATAGATATTATGATGGTATGTTATACATGCTTGGATTGTTGAATGTTTCCGGAAACTTCAAAGTTTGGAAACCAGCTTGTCCTTGCATACCTCCAACAGCTCCATCTGTAGCTGACCTTAATTATTGCCAGGGAGTATCTGCACCTGCATTGACTTCAGCTGCTTCATCAGGTAATATTCTTCAATGGTATGGTACCAATGCAACAGGAGGTACAGCTAGCACCACAGCACCAACACCGTCAACAGCTGCTGTAGGTAAATTAGTTTATTATGTTTCACAAAAATCAGCGACCGAAGATTGCGAAAGCCCTAGAGCAGCTATAACAGTAACTGTGAATGCAAAAGTGATTCCATCTATAGAATTGAAGTCAGAATCAGGCACTGTAGTTGATAATCCGGAAACAAATTTTGTATTGACAACAGCAGCTTTCAATGGAGGAGCGAATGCTACTTATGTTTGGAAGAAGAATAACCAGGTTATTTCCAATATTTCTGGTGGTTCATATGAGGTGCCTAAACCGATCAATGCGGGGGATACTTATTCTGTTACAATGACCTCTTCGGCCAACTGCGCAGATCCTGCTATAGTAGCGTCGAATGAAATTAAATTCGAAGTAGTTACAGGAATAGATAACTTTGGATCAGTTGGATTTGTGATTTATCCTAATCCAGCTAAGAGCTCTGTAAATGTTCAAGGTCTAGAAGGAAGTTTTAAATATTCTGTAGTTGATAATTTCGGAAGAGAATTACAAGCCGGAGAATCAGAATCTAATATCGATTTCAGCAACCTGAAAGCTGGTGTGTATGGATTGGTAATAAATTATATGGGAAGCAAAAAGGTAGTGAAAGTTGTAATAGCGGATTAGTAAATGAGGACAGGCTGTGCAAACTGTCTGTCTTTATTAGGTTTATCATAGAGAGAAGGATAAGTAGTAAAATACTTATCCTTTTTTATTTTAAAGACAACATCTTCTCCTTAATTGATGATAATCTAAAAAGCATATCCCAGCTTGATATTCAGGGGTACAGTAAAAGTTAGGTGATTGCCTTCTACAGGTGTCGAATTATAAGACCATGTTATACATCCAGGTTCTTCAGCAGGACCAATGTAATTTATACTTTTAAATTTTCCTCCAAGTCCGCTGTAGATATCAATAACAAAGTGACGAACTAGAAATTCAAATCCCATTTTCATATTAAAAATGACCATATTTTTATCTAAATTATAAAGCTCGAGTTTCTTAGAACCAGTAGTGCCGAAATCCTTATAGTAACCTTCGAATTTGAGATTTGAATTTTGATAGATCATTTCAGCCGCCAGATATGGCCTTGTTACTTTCATAATTGAAAATAAAAATTTCCCTTCTAGTCCTAATCTGTATCCTTGAATATTTGCGTAATCTGTTGTCTTAAAAATATCTTTTAAATAAGTGGCAGATACCTGCCCTGCAAATTGTTGTTTTAAGAGCCTTTCATAGCTTAATTCATATCCGGGATTAACAAGATCTAAAGTTCTTATTGGTGACAATTTAAAAGTTGATAGCTGGTTTAGAAATAATTAAAATTATCATCGCAAAGTAAGCTAATGTGTTAGAAAATAACTATTTATAATTAATGTTTTGTCCTGATAATTTTTATTTAATGGCTTGAATTTTACGGTTTCAGCGTGAAATGCCTAATTTCAAGGAGAAATTGCTAAAGATTGAATCAATTTCTTTTTTTATAAAGAAAGCCTAATTTCGCACCCCAAAGCAAATTTGACATGAATCCATACAAAGAGATTGAAAACGAAATATTAAAAGCCTCTCACATACTTATCACTGCCCATAAATCACCAGATGGAGACTCTGTAGGTAGCTCATTGGGTTTATATCATTTTTTAGAGCGCTTAGGTAAAAAGACTGTAATTGGCCATCCGGATCCGGCACCTGAATTTTTGCAATGGTTAGAAGGTATTGATTCAATCTTATATATGGATAGGGATGGAGATGCACTGAAAAATCATTTCCAGAAAGCTGATCTTATTTTCTGTCTGGATTATAATGCAACTGACCGTGTGGGGCCGGAAATGCAGCAGCTTATTAAAGCGGCTCCCGGCAAAAAGATCATGATTGATCACCACCTTAACCCTGAAAACTTCGTGGATATTATAGTCTCTGAAACAGAAGTCTGTTCTACTTCACAACTCATTTATGAACTCATTGAGCAATCAGGACACGCTGATTTATTAAACGAAAAAATAGGAACACCTTTGTATCTTGGCATACTCACTGATACAGGAGCTTTCCGCTTTCCATCAGTGCAACCAAGAACTCATGAAATATTAGGTAAATTATTAGAGGCAGGTGTTCAGCATCATCTTATTCATGAGCAGTTGAATGACAATAATACTGTTGCACGTCTTCGCTTACAGGGATATGCTATTAGCGAAAAACTTGAAATTCTGGATAACAGCCATGCAGCTATAATTTCACTGTCAGAAGCTGAACTTGCCAGATTCAGCGCTCAGAAAGGCGATACTGATGGTCTGGCTAATTTTGCATTGTCTATTAAAGGAATCAGAATTGCAGTTTGCCTATATGAGAAGGAAGGAAAAATCAAGATGTCATTTAGGTCTAAAGGTCAAGAGAATCCGGTTAATATTCTTGCAGAAGAACATTTTGACGGAGGGGGACATGCCAATGCTTCCGGAGGTATCAGTGAGATGTCCATGGAGGCTACTTTAAATAAATTAAAAACTCTATTGCCTATTTATTTTAAGTCGGATAAATAAGAAGAACTCCTGAGTTATTTAATCTAAATATTCCTGTAAAATTTTATTAAGGTCCGCTTTGACCCCTGTTGTGGCTGAAAGGGACCTTAATATTTTGAAGGGATTTACTGTTTTTTTATCGGTAATTAATTGCATATCAATATGGTTTTGATATTCTTTGCCAGAAATTTAAGCTTGAATCTTTAATCATCTATGACAAAACTCAGCTATTTATTACTCTTCTTATTGGTTTTAGATTTTTCATTTAAGAATTCAGCCAATGCAAAAGCACCTTCAGAGAAGGGCCATGAAACTATTCAATTAGATAAAAACTGGGAATTCCGACAAGTAGGTAAGGAGAAATGGTCAAAGGCTTCTGTACCTGGTTGCGTCCATCAGGACTTGATAGAAAATGGAACCATTCAGGATCCGTTTTTCAGATTAAATGAATTCGATGTGCAGTGGATAGAAAACGAAGATTGGGAATATCGAACTACTTTTAATGCCTCTAAGGAAATAATAAATCAGGAGAAGAAAGAACTATATTTTAAAGGGCTAGATACATATGCTGATGTTTACCTTAATGACTCATTGATTTTGTCTGCTGACAATATGTTCAGGTCGTGGATTGTAGAATGCAAAAATCTTAAAGAAGGTGACAACCAATTGAGGATAGTGTTCAAATCTCCTGTTAAAATCGGTCAGGAAAAATTGAATAAGCTTGGATTTCTTATTCCTGTTCAAAATGAACAAGCTCCAAAGGGAAAGCAGAATTCGGTAATGACCAGGAAAGCTGCATACCATTACGGATGGGATTGGGGGCCAAGAATTGTAACATCCGGTATATGGCAGCCAGTTTATCTTCATGCCTGGTCAAAAGGGAAAATCAAAGATGTTTTTCTTCAACAGAAAAGTTTGTCATCCAACATTGCCAATTATACTGCTACTATAGAAGTGCTCTCAACATTAGAAGGAGCAGGGCAAATGGATATTTCAGCTGACGGAAAACGTATTGGTTCCATGAAAGTGCAGCTGAAAAAGGGTATAAACAGCGTTCACCTGGATCTTTCTATTAAAAATCCGGAGCTTTGGTGGAGTGCGGGCCTTGGTAAACAGAAACTATATAATGTTAAAACTGTCTTGAATATTCAAGGTGCTGAAACGGATACAAAAGAGACTAAACTCGGGATATGCACATTAAAAGTAATTCAAAAGAAGGATGCTCTCGGTAAATCATTTTATGTAGAGTTGAATGGGGTACCGGTATTTATGAAGGGAGCTGATTATATTCCCGGAGATAATCTGATCACCAGAGTGGGGCAGGACAAATACAACAGAGTTATTAATGAAGCACTTGATGCAAATATGAATGTGCTTAGAGTGTGGGGTGGAGCTGTTTATGAAACAGATAAATTCTATGACTTATGTGCTGAAAAAGGACTGATAATTTATCAGGATTTTATGTTTGCATGTAGTATGTACCCAGGTGACGATGCATTTGCAGATAATATCAGGCAGGAAGCAGAAGAGCAGGTTAAACGCCTCAGAAACTATCCAAACATTATGTTATGGGCCGGCAATAATGAAATATTGAACGGCTGGCATGAGTGGAACTATCAGGAACGTTTTGGCTACAATAATCAGCAAAAAGATACGCTTTGGAAATACTATACTAATATATTCTATAAAGTACTCCCAGAGACGGTGCAAAAGTTTGATCCTGATAAATTATACTGGGCTTGTTCACCTCAATCGGAGCAAGATAAATTGCAGACACCGCTATCTGGAGACCAGCATTCCTGGTCAGT
The DNA here is from genome assembly GCF_000426725.1 of Sporocytophaga myxococcoides DSM 11118. Classification (NCBI taxonomy): domain Bacteria; kingdom Pseudomonadati; phylum Bacteroidota; class Cytophagia; order Cytophagales; family Cytophagaceae; genus Sporocytophaga; species Sporocytophaga myxococcoides. Next base: position 84,475 of record NZ_AUFX01000011.1, on the reverse strand, counting down.
CTGGTTTGGAGAGCAACCCTTTTCGAGCTATGAAGAACAGCCAGGCCGCTTTATCAGTGAGTATGGTTTTCAGTCTTATCCATGTATGAATACACTTAAGAAGATTGCCCTAACAGAAGACATGCAGTGGGATTCAGACGTGTTGTTGAAAAGACAGAGAAGCCCTATGGAGTGGATTGGGAAAGGAATGAATGGCAATCATATGATAGACAGATATATGAAAAAGGAGTTTAAGACTCCTAAAGATTTTGAATCATATGTTTATATAAGTCAGCTATTACACGGGCAAGCAATAAAGACTGCAGGCGAGGCTCACAGAAGAAATATGCCATATACTATGGGCTCTATGTATTGGCAGATCAATGACTGCTGGCCAACTGTTTCCTGGTCTTCTGTTGATTACTTCGGTAATTGGAAAGCCAGTCATTATAGAGCAAGAAATGCTTACAAGGATATGATTGTTAGTTTTACTCAGCGCAATGATACTCTGAAAGCTTATGTTGTTTCTGATAGACTAAAAAACACTAGTGGTGAATTGAGAATCAGCGTATATGATTTTTCCGGTAATCTTATTATCTCAATACCACAGAAGGTAACTGTATTAGGTAATACAAGCAAAGTGTTTTTCGAACATAAATTATCTGAATTGTTGAAAGGGAAGAACAAAGAAGATGTTTACATTAAAGCTGAACTGTCAGAAAATGGAAAATTAATAACAGAGAATAATTTCTTTCTGGTTCCATATAAATCTTTGTCTTTGCCTAAGCCAAAAGTATTGGTGAAAATATCCCAATCTGCGGAAACTTATACAATGCAAGTGAGATCTGATAAATTTGCTAAAGACGTTTATTTATATTTTGAAGACTTGGATTGTAATCTGAGCGATAATTTTTTTGATCTTGATGCAAATCAGATCAAAACATTAACTTTTAAAATTAAAGGAAATCCTTCAATAGATGAATTGCAAAAGAAGTTGAAAGTTCTAACGGTTGCTGATAGTTATTAAAATAAAAATTGTTATCAATAAGCTTAAATAATAAGGCCTTTAATAATCATATTAAAGGCCTTATTGTTTATTATCAGTAATAAACGTTTATTGATTCTTATACATTCTGATCATTTCTCCATACCCCAGTCCCAAAGCCAATCCATTCACAGACATGGCAATCCTTTTGGTCTTGGTAGCTTCTGTTTTCGCAGATTCAATCCAGTTGGAAAAGTACCTTTGATGAGATTTGGGTAAAGACTGAAAGAATTTTAATGCTTTGGGTTCATCTTCCAGGCAAGTCATAAAGTCTTCGGATAACTTTTTTTCTTCAGTATCTAAAGAGAGTTCGACAATAAGCATTGCACCTTTATTTTTTTTAATTGCCTTTCTTACGGATGCATTTAAAGGCATAATATAATCACCATTACCCATTGGCAGAAGGCTTACGCCTTGGTATTCATAAGCATCTAATTTACCTTTTACTTTAAAGGATTTTTTATTGGATGGCTGCAATTGTTGAGCTACATCTTTAGGGATCTCTATGTAGCTCCAGCCCGTTTTTTCCCCTTTTTCGTCGAACTGGAGGATAACTGTATTAAATTTTATCAATTGAGTTCGCAGGTTTATCAGAACCCAAGATATAAAATATGAAGGTATAATGTCTAAGGTTAAAAAAGAAAATTATAAATCAGTTATAAATAAGGATTACTACAGCCAATCACAATCTTTTTTAATTTATCAAGGTTTACAGTGTCCGTTACATCAGCGGAGAACCCCAGAATATTGGTCTTTCCTGTAATAGGATTTTGGAAGGGAATCTTATGTGTTTTAAAAATATAGGTTCGTCCATTAGATAATGAAAAGTTTTGATTAGGAAGCTCAACACTTTTATTTTGAGTCAGAACCTCTTCATCAGATTTTCTGATGATTTCTATTTGCTCTTCATTCTGGATAAAGTGCGCATCATTTTTACCAATGATTTGTGCTTCATTCAGTCCAAACAGTTGTGCCTCGAGTTTATTCATAAGCAGGTATTTACCATTTTCATCTTTCAGGAAAACAGGAAAGGGCATGCCTTCAATAATTATTCTAAGGAAATCGTAAGTTTTTTCTTCTGGCGCTAGCATTGGGTTGGTGGAGTTTTCAATCAAGGATTTAAGTACTGTCTGCTCATATTCATCCGTATGACTTTGCAGTAAACTTTTAGCTTTTTCAGTATTCCCTTCTATAATATTTTCAATAGTAGAGAGAATACTAGTAAGCTTATTCTCAAGGAAAGACACTCGTTCTTCCGGAGACATAGACTTGGCAACTTCGTTAGTCATAATTCAAATATTTTAGTTATTAAATTGCCTCAGATAAGTGAATATCTTTTTATTGAATACTCACGTACAAATGATCCCCGACATTAAACAATTATCAATAGAATAATTATTCTATTTTTATAATTGTATTTTTCCTCGTTTAAAAGCATTTTACGATTTAGGGTTTTTAGTGGTTTTGTTATATATAAAAATAACCAGTCAAAGTTTGAATAATTATATTTTTGTTATTTTTCCCTTATTGTTAAGGAGTGTAAAATCGAATGTATTTTATTAAATTGAATTTATTTGTCAAAAAGTTATATTTTTTAAATAACTAAATATTTGTATAAAACAAATATTTCGCTTAAGGCGTAATAATCCTTCCAAGCTATAAAATCACAATTACTATGGAACAGGATGTATTTTTATTACTTAAAGATTATTATTCACTCAAGTCAGAGAGACAAAAAATACTTGCTCAATGCTGTCCAAAAAACAAAAAAAGTAGACCTAGTGAACTGGATGAGATTGAACAGAAGATGCAGTCTTTATTTGAAATAATAAAAAAAGATTGTAGAAATTCCTATTACTAACTTCTCATTAAAATTTGACAGTTACTAATCAAATCAGATTGAATGCCTGAGCAAATTTTGTTAACTCATATTGATTTTGAATCTGTAGTTTATTTCTGATATTCTTTCGATGCGTACTGATTGTTTTCTCTGAAATGTGAAGCATTTCAGCTATTTCAGCAGATTGCTGGCCAAGCGCCATTTGCTTTAGAATTTCTTTTTCTCTGTTAGTCAAACTTGAAAATAACTTATGATTATTTCGGAGGAAAGTATTCTCATCCAATAGCCTGTCTACTTTGGCATTTACAGAATTCTGAGCTTCTATCGGGCAGGCTATTACTATAATATGTGTTGGTGCACCAGTTTCGTCTGAATGAAAAATTTTCAGTGTGCTCAAATACCAGGTCCAATCATGGTTTTTACTTTTTCTGACTTGTTGGAAAAATGAAATCAGGTCGTTTTCATTTCGGGATTCTATGAGTTTATAAATTTTAGGAGCATAATCTTTCCAGTCTTCAACATTAAAATACCGTTCATTGTATTCAATGTTTTCAATGCTTGTTATCTCTTCAAGATCCACACCAAGTATATCCAAACCTCTAGGAGACATATATTCAATTTTCAGATCTGAAAGATCTTGTATAATGATTACACCAGGAATAAGCTCTGCTGTTGTAGCTATGCCCTCAAGTTTTTGCTTAAAAGTAAGATTCATAATTTAAAACTATTCACCAATCTGATAAAAAGACGATTCTCTCTTGATTAATTAAAAATATTATTTTCAATTTGTTCCACCAGAAAATCTTCCAGATCTTTTAATACTTATGTGGAAGAATACCTTGGTTTTCAAAAATATCATTAAGTTTAAAGTTAAATAAAATTTTACAAATGCTCATTCGTCAAATAGAAATATTTAAATCAAGGATAAAGCTTTTAGAGCCTTTTAAAATTTCGTTGGGCATTTTGGATCATGCTGAAAATGTAATTGTAAGAATTACAACTGATAATGGCTTTATAGGATTTGGAGAATGTAGTCCGTTTAAGACAATTAATGGTGAAAGCATGGATACAGGTTTTATTGTAGGGCAATACCTGGGGAAAGTGCTTATTGGAAAAAATCCATTAGATATTGAAGATTGTATAAGTCTGATGAATAAAGTTATATATGGAAACTCCAGCATTAAAAGTGCCTTTGATATTGCGCTCTATGATATTGCTTCACAGCATGCTAAGTTGCCTTTATACAAATTTCTTGGGGGAAACAATTACAAAGAGATTGTAACTGATTATACCATAAGTATAGACAGGCCTGAGAAGATGGCGGAGGATGCAGTTGAAATAAAGAATAAAGGTTTCAACGTCATTAAGGTTAAACTTGGTGGAACCAGGGAAGAAGACAGTGAGAGGATAAAACAAATCCGAGATAAAATCGGATATGATATTCCATTAAGAATAGATGCGAATCAGGGCTGGAATTGCAAGACGGCTCTTGAAATACTTAAAAATCTTGAGTCATACAATATCCAACATTGTGAAGAGCCAATTCCAAGATGGGATTTTATGAACCTGCCTTTCCTTAAGAAAAATAGTTTAATACCAATAATGGCCGATGAATCTTGTTGCGATCATAATGACGCTGCAAGGCTTATTGATTTGAATGCATGCCATCGATTTAATATTAAGTTGGGGAAATCTTCAGGTATCTTTAATGCCTTAAAAATTATAAAACTTGCAGAGAAGGCAGATATTCCAATGCAGATAGGAGGTTTTCTGGAGTCCCGATTAGGATTTACTGCTTCCGCACATCTTAGCCTTTCCAATGACCAAATAAGATATTTCGACTTTGATACACCTTTGATGTTTGAGGAAGATCCTGTTAAAGGAGGGATGACATATGGAAAGAATGGACTTATTACTTTGCCGGAAACTATTGGCTTGGGAGCCTTTATTGATGAAAGCTACCTGGAAAATTTACCCAAAATTTTAATTCAATAAAAATTAATTCCTATTCAAATTGCTTAAGTGGATCAACTTTCTTTTGGTAATATTTTTCAAGTCGTTGAAGGACAAGGATAGATAATATTAGCCAAATATATCCGATAGCAAAACCTGCCAGTACATCACTGGCATAGTGTACGCCAAGGTAAACTCTGCTTAGGCCGATAAGGTGGATGATAAGAAGCAAGATAATGGTAATAATCCACCTTAATCCTTTTTGAGGCACTTCTTTCCATGTAAAGTAAATAAGCAAACCATAAAAGGAAAATGCAGTCATAGAATGCCCGCTTGGAAAGCTTAATCCTGAAGCTTCTGAAAGACGCTCTACTAATGGTCTTGGCCTGTTAAACAGGAATTTCAGGAAAAGATTCAATAGGAGACTTCCTATCACTACTACCGGCACTTTCAAGCTGTACCAGTGATGCTTCTTTATAAATAGAAAATAAAGAAGTAAAAGCACGAACATTACCGGAATGAATTCTCTAGAGGCTAGAAAACTCATTGCCTTCATAAATTTGGTCAATATTGGTGATGTAAATTGGTGAACCCATTGATAAACAAAATGGTCGAATTGATCCTGTTTGTCATAAAACAATTCTTTCACTATTACTCCAAATAAAAAAATAGAAGCAAAGAAAAGTATTCCTGTTATTAAAAATTCAATAGAGAAAAGCGTAATAATGGCAATGGTCTTTTTGTAAACCTTTTGGATCATAATGTGTAAACCTGGGGAATTCCCCTTTGTTTTCAGGTGTTAAATATATGCAATCTCTTGTTAGTCACCGTTTGTTAATGTAATATTCTTCTGATTGATTGTTTTAATTTTTATTGATTAAGTAGCTTATATACAATAGAATAACAAGGAAGGTGACTTTGTCGCACTGAATTGCTTGCTAGCAAATATCTGTTACCTGAAAATTTTCTCTTTTTTTAAAATATTTTTCTAGGCAAGCCGTCTATATCCTCAATAAAGAACTGATAAAAAAAAGAGCAGAGCTATGCAAAACGAAACCACCCTTTCATTCCCTGAAAATCCAGATGGGATCTTTTCTTTAAATCAAATCATTAAAACCGAAATCATACCAAGATTCAATTACCTGTCGGAAATCATCACTCCTGATGAGGAAGAGCTTGAAGAACTTGAAATGTTAAAAGAAATAATTCTTGGTTGTTTATTTTTTTGATAAAGGGAATAAGCAAATTTCAATAATGTTCTCCTGAAGGAAAATGAATTCCATACATCTTAATAATAAGTATTAATTACCTTCTTGATCATAGGTGAGTGAATACTCTTCTTTTATGAGTAATGTAAAGCTCTGTAAAAAGTGGTATTTTGCGTTTTTCCATTAACCAATATTTAATTTAAACTTTTAAAGGACCTCATCCTAAATCCTTCTCCTGAAGGAGAAGGACTTTGTAGTTTACCTTTATAATAAGCTTGTTCTCGCCATTTTACTTAAAACTTATTACTTAAAACTTTTTTGTTGGTATGATAAAAGTTTTAAGTAATCTCTTTTTTATTAGTTTACAATCAAATACGATATTTGATCTGTCGGAACGACAGAACCATCCATTAGAACCACAATCCGACAATTACACATTCCTGGTTGAAAGGAATGCAGGAATATCTCCACTCATATTCCTGAATACCCTCAGCATAATAAGTCATACCTGATTATAAGAAAATTCAGGGTATAACTCTTTTCTGTTGACAGATACATTTTCAATTATATAAAATATTATTTAATGAAGAGAAAGTTACTTTCAGCTTTGCTGATAAGCGCTGCATTATCATCATTTGCCCAAAATGAAGAACCGCAATGGAACGGGAAAATTAACAAATCCTGGAAAGCCTCCGAACCTCAAAAGGTAGAATATCTTAAGAAAGCAAAACCGGGAGCCCCAAACGTATTGCTAATATTACTTGATGATGTAGGTTTCGGAGCTACCAGCGCTTTTGGAGGTTTGATCAATACTCCGAATTTTGATAGCCTTGCAAATAATGGACTTAGATACACCAATTTTCATACTGCAGGTATTTGTTCTCCGACACGTGCGGCATTGCTTACTGGGAGAAATCATCATGCTGTCAAAATGGGATTATTCCCTAACTACCATTTAGGAGCTGATTTCCCTAGTTACGATGGACATATCCTTCCGGAAAACGGAACAATCGCAGAAGTGCTAAGGGACAATGGATACAGCACATATCAACTTGGTAAGTGGCATTTAACGCCCGATGAGGAAACTACTGATCTGGGGCCTTTTGTTCGCTGGCCATCCGGCAAAGGATTTGATCATAATTTCGGTTTTCTTGGTGGAGCTACTGACCAATACAAACCAGACTTAGTAGAAGACAATCAACACATCAAACCTGATGGAAGACATCTCAATGCCTTGCTCACTGACAAAGCTATAAGCTATATTGATAAACAAAATAGCATAGCTCCTGATAAACCTTTCTTTATTTATTATGCTACCGGAGCTGCTCATGCTCCTCATCAGGTAGATAAAGCCTGGAGTGATAAATACAAAGGTAAGTTCGATCAGGGTTGGGATGTATATAGAGAACAGGTTTTTGCAAATCAGAAGAAATTAGGTGTTATTCCTGCCAATGCAAAGCTCCCTGATCGTCATCCTTTAATTAAAGCCTGGAAAGATGTTCCTGCTGAAGAGAAAAAGTCTTTTGCACACTTCATGGAGGTCTATGCTGGCTTTCTTGAATACACAGACTATGAAATCGGACGTCTGGTAAGCCATTTGAAAACAACCGGTGAACTTGAAAATACTGCCATTTTTATCATTATTGGCGATAATGGCGGTAGCAAGGAAGGCTCTGAATATGGAGTAATTACCAAGACCAATAGGTTCAGCAATGCCGGCTTTACAAGAGACGAATACCGCAAATTCGTATTAAGCGAATTTGATAAGGTAGGAGGAAAAGAGGTGGCAAGTATTGCAAACTATCCATTAGGCTGGGCTCAGGCAACCAATACTCCTTTTAAACACTGGAAAGGCGATGCTAATTCTGAAGGAGCTACCCACAATCCTTTGATTGTTCATTATCCTAAAGGTATAAAAGAGAGAGGTGTAAGGAATCAATACAGTCACCTGATAGATATCTTTCCTACGATTACAGAAATTACCGGAGTTCAACAACCAGAAAATATCCGTGGATATAAACAAACTCCTCTTCAGGGAACGAGTCTTTTCTATACTGTAGCAAATGCAAACGCACCTTCAAGACATACACAACAGCATTATTGCATTTTTGCTAACAGAGCAATCTATAAAGACGGCTGGAAAGCTGCTGCAGCGCATAGACCTACTACACTTGAGTTATTTCCATATTCTGATGAACCTAAGACTACGCTTGACGGAAATCCGGATAATGATGTCTGGGAGTTGTTCAATCTGAATGAAGATTTTAACGAACGTGTTGACCTTGCAGCAAAATATCCTGAAAAACTAAGCGAGTTAAAAGCTCTGTTCGATTCGGAAGCTCGCAAGTATAATATCTATCCGCTTATAGACTTTGAACATGCTGCAATAAGACAGAAGCAGCTTCAACAAAAGCAAGCTGAAAAGCCTAGACAATAGTTTTTGTTTCTATGAAAAGAAATCTAGTATTAATAGCAAGTTTTTTAATCTTTAGCCTGAGCTCATTTGCTCAGGCTATCAGATTTGAACGATTTGAAAATAATCCTATTATATGGGATGAGCAATTGCAAGGTAAAGATGGAGAAGATATTAACGGTCCGTCATTGATAAAGGCCCCTGATTGGCTGCCTGATAAATTGGGGAAATACTATCTGTATTTTGCTCATCATAAAGGAAAGTATATCAGACTTGCATATGCTGATGATCTTAAAGGACCGTGGAAAATCTATCAGCCAGGTACTTTGCAGATTAACGAATGTCGTTGCAATGATGCCCCATACCCCAAAACTGAAAGCATACGGCACGATGGTGCTGAAAGTGAATCTGACGGAGTTACTCACATCGCATCACCCGACCTGCATGTTGATAATGTAAAAAAAGAACTGGTCTTGTATTATCATTGTCCGTTGGAGCATAAAGGTAAAAAGGGGCAATATACGCTTCGCGCAACAAGCAAAGATGGAATCAAATTTAAATCTGATACTACTGTTCTGGGAGAATCTTACTTCCGCGTATTTCAATGGAAGGGCGATTATTATGCTATTGGAAGATCCAGTCATGTATATAGGTCAAAAGATGGAAAGTCATCTTTTGAAAAAGGTCCTAATCCATTTGCCTTAATTCAATCACCTAACTCATTAAGACATTCAGCAATAAAGCTTGTGGGAGATACCTTATGGGTGTTTTATAGCCGTGTTGGTGATATGCCTGAACGCATATTGCTTACCAAAATAAAACTGGATAACGACTGGAATAAATGGAGTCCGGGAAAGCCTATAGAAATTGCAAAACCAGAAAAGGATTATGAAGGTGTAGACCTTCCGCTGACCGCATCTAAAGGTGGATTGTTTTATGGAAAAGTTCGTGAGCTACGTGATCCATACTTATATGAAGAGAATGGTAACTGGTATCTCTTGTACTCCGCTGCGGGTGAAAATTCAATAGCCATTGGTCAATTACACTTAATAAAATAATCATAAGAATCTTTCTTTTATTTAAATGAAAAAATCCTTATTTACATTTCTTCTGATATCTTTTGGCATTAGCGCTATAGCTCAGAAACATTCTGTGCAGCCATACAAAGGAAAGGTTGGGAAAACCCTTTCAGAAACACAACAATCATGGCCCGAAAAGGTAAAAGCTCCAAAGGGATCTCCAAACATTGTCTGGATTCTCTTAGATGATATAGGCTTTGGAGCTATCAGTGCTTTCGGAGGACTGATAGAAACTCCAACTCTGGACTCCCTTGCCAATAATGGACTTCGTTATACCAACTTTCATACTACTGCCATCTGTGCCCCAACCCGTGCAGCACTTCTAACAGGTAGAAATCATCATTCAGTGCACATGGGATTGTTTCCTGATAATGCCATAGGTACCCCTGGATATGATGCAGTTATTCCTTTTGAAAAAGGATTCATTTCTGAAATACTCAGAGAGAATGGTTACAACACTTATGCTTTAGGTAAATGGCATATTACACCTATTGCAGATCTTACTCCTGCTGGCCCTTTTAACAGATGGCCTACAGGAAGAGGATTTGATCATTTCTATGGATATCCATACAGAGGAAGCTCAGATCAATATCACTCACAGCTTTGGGAAGATACAAGGAGGCTAAACCAGGACAATAATGGAAAGCACTTTAATACATTATTGGCTGACAAAGCAATTGCTTATGTAAGCGAACAGAAATCTATTGATCCTGAAAAGCCTTTTTTCCTTTACTTTGCAACAGGGGCAGGACACGCTCCTCATCAGGTAGATAAATACTGGAGTGATAAATACAAAGGCAAATTTGACAAAGGTTGGGATAAATACAGAGAAGAAGTTCTTGCACGACAAATAAAAGCCGGAATAGTTCCTAAAAATACAGTACTTCCTGATCGCAATCCTGGCATCAAAAAATGGGATTCACTTTCAGTAGCAGAAAGAAAACTGTATACAAAGTTTATGGAGGTTTATGCCGGATTCCTTACACAGACAGACTATGAAATCGGTCGTGTTATTCGTCACCTTAAAGAAATAGGACAGCTTGATAATACTTTGATTGCAGTATCTGTCGGAGATAATGGAGCCAGTAAAGAAGGCACTTTTGTAGGTTTTGTAAACAGCTATGATCCATCCTGGACTGAAGAACAAATTCTTCAACAAAATATAAAAGACCAGGATCTGATCGGAACTGAATTCTCAAAAGCTAATTATCCACTCGGCTGGGCTGCGGCAACCAATGTCCCATTCCGTCAGTGGAAAACAGATGCCAATACCGAAGGAGGTACACGTAATCCGCTTATTCTTTTTTATCCTGAAAAAATTAAAGATAAAGGAGGTATAAGATCTCAGTACAGTCACATTAATGATATACTTCCAACTACTATTGAACTTGCAGGGCTTAAAATACCAGAGTCAATAGATGGTATAAAACAGGATCCTATCGAAGGCATAAGTCTGGCATATTCTATAAATGATCCTAAAGCTCCATCAAGAAAAACTCAACAATACTATGAAGTACTGGGTACCAGATCTATATACAAGGATGGATGGAAGGCCGGTGTTCTTCATAAGAGAGGAGAGGACTTCAGCAAGGATGTCTGGGAGTTATATAACCTCAACGAAGATTTTAATGAACGCTTTAATCTTGCTAAAAAGAATCCGGAAAAACTGAAAGAGTTACAAGCTTTATTCGATAGCGAAGCAGCGAAGTATAACATTTATCCATTGAAGGATGGCACCGGACCTATACCTACAGTTGGGCCTGGCTTATTTGATGGAAAGGAGCGGGTAATTCTGTACCCTGGTCTTTCAACAATAGTGGAATTGCCAGCGCCTAAAATTGCAGGCCGGTCATTCTCTGTTATAGCAGATATTGATGTTCCAGCTCAGGGATCAGAAGGTGTTTTGTTTTCAACAGGAGGAAGGGCAAGTGGTATAAGTCTGTTTATTCAGAACAATAAACCTCAGTTTATTTATAATACAGGTGTAGAGAAGTATGTGGTCAATTCCAATCAAATTATTCCATCTGGAAAATCATTGATCAGATTTGATTTTGATTTTACTGACGGCAAGCCTAGTGGCAGCGGAGTAGGAACATTGTATATTAACAATGTAAAAGCAGGGGAGTCAAAGATAACGAGAACAGTTTCGAGTCTCTTTGCACATGAAGGTTTAAATCTGGGCTTTGATGATTTAACACCTGTATCGGATACTTATAAAGCTCCGTTTCCATTTACAGGAAAACTAAATAAAGTAATCCTTGATTTTCAGACAAAAACTGCACAATAAAAAATTAATCTGTTATATTTCAGTTCTGATTTCCCCTTCGGCATAAGCTACCGAAGGGGCTTCTTTTTTAAAAAAAACTAACACTATGAAACTATATCTATTATTCGCATTCTGCTTATTAACTACAACCTTATTTGCTCAGCAGCCTTCACCATCAGGAAATGCCAATCAAGACTATAAAAAGTTAGTACAACAACTTAAGAAAGGTGAGGTATATCTTATAGATGTCCGCACACCTGAAGAGTATAATGAAGGTAATCTTGAATATTCTCAGAATATAGATTATAAAGGAGGAAACTTTAATGATAACCTTAACAAACTGGATAAGAAAAAGCCGGTATATGTGTATTGCAGGTCTGGAAACAGAAGTGGCAAATCGCTCGATTCACTTAAAGCTCTGGGATTTTCAAAGTATTATAACATCGGTGGATTTGAAAATCTGAAGGCCGAGGGAATGCCTGTAAAGAAGCAATAAATAAGATCATTATGGATTATTACTAACAGTACTCTTGTTTAAACAAGAGTACCGTTAGATCAGGTAGAATACTATCTGATTTATTTTTTATTTTGCTATTCCCATTCATTTTTATTACCTTTCCTTATTAAAGGCTATTTTTTAAGAGTATTTTCATATTTATGGAAAAGTCTGATATAGCAGAAGCAGCAAAAGGAGACCTTAAAGCATTTAAGAAAATCTTTGATTATTACCTGCCCCGAATGAGGCCGGTATGTTTGAGGTATGTCCATACTGCATTTGAAGCGGATGATGTCCTTCAGGAAGCTTTTGTTAAAGTTTTTCATAATATCAGAAACTTTAAATTTGAAGGATCCTTTGAGGGCTGGGTCAGGAGAATTGTTGTAAATACTGCCTTAGATCATTTTAAGAAAAACTCAGGTTATTACGGACATTTGAATATAGAACAGATTAACGAAAGTGAGACTGAAAGCGAGGAAATTGACCTTACAGACGCGGAACCTTCAGAACTTGTTTTATTAGTCAATAAGCTTCCAGAGGGCTACAGGATGGTTTTTAATCTATATGTATTTGAAGATTATTCTCATCGGGAAATAGCTGAATTGCTTGGTATTTCAGAAGGAACTTCAAGATCCCAATATTCTAAAGCAAAAAATTCTTTAAAAAAAATGATCGTCGGGCAACGATTTGAAGTAAAAAGCACTCTAATAAATAGATTAAATTCTAAATGAAAAACTCAAAAGAAACGGATCTTTTTAAAGAGGCGATACGGGAAAAATTCCAGGATGAATACCTTTTGACTGATAATGACAATGATGTTTGGAGCAAGGTTTCCCAGGAAATAAGTGATTCTAAATCTTTATCAGTAAATAAAAAGCTTAAGTGGTATTATGCAGCTGCAGCTGCTCTTGTTATAACAGGCGGCCTGGCTGTTGGTATTTTTGCTTTAAAACAAAATCAGACCTCAGCTCCTGAGATAACAGTTAAATCCATTGAAAGACCAATATCTCCTCCATCATCTTTAAATGATAATAAAATAGAGGAGAAGGCTTCTCCTTCTGCATCTTCATTAAACACGACTAAATCCAATCTCAATAATGTAGTTCATACATCTGCAAAGCCTGACTTTACAAATGCTGTGAAATATTTCTCTGAAGAGAAATCTATTATTCATAATCTTGAAGATGGATCTGTAGTTACATTAAATAATGCCACAGAGTTGGACAAGGAAAAAGTATTTCTCAATAATAGAAATGTCCAAATAAATGGTGAGGCATTCTTTGAAGTTAGTTCTGATAAAGATCATCCATTTACAGTCTACTTTGGCCAATATAAGCTTGTAGTAGTGGGTACAAAGTTTAATGTCCGAAACAGAAAAGATGAGAATTATAAGGAAATAACAGTTCTGGAAGGCATTGTAAAGGTATTTGATAACAGTACTCCGGATGGTATTCTTGTAACCAAAGGACAACAACTCACAATACCTGTTGAAGGAAATGCAATATTAAGACAGGTTGAGGCGGAAAATTTTCTATCATGGAAAACCGGAAAACTGGATTTTCGCAAGACCAAGCTGGAAGATATAGCTTTAATATTATCAAGAACCAAAGATGCGCAGATTACACTTGACAATAAGATAAAGAAATGTAAATTTACTGGAGATCTTTCCGGGCTTTCAATTGATGAGGCTATTCAGGTTATAACCCTGACCAATGCATTGAAAGTTGAAAAGACAGAAGGTAAATTTCATTTAACAGGAACCAGTTGTGAGTAAATGGGTATTCATATTTCTGCTGACCTTTACATTTTTCAAACTATCTGCTCAAACTTCTGAAACAGAAAAAGATTTTCTGCAAAACACCTCTATAAGTCTTCTGAACAGAGCAATTTATTTTGATTGCAAATCCGGAAGCCTGGATAATGCACTTATTAAACTTTTGTCTGAGCAGAACATATCCATTTCCTATTCCTATGACAGAGTGAAGGAGTTTACTGTTAAAGCAAAACTCTTCCAGTCAGCTGCCTTTTCGCAGGTTCTGGATTATCTTCTTTTAAATACCGGCTTAAATTATATTCTTGTAGGTAACATTATTGTTATAGTGCCGGATGAAAGAAAGAAGGAACCAGAAAAGTATTCCGACTCGATTGTTAAAAGTTCTGATAAATCCTACACTCATATCTATAAACCTAATCAGAATCTTGAATACCTTCCGTATTCAGAAAGACGAAAGATACGCAGACATTATAGAGAGGAACTGAGGTGGGCTGCAAAATTCAATCGCGAAAATAATATAATTGCAATTAATCCTGATTCCATCAATAAAGAAAATAAGAAGTACAATCAAAATGAAAGTAAAGGTCTTCCTCCTTTTTATATTTCGTTGGGTGTAGGATTTACTGAATACACCTCTAAGGTTAAGAGTAATGTAAAGTATAATGTAAATAAAGAGTTAAATTTACAGAGACTCGTTAAGACTACACCAGTGGGAAGTATTGAGCTTGGGTTACATCATGGTAATTTTCTTATTGGTACGGGTCTTGAGATGCGTTCTCTTAAAATTAATGGTTATGGAAGTGGTTTGGCTTTAATATCGAAAGGAGGACGTTGGGAATATGAAAACATCAAAGTTTCTTACAGTGATGTTTATTATATATTCAGTATTCCAATTCAGATATCTGCATTTACCATCTTGAAAAGGTTTGTTTTCAGTGGAGGTCTCAAAACCGGAATCAATTTTATTAATCCCCATGAGGTCAACGAGCAAAAATTTTCCGAGTATGTCGAATATAAATACAATGGGGAATCTTATAGCGAGGAAGCCAAAAGAATAACTCCTTTGTCAACTATTAAAGCAAATATAGGGTATCTCCTGGGAAAGCAAATGATCTTGACTGTAGGCTCTTCTTATAGTTATAATTTCCAATGGTTAACTAAAAATACTATTTATACGCTCTATCCGAATGGATTTACTTTTGAACTATCAGCCTCTTATTTTTTTGGTAAAAATGATTTAAATGACCTTCTCAAGATTAAGAAGTAGTTTGTTAGTTATTCAATAGTTTCTAATGGCTGCTTTATATTAATATAGCAAAGGTTTGGGCGGGAGAAAGGAAAATCTATTAAATGATGAATGGGGAGTACTAGTACGCAACCATCTTCAGCTTCTCATATGATTAAATGGTAGACTATGATGGTTGTTTATAGCTAGAGCCTCACAAGCATAAAGAGCAGGTTCCTGTCTCTTTCAATCTGAGACATCGTTCAATAAAGTAGAAAATTGACATATTCCTGATGTCATCAAAAGTGTCAGGAAAGACCTGAAACCACATTTAATGACCCAAAGGACAGTCGAAG
Organism: Sporocytophaga myxococcoides DSM 11118; assembly: GCF_000426725.1. NCBI lineage: Bacteria > Pseudomonadati > Bacteroidota > Cytophagia > Cytophagales > Cytophagaceae > Sporocytophaga > Sporocytophaga myxococcoides. The sequence continues at coordinate 68,841 of NZ_AUFX01000011.1, read as the reverse complement.
AAAAAGGATGTTGTGGATCTTTAAGTCGGCAGGGGTGAAGAACAGCAATAATAGACTTTATCAGTTTTGGCAACAATACAATAGGGCAATAGAATTGAGTTCGAATGATATGATGGAGGAGCGCCTAGCATATATCTATCATAACTTCAAATCTTTTTGGGACTAACAATATAAAAAGGCTGGCTTTAAAGTCAAAGCCAACCTCTTTGCATATTACTCTAATGGGGCTTAATTTCTAATCATTTTTTGTCTTACCACAGCTCCTTCTTTAGTTTGCACCTCTACTATATACAGTCCGGGCATTCTCTCCCCTTCAATCATAATAGCATCTGTATTTTCAAAAGTTATAGTAGTTATGATATGCCCCTCCATAGAGGTCACGCGCACTATACCACTGATAGGTGCAAACAACTGAAGAACCAATGGTCCTGTGGATGGGTTTGGATATAAAGAGAAAACAGGTGATAATTTGTTTGCTATATCAGAAACAGCATTTACCGTAATGGTAATCGTTTCACTATCCTCTAGTTTGCCATCACTCACCGTAATAGTTATTTCATGATCACCTGACTGAGTATTATCCGGCTTCCAGCTAAAATTACCGCTTATAGCATCAATACTCATACCTTTGGCTAAAGAAGCAGCATCAAGGCTATAGCTTAATGAAGTGGGAGTTTCCTCATCGTCGGCAGTTACAATGAAACTTAGTTCGGTGTCTTCGTCGGTTGATTTGTTATCAATGGCTGCAAGTACAGGTGCCACATTACAAAATGAGCCTGTGACAATAGGAGAAGAATTTAGCCAGTTAGAGGTCGCTCCAATTAAAGAAAAATTGAGCAATGTTCCGTTGTTGTGATTATCTGTTGCATCAAAAAGAGAGGTGTAGGTATTGTTATTCCCGGTATTAATACCTTGGTTAAACTTATAATAAGCTTGCAGTCCTTGTTCATTACCTTTCAGTTCACAGCTCATCCCATTTACAATTTCTTTGGAAGAACGGGAGATGTTCCATATCCGAACTTCGTCCATGGTTACATTAGCATTACGACCTGATCCATGATAGGTTCCCAGCCTTAGATTGCTATTACTAACTCCTATCCCGGAAAGCTGGGGAATGGTTGCTTGTTTCTTTAGCACACCATTTACATAAATCGAAGCTGTTTTAGTTACACTATCCCATGTACAGGCTATGTGATACCAGGTATTTAACTGCAGCGTATTGGCGTTGGTATTGGTTTCTATCCAGGTTCCATTGCCCAGAAGAAAGTTTACAATACCACTGCCCCCTATGCGCAAAGCATAACCACTATTGCCAGTACTCGATTCTTTATTAATAACATTCCCCTCATAAATATTCGGTTTAAACTGATCAAATTTTACCATGGCCTCCAAAGTAAGACTTCCTGTTATTTGCAAAGATGCACCATTGCTGCAATCTACCCCATCATTGGTGCCATCAAAATGCAGGCTGTTGGCAGGCGAAGGGTCATCTGGTGTAACGGAGTTACAGTCATCATCTTTACCATTCAGTAATATTTCCGTTTTTCCCGGATGTATAGTAGCATCATTGTCATTGCAATCTCCTCCAGGTGCTGTGCCTGCTAAATAATAATTAACCGAACCATTGCTGGGATTGCTGCAGCTCTTTACAAAGGCATCGACTGTATAACCATCCCCATCTGCATCGGCATACCAGGTATCTGGTGTAGTTATAATGGCTGCATTATTATCATCGCAATCGCGATTACAGGATATACCGTCCCCATCTGCATTGGCATAAAAAGTTGCTTTAAACACTCCATATGCAGACTTAAAAGATGGAGTGATTAAGTATCTATAATACTGATTATCCACTTGTCCAGAATAAGTTAACCTGTATTCAATCCCTTTGCTTTCCATTATATATTCTGCAACTTCTTCTGCATCGGAAAACAGTTCATTAACTCCTTGAATGTTCCCTGCTGTGGTTATTCTAAACGCTATTTTGTTTGTATCTTTGTCAAAAGTTTGAGATGAATAAAGACTCTCGATAATTCCCTTGGGCAAGCATCCCTGCGCAAGCACTTTTGCTGTTTCTAAACTGAGAAGCAGACTGATTAAAAGTAAATTTTTCATCATAATAGGCATTGGATTAATTAATGTAAATAATATCTAGTTCATTTACAGGCATATGAACCTTAGTCAGTGAAATTAAATAATACCTCTGATAAAATTGTAAAAAATGCGAACAACAGATTTTCTGAATTAATAGTAGATTAAATCAAAGTAACTATGAATTGCTTTTAAGCAGTTTCCTCTGATTTTCTTTTTTCAATAATAAGGTAAAATCCACGGACAATAATATCGAATTGTGGATGAGTGTTTTTAAAGTATAAGTAAGGGTCTTCACCCAGATAGTAGCGAAAGTCTTTGAGAAAATGTGCACGATTATAAAAATCAAAGTTAGATAGCTGTTGTTCTCTGTCCTGAGAAATGGTTTCCAGTTTTTTAATGACTTCCAGAAAACGGATTCTCTTAGAAAAATTTCCTGGGCTATTGCCAATGCCATAAGAAAAATGTTTTTCGAGATAGCGCCTGCTACAATTATACTTCTTTGCAAGCACGTCTATGGAAATTTGTCCGCCGAGAATACATATATCTTCTATGCATTGCTCTATTATTGGAGGAATAGGAAAGAGAGCATCAAGCTTCTCTAAAAAGAAAGCATCGTGGGCCGCAGCTACTTCTTCGTCACTTTTTGCCCGCATTACCTTTTGAATGTACTCTTTGTTATCAACAAACTCACTCAATGGTTTAATATAATCTCTTACATCTTTGGCATTAGCACCCAGCAATTTATACATGCCTAAAGGTGTAAAGGCGATGCCCGTAAATTGGGTTTCCGGTAATATTTTAAATTTAAAATGTTGAAGTATATGTCCATGAAGGGTTGGTGCTTTAAAGAAGAATGTATTGTTTTTGATGTAAGTGGTAACCTCACCCTCCTTATAAAAAATCATCTGTGGATTGCCCACCGGAAATACCTTTATGTCTGCGGGAGCTGAGTGCATATTAAAATAAACTGTATAATAGGCTCGGATATAAGGTTTCAATTGACTCGAAGGATCTTGGTAGGTAACTCTCATGAAAGTATTATAATAACATCTGATAATAAAATAATCTTCCCAGCCGGCTCTTCCCAGGTCGGAATCTTTTAATCATAGTTTAATCAAAATATCCTCTCTAATGGTCAGAAAAAAGACTTTAAATTTAGCTGGTTAAAATTAAAAACAAAGGTAAGACAAATAAAAAACTGACTAAATAGTAACAGGAGCTGAAGTAAAAGCGCACCAAGGACTATTGGGTTTAAAAGTCATTACTTTTTATTTTGTTCTTATGTCATTGTGAAGTAGTCAAAGGGAAGGTGAAGGATCTCTGAAGGTTATCAAAAAGTCCTGTCTATAACAAATAAATTTTATTGCTATTGCAATAGTATTGTCAGATGTTTGGAGGATTATTTATATTCAAGCGCAATCAATTATTCTGGAAAGAAAGGGGGTGATTGATGTGGTGTTTATCGGGTAACAGCCAGCAAGTTAATAAGCTTGCTCTCATTTGAAGGCAGAAGTCAAATAGACTTCAGCCATTGTGGGTTGAAGTCTTCTGACTTCAACCAGAGAGGGAAAAGCAATATTTTTCACCCCTTGTGATTACTTTTCAATCCCCTTGTTTGTAGAGAGGTAATTTTTGTAATCATTTTGAATCACAACAGTATGAAAAAGAATCTTCTTAAGTTGTTTTATGTGGCAGGCATGATTTTGTCGCAAGTTTTATTTACGAATACTGCCAATGCCCAGTTAGGAAAATGTAAGGGAAAGTATTTGGGAAATATAGTCGCTTACAGTGTACATAGTAATTATACATCATTATGGAACCAAACCACATCTGAAAATGGCTCCAAATGGGGCAGTTGCGATAGGGGGAATGGCCAGTATAATTTTTCTAATTCCGATTTGGCGTATAATACAGCTAAAAATTCAGGGGGATTATTTAAGTTTCATGCTTTAATTTGGGGAGCACAAGCACCAGGCTATCTCAAAAATGCACCTGCAGAACAAATTGAGACGGCTATAAGAAATTGGTATAAAGCGGTTGAAGATCATTATAAACCTATGGGTGGTTTAAATTTTATTGATGTATTGAATGAACCAGTTAATACGCCCATTAATAGAGAAATTACAAACTTAAAGGCTGCCTTAACATTAGGCTATCAAAGGGAAGCTGCTAATGCCAATGATTTAAATAATCCTTACGGTTGGGCAATATGGCCTTTTCAGTTGGCAAGGAAACATTTTCCGAATGCCACACTTTTAATTAACGAGTTTAATACAGAGCATAACTGGGGAAATTGTCGTGCAGAATACATAAAGATGTCGAATGCAATTAAAAATGCTCCCAATCTTACTGACGGAAAAAAGAATTTGATTGATGGTATCGGACTTCAAGCTCATGGTATGAACGGACAACTTAATTTGTCTGCGGCAAATTTTAAAGCTTGTTTGGATGAAATATGGAGTAAAACGAATTTACCGCTTCATATTACGGAACTTGATCTTGTTGCAGATCCAAATGAAGCTGCTCAAAAAACTAAGTATCAGGAATTTTTTACAATTGCCTGGGAACATCCTCAAGTTGCTGGTATTACATTATGGGGTTATGTGCAGGGTGCAACATGGATTCCAGGTAATGGCGTAAAAGGTTCAGGCGGTACTGACTCTGGAATTCAATATGCTGACTTAACAGATCGACCGGCCATGACTTGGTTAAAACAATATATGGCCTCAAGACCAAGCCTTTCTTGTTGCCCTGCACCTGCGCCTTTTGCAGCCTGTAATGGCAGCAATCCACCAACCGTTGCATTCACTTCTCCAGCTAACAACGCCTCATTTACCCAAGGCACGGCAATCACACTTACTGCAACCGCCACTGATGCGGACGGATCTATAGCTAGTGTTAAATTTTATGATGGTGGAACCTTATTGACGACCGACAACTCTTCTCCATATAGTTTTAGTTGGACCAACGCAACAGCTGGCACACATACTATAAAGGCTGTAGCTACCGACAACTCCGGAAATACCACTGAAGCCGTGATCACGATCAAAGTGAACGTGCCACAAGGCCCTTACAACGGTACCGCTTGGCCCATTCCTGGCATCATACAACTAGAAAACTATGATGTGGGGGGAAATACATTTGCATACTCTGACGGCACTTCGGGCAATCAAGGTGGAGCCACTTTCCGAACCGATGAGGACGTGGACATTGAGACCTGTACGGATGCGGGAGGTGGATACAATATTGGTTGGGCTACGGCAGGTGAATGGACTGAATACACAGTAAATGTAACAAAATCAGCTAATTACGATATAACGCTTCGCGTAGCTTGCGAAGGAACCGGGCGTACAGTAGCTGTCGCCATGGATGGGGCAAACCTGCCAAACGCCGGTGCAATTGCCATTCCAAACACAACAGCTTGGCAAACGTGGACAACAGTAACCATACCTAATGTTTCATTAACAGAAGGCCAAAAAATCATGCGCCTTACCATTGGGACTACTGACTATGTAAACCTCAATTACATAGAGTTCAAGGAATCCATCGTCACAGGGATTGAAGATGTAGTAGGCCAAAATAAAGAGAACATTTATCCTAATCCGTTCACCAACGAAGGACTGCAAATAAAACAACCAGGGGAATTCGGATATAGAATCACCGACTTGCATGGTACAGTGGTAGAGCAGGGCAAAGGGGCCTACAATGAAACAATCGGTAAAGAAATAGCCCCAGGGATTTATTTTTTGACCATAGATGGGCAGAATAGTTCGTCCAATTACAAAATAATCAAGCAATAGATTTGCGTTTATAAAGGCATACAAATTAAAAATTCAAGATAGATTTCAAAAATAGAGGCTGCCCTTTTGAGGCAGCCTCTATTTTTTTAGTACATTAAATAACCGGCCGGAATCTTTTAATCACAGATTAACCAAAATATTCCCTGTAATCTGTGATAAATGAATATCTTTTATCGCCTTCCAAATAAAACGATGCAGGGGACCACAGATAATCTTCCGGCCTTTTTACTAAACTCCAATTCACCCCTAAAGGATTATTGTGAATATAATCTATCTTTTGTTCCACCTTTTTCTTACTATTCATTAATATTGCCATTGGATCCCTTTTCCATATCCTGTAATTTCTATCCTTTGTCTTTTCAATAAAATAATCCAAAACCTTGGGATGATGTTCTTTCAAATCATTCACAAAATGATGGGCCGTAATCTTATTAAAACTTGCACTTGGTTTTTCCTTTCCGTTTAGCTTGTTTAATTTCCAGATCAAATGAAGATGATTAGGCATTATGACAAAACAATAAATAGTTACCAATTCTTTCTCTACTAGTTCTTTCATTAGATCGATAATGAATTCCTTGTACTTATCCTGAGAGAGCAATGATTTCCAATCTTTAATTGTAGCTGTCCAAAAGTAACCTCCTCAAGATTCATCTGGGAGATACGACGTTCCTTTAATAAAAAATTATACATAATTATTAGCTGGTTTAATTCAAAAATAAAAAGGAATGATAAGTAAAAAAAGTGACCCAGTATTATTTAATACAGCACTTTTGGAAAGATTCCGTCCGGTGCAGACACCGGCCGGGGAGCAATCAGCAGAATGGATATGGGTAAGGAATTTAATATCAATCTTCATTTTAAAAGAATAACTGCGAAGAAGGAAATTTTAGATGGTATTATTATTTCAGAGAAATTATGGAAATGCAATGGTTTTATGAGGGATGAAGAGGTTTTTGTTAATGCGAGGTGAAAGGCATGTTTTATTCATTCGACTGCAATTTTTAATAAGAATTGCTAGTTTTATGAATATTTAATATTTCGACTCTTCAATTGAGGCTTAATAGTTCCCGACCTGCAGTTAAAACTTGATTGCCTTTTTGCGGGTGGGAGTGAGGAGACTTTAGGAAGATAAGGAAGGGCAATAGATTAGCAGTGGATAAACAAGAATAAAATAGTGATCTATAAAGTTGAGAATACAGAGTATAAAGAATTAGTTTCAGTTTGGGAATCTTCTGTGAAAGCAACACATGATTTTTTGAAGATTGAGGATTTTAATTTTTATAAAGAACTAATTCCAAGTTTTTTTGACAGTGTATCATTGCATTGTGTAAAGAATGTAAAACATCAGATTATTGGATTTATCGGGACTAATGAAGATAGTTTAGAAATGTTGTTTGTTGCTGCAAATGAAATTGGAAAGGGTATTGGGAAGACTCTTTTATTGTATGCAATTGAGAACCTTAGCGTGACAAAGGTTGATGTCAATAAAGATAATTTACAAGCAGTCGAGTTTTATATTCATTTTGGTTTCAGGGTGAAATCTGTTTCTGATATAGATGGATTTGGAAAGCCTTACCCAATTTTACATATGGAATTGACAAGCAACTACTGCCAAACAAGCATTTAAAAAATGCATAATAGTTTTAATGGTGATAAAAAGCTGGAAAAAGAATTGGTAAATCTTAAATCTACCTGCAAGAATAATGATTTGAAAAATTAATGATCACTCAAATGAAATGCTTTAGTGTTGGGATATCATCATTCACTAAGTCAACTTTATGGAAAGGTTCTTGCAGGGGAAAATTGTGGCCTCATATCTTTGATTAGAGAATAAAAAGTACAATTTTATATTTCCAAATTGGCAGTTGGAAGGCACCTCGAATTGTGGTAAAATATGCATTAGCAATATTGTCTGACAGGAATATCCTTCTGACTGTTTTCTTCCAAAGTTTGAATAGTACCTAAAGATATTGTTTTAAGAGCAATAATCTTGAATTTATATGAGCAAAAACTACTGAAGAAATCCATTTGGAGTAAATTGTTTCACTAAACTCTATAATCTATGACTAATCTAAAGTATTCAGTTGGGATTGATGGATCAAAGAAAGATTTTAAAGCTTGCATATCTGTTATAAATGATATGCAAGAGGTAAAGGTTAAAGCATCTGGGACCTTCACAAATAACCTTGGAGGATTTGAGTTATTTTTTAAGTGGGTCAAGAAGAATTCTAAAGAAGATTTACCTGTTTTTTATTTAATGGAGGCTACTGGAGTTTATAATGAACAGTTGGCTTGGTATTTATATCAAAACGGTCAAAAGTGCAGTGTTATCCTTCCCAACAAAGCAAAACGATATCTTCAAAGTTTTGGATTAAAAAGTAAAAATGACAAAATAGATGCACAAGGCTTATCAAGAATGTGTGCTGAACAATCTATAGCTCTTTGGCAACCTTTAAGTAAGAATATATATACTTTGCGAAGCTTAACTCGACTTCATGAAAGTCTTCATAAGCAAAGGACTATATTGAACAATCAATTGCATGCTATCGAATATAGTATGTATGAATTAAAAACTGTGACTAAGGGTTTGCAAGATACTCTTAAAGCAATCGATAAACAACTGGTTATTGGGGAGAAACAAATTAAAGGTCTTATTAATGAAGATATTAATTTGAGAGGAAAGTATGAAATGATTAATAAGATTAAAGGAGTTGGATTATTAACCTTTGCTGTTATCATAGCAGAAACGAATGGATTTGAAATCTTTGCTAATCAAAAGCAACTTGTAAGTTATTCAGGATATGATGTGGTCGAGAATCAATCAGGAACAAAAGTCGGCAAATCTAGAATTTCCAAAAAAGGAAACACTCGAATAAGGAGAATTTTACATATGCCTGCATTATGTGTAGTTACGCATAATGAACCAGTTTTTAGATCACTATTTGAAAGGGTTTATTCAAACTCAGGTGTCAAGATGAAAGCTTATGTCGCGGTACAAAAGAAGTTACTTTGTTTAATTTATACATTATGGAAAAGAAATGAAGTATATGATCCTAACTACAAAATCACTAAAAATACTTCTGGTAATGATGAGCCTAAGCCTTTTCTTTCGCTTGGCTCCGCAGGAGACAAAATAAGTAGCCTCAGCATAGGCTAAGGCTACACAAGATAAACTTCCGTGCAACGAATCGCCTGAAGCTTTCTTTCGCTAATTGTAAATTTATTAAAATAATTATAAAAATCAATTTGGATTTTAAGACAGTACCTGTCAGGGGACTGGCCACGGAGTAGAGTATTTTGTGACTATCAGATCCTTCGCAGGGCTCAGGATGACAAAACGGCTGATTGTGGTTTACTAAATCAATGTTAGGTTGATGGCTATGGTGCAGACACCTGCCGGGGAGGGAGCATAAATTCTCCAGTTATATTGGATATAAATACAATTGAAATTTTTATAACCCAAAATAAAGCATTAGCCAAAAAAATCCTGTTAATCATTGTAATCCAGCACTTGGTTATACCTTCTAACTGTTTGATTAACAATGATGTTTTTTTAATGCTTAATCCCGATTAAAAATTATCTGTTTTTCAGGAGTTTATTTGACTTCTGTTTTGTTTTAGAAGGTGAGGTTTCTTTTCCTCATCAAAATAAGGTAACTTTTACCATAACTATCGGAAATACTAATGCTATCGGACAAATTTCATCCTGCTGTTGCTTCCTGGTTTACCCAAACCTTCAGTCAGCCGACTAGTGTGCAGACTCAGGCCTGGAATGAAATTAAAAAAGGAAAATCAGTTTTAATTGCAGCACCAACAGGATCTGGTAAAACATTGGCTTCTTTCATGTCAGCTATTGATGACCTTGTAAAGCAAGGATGTAAAGGAGGACTGGAGGATGCGACACAAGTCATTTATATTTCTCCTCTTAAAGCCCTGAGTAATGATATCGAAAGAAACCTTCAGTTTCCATTAAAGGGGATTTCAGAAGAGCTTGTCAAAACGGGTTGTCCGGATGTAAAGATCAGAGTCGGAGTCAGGACCGGAGATACAACTACTGTTGAACGCAGTTCTATGATCCGGAAGCCTCCACACATCATTGTAACTACTCCTGAATCTCTTTATCTATTGCTTACAAGCGTCAACGGAAGAAAGATTCTTTCAACTGTAAAATCAGTAATTGTAGATGAGATACACAGTATTGTTGGGAGCAAGAGAGGAAGTCATTTATCTTTGTCTCTTGAGCGTCTTCAGCATCTTACAGAAAATAAGCTTATAAGAATAGGTATTTCCGCTACTCAGAAACCAATAGAAAAAGTAGCAGAATTTCTTATGGGAAATGCTCAAAAGAGGCCATGTAAGATCATCAATACAGGCCATAAAAGGGCTATGGATCTTACCATTGAGGTTCCTGGTTCTCCTCTAACATCTGTTATGTCCCATGAAGTCTGGGGAGAAATATATAACAGATTAGAAGCATTAATTCTTGAACATAAGACCACACTCATTTTCGTCAATACAAGAAGACTTGCAGAACGACTGGCGCTACATTTAACAGAACGACTTGGTCCTTCTGCTGTAACTGCGCATCATGGTAGTATGTCCAAGGAGCAAAGATTTGATGCAGAGCAGAGATTAAAGTCAGGAAGTTTAAAGGCTTTGGTAGCTACATCCTCTCTGGAATTGGGGATTGATATTGGCTTCGTAGATCTGGTTTGTCAGATAAGTTCTCCAAGGTCCATTGCTGCTTTTCTTCAAAGAGTTGGTCGTTCAGGTCACTCTGTGGAAGGTAGACCGAAAGGCATGTTGTTTCCTTTGACAAGAGATGAACTACTTGAATGCACTGCCATTTTTGATTCTGTCAGAAGGGGTGAACTGGATGCAATTGTAATGCCGGAAAAGCCTATTGATATTCTCGCCCAGCAAATTGTTGCAGAAGTTGCATCTGAAGAGCAGGATGAAGATGCTCTTTTTGAAATGCTTCGAAGCGCATATCCATTTCGCGAGCTTTCAAGAAAAGAGTATGATGAAATAATCAACATGCTTTCGGACGGTTTTACAACCAGAAGGGGAAAAAGGGGCGCTTATATTTTTCATGATGTCGTTAATAAAAAACTGAGAGCGAGAAAAGGAGCAAGATTAACAGCAATAGTAAACGGAGGAGCAATCCCAGATAATTTTGACTTTGATGTTATCAAGGAACCGGAAAATATCTTTGTAGGAACCTTGAATGAAGATTTCGCTATCGAAAGTTTACCCGGAGATATTTTTCAGCTTGGTAATGCTTCCTATAGAATTACAAGAATAGAAAATAGTAAAGTAAAAGTTGAGGATGCCGCAGGGCAACCTCCTTCATTGCCATTCTGGCTGGGCGAAGGTCCAGGGAGGACGACAGAGTTATCAGATGCCGTATCAAGAGTTCGGGAGATTGTATCTGATCTTATTGGTGAGGTTGATGAATTTTCTCTAAAGGATGATGATAACACTTCCTGGAAAACCAAAGGAATTGAATGGTTGGTAAAAGATGTAGGCCTTTGTGAGGCAGGAGCAGATCAGCTGGTTACTTATCTCGCATTATCAAAAGTTGCTCTTGGCACTGTGCCTACTCAGAAAAGACTGGTATTAGAACGTTTTTTTGATGAAGCAGGTGATATGCATCTTATTGTACATTCTCCTTTTGGTAACAGGGTAAACAGAGGCTGGGGATTGTCTTTAAGAAAAAGATTTTGTAAGAAGTTTAATTTTGAGCTCCAGGCGGCAGCAACAGAAGATGCAATAATTCTTTCTTTAGGCTCTACTCACAGCTTTCCACTGGAAGAAGTTTTTAATTATCTGAAAGAACAATCTGTTGAGGAAATATTAATTCAAGCCTTGCTTGATTCTCCGATCTTTGAGATCAGATGGAGGTGGAATGCCAGTGTTGCGCTTGCAGTTTTAAGAAGAAGAGGCGGGCAAAAGATGCCTCCGCAGTTGCAGCGCATGCAGTCAGAGGATCTTGTTGCTCTGGTATTTCCTGATCAGTTGGCTTGTTTTGAAAATATACAAGGAGAAAGAGAAGTACCTGATCACCCTTTGGTAAATCAGACAATCCATGATTGTCTCACAGAGGCAATGGATATTGATTTGTTGAAGGATGTATTAAAGCGAATAGAAAAAAGAGAAGTGGAGCTTGTTGCCAAAGACCTTCGGGAACCTTCTCCGCTTGCCCAGGAAATACTAACAGCCAGACCTTATGCTTTTCTGGATGATGCACCGCTTGAAGAAAGAAGAACAAGAGCAGTATTGAGCAGAAGATGGCTGGATGCTTCAGAAGCTGATGATCTTGGCAGATTGGATGCTGCTGTGATTGAACTTGTTAAATCAGAAGCCTGGCCTGTCGCATCATCACCGGATGAATTGCAGGATGCATTAAGCATGCTTGGATACATCACTGAAGAAGAAATGAAACGAGGAGATGGAAGATTTTCATGGGATGAGTTTTTTCAGGTCCTGACAAAAGAACAGCGTGCAGGTATATTTAAAACTTCCAATGGTAATAAACTATGGATTTCGATTGACCGGATTCCGCAATATGAATCGATTTATAAGGACTTTAAATTAACTCCTTCTTTGCCTGTACCCGATAGGCTCAGGGAAAAGAAGTGGACGAAGGAAGATGCTCTAAAGGAAATAGTCAGAGGAAGACTGGAAGGGTTAGGTCCTGTTACAGAAGAGGAGCTGGCAAGTCAAATGGACACTTCTCAAAGTGACATCAACTATGCAATGCTCACGTTAGAGCAGGAGGGATTTGTTTTCAGAGGTACCTTTAATCCTGGCTCTAAATCCATTGAATGGTGCGAAAGAAGGCTTTTATCAAGGATACATCGGTATACACTCCAAAAGCTTAGAAAAGAGATTGAAGCTGTTTCTCCTGCAGATTTTATGCGGTACCTCACCGAATGGCAAGGCTTGTCTTCAGAGCAGGCAGAGGGCCCACTTGCGGTAGAAACTGTTCTTTCAAAGCTGGAAGGGTTTGAAGCTTCCTCAGCAGCATGGGAATCTGAGATACTTCCTTCAAGAGTTGCCAATTACAATCACACATGGCTGGACTTTTGCTGCATGAGCGGGAAATATGTCTGGGGAAGGATCGGCAAAACAGATGGTGCTGTTAAAAAACTTAACTCACCGATCAAGACGACTCCTGTTATGTTAGTCTCCAGAAAAAATGCTGAAGTATGGAAATATGATTCGGGCAATAATAATGCTCCTGAACTTTCAGCAAAAGCCTTACAGGTTGTAAACTTTCTGAAAGAACGAGGTGCTTCATTTTTTGACGATATTGCTACAGGAACAAGATTATTCGATTCCCAGACAGAAGAGGCGATTGCAGAGCTAGTCTCGGCAGGGATTGTGAGTTCAGATAGCTTTACCGGACTACGAGCTTTATTGGTTCCATCCAAATACAAGTTGGAATCTTCTACACGAAGAACTGTACCATTCACAATGAGTGATTCAGGAAGATGGAGTCTTATCAGGAATGAATTTCATGAAGAGCCTTCTAAAGATAGGTTTCTTGCAATGACAGCCAATGTATTATTAAAACGTTATGGAGTTGTATTCAGGAAGCTGGCAGAACAAGAATTAATAATGCCACCATGGAGAGATCTTGTAAGAACTTTCAGGAAAATGGAGGCCCGTGGCGAAATAAGAGGAGGGCGATTTGTGGATGGCGTTTGGGGTGAACAGTTTGCTTTACCAGAAGCAGTCACCATGTTAAGAGATGCCCGTAAAAAAGAATTAAGTGGATCATTGGTTGTCGTTTCTGCTGTAGATCCATTAAACCTGACAGGAGTATTGCTTCCTGGAAAAAGAGTTACCGGATACTTTGGAAACAGAATATTATTGAAAGATGGCGTACCTGTGGCAGTGCTTGAAGGCGGAGAAGTAAAATTTTTAGAGGAGTTTGAAAAAATGGAAAAATGGGAGCTTCAAAACCTGCTTATCCGCAAGAATATAGCCCCTGAATTAAGAACTTATCTTGGAGTGTAATTTACTGTATATGAGTTAATTTTTGGTAAACTAAACAATTGGTATTCTGATTTAATAAATTTATTTGTTACTTTTAGCTTTTATAGATCAAGAACCACCAGAAACTAAATGTTGACATACGGTATTACTCCTCCTAAAGCAAAGAATTCAGAAGAACGTATTCTGGAAATTGCAGAGAAGCAGGTAAGCAGGATTAAGGGCCTGGGAGCGGATGCGCTTATCATTTACGATATTCAGGATGAATCTGACAGGATTGCAGATAACAGACCCTATCCATTTTTGCCTACGCTGGATCCTAAAGTATATGCAGATGTTTATCTTAAAGAATTAACCCTTCCTAAAATTCTTTTCAGGTCTGTAGGAAATTACTCACCACAACTTTTGGAGGCTGAGCTTAAAGAGGCTTGTAACAATCAAAAGTATGTATTTGTCGGAGCATCTTCACAAAATCAAAAGGTACAACTGAGTCTGGAGGATGCGTATCAGCTATGTCAGAATGCTAATAGTGACATCCTTCTGGGTGGTATTATGATTCCTGAAAGGCATCAAAAGAAAAATGATGAACACTTCAGAGTGAAGAATAAGATCAGCAATGGTTGTGAATTCTTTATTTCTCAAGCTGTATACCATAGTGAGGCTTCAAAAAACTTTCTTTCTGATTATTACTATCTTTTCGAAACAACATCAGAAAAGATGAGACCTATTATTTTCACTTTGACTTTATGTGGTTCGCCTAAAACACTTGAATTCCTTAAGTGGCTTGGAGTTTCAGTACCTAAGTGGGTTGAAAATGAATTACTGAATTCTAAAGATATTTTACAAAAATCATTTGATGTCAGCTATCAGATATTTAAAGAACTGCATGAATTTGCAATGGATAAAAATATTCCGGTAGGTTTTAATATTGAAAGTGTTTCTATTAATAAGGAAGAGATTGAAGCGTCTGTAGAATTGTTTGAAAAGGTAAGGAACGAATACAGAAGCGCACAACCCAAGCATAATATACTTGCAGATACGGCATCGTTTTAAAGATTTTAATTACTAAATTTTGAAACACCTGCCGAATTTCGGCAGGTGTTTTTTTTAGCATTAAGTTTTTAGTTCTCCTATCTAAGTAAATGGACCTCATCCCTAACCCTTCTCCTGAAGGAGAAGGGAACAGTCTACGGAAAAATAAATGTAATTTAAAGCCGAAATGGCTAATAACATAGCATTAAAGTCCCTCTCTTTCAGGAGAGGGATTTAGGGTGAGGTCTTTAGTGAGGATGTTACAAAGTGCCTCTGAAGGTAGCTTTATGAGTAATGAGAACTAAAGCATTCTTCCAATTTATTTAATAGTTATTAATGAAATGTTATGCAGCATATGATATGTTGCTGTAAGAGTTTAAATTTTTCAATATGCAAAAGACAGAAAAAACAACCCCGAGCAGATACGCTAATCAGCGTATGCATTATTCGGAAGAAGTGATCTTCCCGATATTGGATGAAGCATTGTTCTGCATTGTCAGCTATTCATTAAACAACGAACCTTACTCCATTCCTACAGCGTTTGTGAGGGAGGGATCCAAGCTTTACATTCACGGTTCTGTAGGAAGTCATTTTTTAAGACAACTGACACCCGGGACTCCGGTTTGTATTTCAGTAATGCTGGCGGACTCATTGGTAGTAGCTAAATCTGCATTTCATCATTCTGTGAATTACAGGTCTGTGGTCATATTTTCCAAAAGCGAACTCATTGATGACTATGAGCGTAAAGCTGATTTTTTCAAAAAACTGACAGAGAAAATGGTGCCGGGAAGCTGGGATTATCTACGTCCTATGAAAGCAAGTGAAGTCAATAAAACAATGCTTATTGCCTTTGAAATAAGTGAAGCATCAGCAAAAGTAAGAAACGCTCCTCCAAGTGACGATGAAGAAGATATGAATCTACCTATCTGGTCTGGTCTTATTCCGATTCCACCAAATAGACTGGCGCCGATACCTGATGAGTCAAGTATAAATATACCTTTACCGAATCATCTAAAATAATAAAACTTTGTGAGTTAAACAGTTATCAAATAATATGAAATCTGGCTCTTGATTGCTTCATTTACTTGTTCAATCAGAGCCTTCTTTTTTTTACATTTGTTCTATTCTTTTGAATGACATTATAACCGTATGTCTATTTTTTAGGAGGTATTTAAAGTATTTAAGTTAAAAATGAATAAGTTAATTGCGCTACTGCTGCTTACGCTTACAGCAGCTACAAGTCAGGGTCAGCACTCTTTAAAATGGGGAAAACCAAGTAAAGAAGAAATTCAATTAAAGGTCTGTAGTTTTGATAGTTCGGCCAATGCAATAGTGCTGGCAGAGACTGGAGATATTAAGTTTATCAATAATTTTATCTATCTGGAAATATATAGGAAAATTAAGATACTTAATTCAAAAGGCCTGGATTATGCCACAATTGAGATTCCTTATACAATTGAGAATAACCTGGAAGACATCCAAAACCTGAAAGCTCAGACGATCAATTTTGAAAATGGTATTCCGGTTGTCACGCAAATAGATAAAGATCAGATTTTTACTCAGACACCGGAACCAGGAGTTAAAGAAAAGAAATTTACCTTTCCGAATGTAAAAGATGGTTCCATCGTAGAATATAAATACACCATTGTAAACCAGAGATTTTATTTTTTAAAAGACTGGCATTTTCAGAATAAAATTCCAACTATATATAGTGAATTAAAAGCTGAAATTCCCAGAAATCTTGAATACAATGTCATTCTATCAGGCAAGTTACTTCTTGATAAATATAATGGAGCATCACCCAATGACAATAAATGGTCATTAAATAATATTCCCGGATATGAACATGAAGACTTTGTCTATTGCTATAAAGACTATATCAATCAGATTCAGTTTCAATTGAAGAGTTATTTAAAGTATGATTATAGTAGAGTCAATAATCAAAGTGTCTTGCAAACCTGGGATGAACTTGTAGCAGAAGTTACCGAAGACTATTCACCATATTTGACTAAAAGTGGGGTAGCCAAAGATCTTCTAGCTCAGATCATTGATTTAAAAGATTCTAGGGAGGTTGCGGTAAAGAAAATTTTCAAATTCGTTCAGCAGTTTAAACCTGCATATTATAGTTGGTATAAGAACCAAAATATCTCAGATCTCATAAAATCAAGAACCGGAAGCTCATCGGAAATAAATCTATTATTGTGCTTGCTGCTTAATGAAGCCGGTATTCCTGC
Organism: Sporocytophaga myxococcoides DSM 11118; assembly: GCF_000426725.1. NCBI lineage: Bacteria > Pseudomonadati > Bacteroidota > Cytophagia > Cytophagales > Cytophagaceae > Sporocytophaga > Sporocytophaga myxococcoides. The sequence goes on along the minus strand of NZ_AUFX01000011.1, from coordinate 51,680 downwards.
AAATCCTTTCTTAATATCAACCAAAGAACATGGCAAGATTAGTAAACACTTTCCTCATTTGAATCAGTTTAACCATGTCATGGCTGCAGTTTCAGAAAAAGATAGTAGTTATACCTTTTTGGATGCAGTAAGTAGTAGCTCCAATTATCATCTCTTACCTTCAGATCATATAAACTATTGGGGATTCATTTTGGATGGCGCTCATAGCCGATGGTTAAAAATAGATTATCCTACAGAGAGCAAAGAAAACTATCTTGTCAATTATAATTTAGAACCTGGTGGAGTTAAAATAAGCTTTTGCGGAAAGTATAGCGGATATTTTGCCAGAGAAAAGCGTGAAGACAAAATAAATAACACTATTAAAGAGCCTGTTTTCTCATTGGAAAATGAATTGATCAAAAAAGATAGTTCCTCTTTTCTCAATCTCGAAAATGAATACGAAGATTATACTGAAAACCACTATTACTCTTCTTCTGTCAGGCCGGCAGGCAAGCTGTTTCTTAATTTGAATTTGTTTGAACTACAGAACCCCTACAAACAGAAAGAGAGACAATTCCCCGTCGAATTGGGTTTTCCTTATAATATTAATAATACTATTTACATAAAATTATCACCAGGAGACACAGCCACAGTAGTTCCTAAAAATATATCCATAGCTCTGCAGGATGAAGGTATTCAGTATGGAAAATTCATTTATAGAACAGTTAATGATAAGAACAGTATCAGAGTTTTTATCAAATGGGAAATGTCCGAGACTATTATACCTCAGAATTATTACGGTTTTCTTAAAGAGTTTACCAATAAAGTAATCTCTAAGTTGAACGAGCCAATTGTTATAGAAAGGAAGTAATGAAATATCTTGTAATAATTTTAACTGTTCTTTTTCAGTTTAAAAGCTTTGCTCAGACGACCAGATTGCCCAATGCAGTAGTTGTATATAAGCATGCTGAATATACTATTAAGGATGTAAACAATGTCCATCTTAAGTATAAATTCAGAATTCAGATTTTGAATGCTAAAGGACAAAAGTATGGGAATGTATATATCAACACAGATAATGATTCAAAGCTTAAGTCCTTTAAAGCTTTGGTTACGGATGTGCTGGGAAATAAGGTCTCCTCTGCGTCAAAGTCTGATCTGATAGAATTTCATGCTCAGGAATATTATACTTTATATTCTGATAATAAAGTAAAATACAAAGAACTGAACTATTATCAGTATCCCTATACTGTAGAGTATGAATATGAAGTAGATTATAAAGTTTTTCTTGGTGTTTATTTCCCGTTTATAGAAGATTACGGCTTACCTACAGGGGAGGCACTATTAACCGTAAAGACAGCTAAAGGAATAGAATTTCTTTATAAGACAAATCAGTTTGAAGGAAAGGAGCATAAGAGTGTTATAGGTGATATGAATGTATGCACCTGGAAAAGTGAAACAGTTCAGGCTATCTATGAAGAAAGCTTTGCTCCATCCTTTTGGACAAGTGTACCTTCAATATATATAACACCTCAAAAGATAAACTATAATGGTTATTCAGGTTCTATGGATTCCTGGCACAACTTCGGCAAATGGTCCTGGACATTACTGCAGAACAGAAACGAACTTCCGGAAGATACCAGAAAGACAATTTTAAACCTTACCGAAACAGAACCTGATACTCTAAAGAAAATTCGTATACTTTATAAACATCTTCAACAGTCAACAAGATATATCGGTGTTCAGGATGGAATAAGAGGTGTTCAGCCTTTCCCGGCTGCATATGTTGACCAGAATAAGTATGGTGATTGCAAAGGCTTGTCCAATTATATGAATGCGATGTTATGCGTTATCGGAGTAAAGGGAATATATACTGAAATAGGGCATGGGAAAAAACAAATAATCAGATACGAAGATTTTCCCAGCTTCTATCAGATCAATCATATAATTGTTGCAGTACCATTAAAGAAGGATACGGTCTGGCTTGAATGTACCAGTAAAGAGTATCCATTTGGTTATATTGGAAAAAATAATTCAGATAGGAAAGCACTTGCTATTACATCCTCTGGTGGAAAATTGGTAAATACACCTGTTTATGCTCTTGAGAATAATATCAGTCATATAAAGGCCTCTATACTAGTTAAAGAGAATGGTGGTATGGCTTGTAGTGCCAGATATACAAACTCTGGGGTTATGATGGATGAACTGATAAGGATAAGGTCATTGGATAAAAAAGAACAGGAACAATATCTGCTTGACAAGTATCCTTCAAGAGAATTAACGGTGAAGAAATATTCAATCAAGGAAACTCCTGATATTTATCCTTCGATGACTTTTGATGTTGAAATGGAGGAATTGGAATTTGCTTCTACAACGGGAGATATGATTTCCTTTACTCCGAATTACCTTAGAAGATTTAAAAATCCTTTTAATTCAAATGAAGGGCGAGTTAATGACATTCAGCTAGATTATAGCTTCCAGGAGCATGATACCGTTACCATAACACTCCCTGAAGGATACATGATCGAGCATCTTCCTGAACCGAAAATTTTAGATACTGAATTCGGAAAATTCAAAACGGAATTTATTCAAATAGGAGGTCAAGTATTATATATTCGCCACTCTATCAGGTTCAAAGGTAGTTTTTCAAAAGATAAGTACATTGCGCTAGTTGATTTTTTCAAGCAAATCCACGTTGTTGATCAACAGAAAATTTATCTGAAAAGGAGATAAATATCCAATCTTCGTTAACTTATCCAGAATATTTCAGTTTATTATTTATTTTAGACGATCATTAACATAAAAATATTTTATGAATCCACTTTTACAGAGTTATAATACCCCTTTTGGTACAATACCTTTTGATCAGATTAAAAACGAACATTTTCTTCCTGCAATAAAAGAAGCCATAGCTTCAGGAAAAGAGGATATTAAGAGGATTACAGCCTCCAAGGAAGTGCCTGATTTTGAAAATACAATAGTGGCATTGGAAAGAAGCGGCGAATTGGTAAGCTCCGTTTCTTCAGTCTTTTTTAATCTGAACTCTGCTGAGACGAACGATGAAATTCAAAAACTTGCAAGAGAAATTTCTCCTCTGCTTTCAGAATATTCCAATGATATCTTGTTGGATCAAGAACTGTTTGTGAAAATCAAATCAGTTTATGATAAAAAAGATAAACTGACTCTTACTCCTGAACAAAATACCTTGTTGGCTAAGACTTATAAGAGTTTTGTCCGCAATGGCGCAAACCTGTCTGAAGATAAAAAGCTTAAGCTTCGTGAAATCGATAAAGACTTGTCTCAATTGTCACTCTTATTCGGAGAGCACGTTCTAAAAGAAACCAATGATTTTTTCATGGAAGTTACTGATGAAAGGCAGCTTTCAGGATTGCCTCCATTTGTAATCGAAGCTGCAGCCATTGCAGCCAAAGAAAAAGGCAAAGAGGGCAGCTGGATCTTCACACTTCAGTTCCCAAGTTATATTCCTTTTATGACTTATGCGGATGACAGAGCACTGAGAGAAAAAATGTTCTATGCTTTCGGATCAAAAGCATTCAAAGGTGATGATAATGATAATAAGAAGATTGTATTGGATATCGTAAGGCTCCGTCATGAGAGAGCTAATCTGCTAGGGTATAAGTCCCACGCAGATTTTGTGTTGGAAGAGAGAATGGCTGAATCCCCATCAAAAGTTAGCGCGTTTCTCGACAACCTTCTTAAGTATGCAAAACCGATTGGAGAAAAAGAATTAAAAGAACTATCAGAATATGCAAGATCTATTGGCGGACCTGAAAAGCTGGCTAGATGGGATATATCTTATTATTCAGAAAAACTAAAGAAGGAAAAGTACTCTATTGATGATGAGATGTTGAAGCCATACTTCAAGCTGGAAAATGTAATTGATGGTGTATTTAAGGTTGCAGGAAAATTATACGACTTAAAGTTCAAGGAAATTAATAATGTGCAGGTTTATCATCCGGATGTAAAGGTTTATGAAGTGTTGGATGAGCAGGATAAACATGTAGCAGTTTTCTATGCTGACTTCTTCCCAAGAGCAGGAAAGAGGAATGGCGCATGGATGACTTCTTTCAGAGGTCAGAAGAAAGTAAATGGAAATGATGTCAGACCACATGTTTCTATTGTATGCAATTTCACTAAGCCAACAGGAACTCAGCCTTCTTTGCTTACTTTCAATGAGGTTACTACATTGTTCCATGAATTTGGTCATGCACTGCATGGAATGCTTGCGAATGGAACTTATGAGAGTCTCTCAGGAACAAGCGTTTACTGGGATTTTGTAGAGTTGCCATCTCAAGTGTTTGAAAACTGGGTATATGAAAAGGACAGCCTAGACTTATTTGCAAAGCATTATGAGACTGGAGCTGCAATACCTCTTGATCTGGTTAAAAAAATCAAAGAAAGTGCAAACTTCATGGAAGCCTATCAGACTGTCAGACAAGTAGGTCTTGCACAGCTGGATATGGGCTGGCATTCAGGCAAGGCTCAGGATGTGAAAGATGTAGGAGCTTATGAAAAAGAACTTCAAAAGGCTACAGATCTTCTACCAGCTGCAGAAGGAGCGAATACAAGCTGTTCTTTCTCTCATATATTTCAGGGCGGATATTCTTCAGGTTATTACAGCTATAAATGGGCGGAAGTATTGGATGCTGACGCATTCGAATTCTTCCAGGAGAAAGGTATCTTTAATAAAGACACTGCAACGCTTTTTAAAACTCATGTCCTAAGCGCTGGTGGTAGCGAGCATCCGATGGAGTTATACAAAAGATTCCGTGGTAAAGAACCTTCTCCTGAGGCTTTGCTTAGAAGAACTGGAATGCTTAATTGAGTTTTAAGTATTAAGTTATAAGTTTTAAGTAGGGATACATTCTCTTTTCGTCCCAGACATAAGACGTATCTGAAGTTTAAAAAACTCTCTCATTCTTGTTTAAATTATAACAGCAATCTGTTAAAATATTGCATCCCTTTTCCCTTCTCCTTTAGGAGAAGGACTAGGGATGAGGTCTTTGGATTAAAAGTAGTCATTCTCCAATTAAATTGAATAATATGAGACATACTATACAATTACTATTTATCCTACTTCTAATATCCTGCTCTTCTGAAAAAATAAGCAAAGAAGAGAAAGAACAATCAGTAGTTACGAAAAAGTCTGCTATTAATAGGCAGAATATTGAATTAACAGATGATTGTGTCTTTGATACTAGTACATTCAAGTTTACATCTCAAGCGATACGTAAGTTTAATCCGACTATTAAATTTCATTGGGATGAAAATGAAAAACGAGCGATTCTTCCTCTGGAGGATGGAGACAGTCTGATCCTGCACATTGGAGGATGCAATCACTTTTCTTATTGGGCAAAATACCGAACTGATTATTCCAAGTTCAATGACAGTATTTATCTGTTGAACAAAGCAAAATGGATAGCTGAGAATTTCTTTGATAATGGTTTTGATCAAAATTATGTGAGATTCATTTCTGATAAAAAATATTACCTGGAAAATAATGGTAAGCCTTTAATGAAAAGTTATTCTATTCATACAGACTCTTTGATTCAGGAGAATGAGATTTATGAAGGCTTTTATTTTATGAGAGATGGAGAAAGGACTGAGATATGGATTCACGGATATGTTAATTGATCATACTTATGCGATTTTTTAATCTGTTAGTTATATTTTTTATTCTGGTTTGGTCATGCACAACCCAGAAAGAGCAGACAGGAGAGGTACGTTCAGAGGAAGAAGAAACTATTTTGTCGTTCCATGAAGAGGCTTCAGTGATGAATAATTTCTCTATCGTTCAGATCGACTCCACTGAATTTGAAAAGACAAAATTTGCAGATAATCATTTTATTAATGATACTTCTTTTATTACAATTTTGGAAGATGGAATAAGCTTGCCTATAGATAATTCTGAAAACATGATTTTGAAAGACTCCGTCTCGGAGGATGAAACTGAAAGTTTCAAATATCATTTTGAAGGTTATAATAAGTCGTTTAAACAATACCTGATTGTAAAGGGAATGTATGAAGATGAAAATGTCCTTTTGATAGATAAGAGTAATGGAAAGGTTTCATTTCTTTGGAACAGGCCGGTTCCTGATGCTCAGGGCAGATTTATATTTAACAAGCAAAGTAATTTGAGTGTAGTTTATGATGATCTTCCATTTGGATTTCAAATCTGGGAAAAGCAGGCTGATTCCTTAAAGAAAGTTGAGGAAGTAAAGCTTAAACACAACATAATTATAGATGGGAGATGGACAACTTCGGGATTTTTGTTTATTAAAAGTCTTCCAATTGGTGAATTTATCACTAAAGGAGAAGAAGCTACATCAGGACTGGCCTATTACAAAATCTTTAAGAAAGTAAACTAGGTAATATCCTCTTCGTACATTAGCTTTCTATTCAGTTTTGAATTTTTATTTCAGTTAGAATTCACTTCTTAATACTTAAAACTTAATACTTAAAACTTATAACTCCCTTGGTTCCGCGATTAGAAACAATTTTTGGTAAAATACTTATCGGAAAACAACTTAAAATGTCTTTAAAGGAAAATAGAACCGTCGAACTTTGGCGAAGTTTTATGCCTGTGAGAAAATCTATAATCAATCCAGTATCTTCTGATTTATTTAGCTTGCAGATATATCAGCATACAGACGATTATATGAATCCTGAGTCAGAATTCGTGAAATGGGCTGCAATGGAAGTATCAGATAACATGGAAGTGCCGGAAGGTATGCAATCTTATTTCTTATCCGGAGGTTTGTATGCTGTATTCTTACACAAAGGCGGACCGCAAAACTTTCACGAAACTTTTCATTTTATATTTAAAGAATGGATGCCAACTTCCGGCTATACTGTTGATCACAGAGAACATTTCGAATTGCTTGGAGATAAGTATAAAAATAATGATCCTGATTCGGAAGAGGAAATATGGATACCTGTTAAGAGGCTAGAGAATTAATATCCTTGTTTCTCTGTGTAATCTCATTTCACAGATGAAAAACTTAACAAAACCTACAAAAGTCTTCTCAATTGTAATAAGTAGAATTTAATTATATCAAAATGTCAACTAATCGTAAAGTTGTTTTATTCATTGCTGCGAGCATGGACGGCTATATTGCAGCGCCCAATGATGATTTAAGTTTTCTCTCATTAGTAAATAAGGAAGGAGAGGATTACGGTTATGCTTCTTTTATACAAACAGTGGATACTGTTATTGCAGGCAGGAAAACTTATGACTGGGTAATGGCGAATGTACCAGAGTTTTCACATGCTGATAAAACAACTTATATAATTACACGGTCTCAAAAGCCATCTATTGGCAATACAACATTCTATAGCGGAAACCTTAAAGATTTGGTTACTGAATTGAAAAGCAAAAAGGGTAAGAATATCTTCTGTGACGGAGGATCTGAAATTATTCAGGAATTGCTTAAGGAAAAGCTCATCGACGAAATGACCGTTTCTATTATCCCCATATTGCTGGGAGATGGTACCAGACTTTTCAAGAACGGAAGACCGGAGCAGAAGCTAAAGCTTGTTTCAACAAAACAGTTTGATACAGGTTTAACACAATTACATTACCTTCTTGAATAAAAATGATAAAGTGAAATAAATCAGTCAGATCCCCCATCAAATTTGACGGTATTTACCTCCCTGAATAGGGTAATGTAAGTTAGTTTTGTAATTGGATACATAAAGAAAGCTCTATGGAAAAGACCAAATTCGATAAGGATATTAAGGTGTTTTATGTCAATGCAAAATCCTTTCCAGAAGGGATTCAGGAAGCGCATCAAAAGCTATATTCTTTAATTCCATTTTCCAAAGATAGGAAGTACTTCGGCGTTTCAAGACCGGAACATGGAGGAGGAATAGTATATCGTGCTGCTGCTGAAGAGCTGGAGCCTGGAGAAGCAGAAAAGCTTCATCTGGAAACTTTAATTTTAAAGAAAGGGGAATATGTGAGCATAACTATAAAAGATTATGCAAAAGATATCATGAGTATTGACAGGGCATTTAAAGAACTTCTTGCTTTGCCTGACCTTGATCCACAAGGATATTGCGTTGAATGGTATTATAATGAAAAAGATGTCAATTGCATGATAAGGCTTAAGTAAACCAATTCAATCAAATTTGAAGATATTACCCCAATGAATTCATTTCATATTTCCAGTCTTTAAACAAAAATGAGAAAATTAAAACTACAGGTTCAAATATCTGTTGATGGGTATATTGCAGATGAAAATGGCCATACTGATTGGCTTATCTGGCCATGGACTGAAGAGTGGACCTGGGATACTGACTTGAGGCAATACTTTTATGAATTGAAAGATTCCATTGATACTGTGTTACTGAGCCGTAAGATGGCCCAGGAGGGATTTATAGATCATTGGTCTCAAATAGCTAACAAACCATCAAATCCTCAATCTATATTCGCAAAGAAAATACGCGAAGCTAAAAAGATAGTTTTTTCAAGAACTCTTAAAAAATCTGAATGGGATAATACAATTCTTGCGAAAGAAGATTTTATCAAAGAAATCAATAATCTTAAGGCACAAAAAGGAAAGGATATCATCGTTTATGGAGGAGCAACATTCGTCTCTTCATTGATTGATGCAGGTTTGATTGATGAGTTTTATTTGTTTATGAATCCAACAAGTTTGGGTAAAGGTTTAAGTATTTTTAAAGACAGACATAAGCTTAAATTAGTTGATGCAAGATCATTTGATTGTGGCGTTGCAGTATTGAAATACCTTAATTAGTTCTGAGCAACTATCAAGACCTACTAAGTTGCTTTAGTTCCCTTCATACCTCATCCTTATATTTATTTCTTCGTCATGGTTTAATTTTGATGTTGGTAAAATTCTTGATATTTTGAGAGTTAAATTGAAATCTTTATTATTCATTCATCATTTCACTTAAACAAAATCTCAAATGAAATTAAAAGTTATTTTTACCTCATTATTATTTCTATCAGTTCTTAGTGTAAATGCTCAGAGAGCAAGTCTTATAAAAGGAAACTGGAAATATCAGGATGTAACAGAAAAGGAAAAACTGGATTCTACAAGCTTAAAGATGCTGGAGATGTTTTTCAGCGAAGTAACTTTTGATATAAAAGAAAACGGTCAGTATAAGGCCCAGTTTATGGGTAAATCTGAAGAGGGCGCATGGAAGCTTAATAAAGATGAATCTAAAATTACCTTCACATCCAGCAAAGGACCTATCAATGAAATGACAATTGTTGAGGTAAGTCAAAATAAACTAATACTGAATTTTGGAAAGCCTAATTCTCTTATCCTGAAAAAGGCAGAACCTGCCAAAGAAGGTAAGTAAAAGAAGACTTAAGAAATAAAAAAAACAGCTCATTAGATTAATTTCTAATGAGCTGTTTTTTTATTTATCTCTTTATCTTTTGTAATTTTCTCACTATTGTTGAGTTGTTATCTATAACCGATAAAATATAAAGACCATCGCTAAGCTCAGCTCCAATTGATAGTGACAATACATTGCCGTTGATTTTTTCATCTTTAATCAACTTTCCATCAATGGAATGAATCTGAATAATCCTCTCTGTTTCCTGAGTAGTATTAAACTGAATATTAAATGTATTGTCACTAGGGTTAGGATATACTGTAATTGTAGCTTCAGAATTCAGTGGCGTTATATGAATGATCTTACTGAAAGTGTATTTATTATCAGGTGTTTTAATTACAAGCTGATAGAATTCGTAACCTTCTTCCGTATCATAAAACTTTTCTTCTGCATTGGAACTTTTATTATAGAACTTAAAACTCTCATTAATAGGGCTAAATCTAACGCCATCTTTAGACTTCTGTATATATATAATTGAGTTTGAAGTAATGTCATTCACCTTATAATTGACCTTAATCTGATGATTGGAAAGGGTTCCGTTAAAATAAAGTATATTAAGCGGTAAAGGACAATTATTGGTTATATTTACCGTATCTGAATGTGAGCCGCAGGTATCAGTCACTGTTACCCAATATTTCCCTTCCTGATATGCTGTGAATTTCTCTGAATTATAACCAGACGTTTGCCATTTATAGTTTTTGAAACCTGGTCCTGCATTCAGTTCAACAACCTCACCCTTACAAACTCCTATATCCGGGCCCAGTTCGAGGGTAGGTGTGATCATTTCAGTTATATTAATGGTATCACTTATTTCGCAATTGTCGGGTGTTATTACATTTACCCAATACTTACCTGCGGTCGTAGCTGAAACAGTACGATTGGTGCTTCCAGTACTCCACTTGTAAGAACTATATCCTGGACCAGCATCAAGCTTCACACTATTTCCATTACATAACATCTGATCATCAATGATATTAAGGTTTGAAAATGGCGGAAGGTTCTTAATTGTTATGCAATCTTTTGAAACACATCCCTGACTATTAGTTACCGTGACACAGTATGTTCCTGACTTCGTCACGGATAGAGTCGGACTAGTGGATCCATCTGACCAATAATAGGTGTCAAAGCCATTGCCAGCATCAAGTAAGAAAGCTATAGTACCACAAACTGCAGTATCTGCACCAAGATTTATTTTAGGAGCACTGTTTTTTTCTACCTGGATATTAAGCATATAGCTAATTATACCGCATTCACCAGGAGTTTCTGCAGTTAGTGATTGCATGCCTTCTGTGGAGCCAACATCTATGGTGATTTTTGTTTTATCTATCTTTACAATTGAACCGTCTCCATTGTAAGTCCAGGTAACATCACCAATACAACTAGCAGAAGTTGCCTCATAAGTGACAATCGAGTTCTGGCAAACAGATGATGGTCCTGCAATTGAAATGTCGTTTCCGAATAGACCCGGAATAAAGTTCGGAAGACCAAGGTTTCCGTAAGTTCCTGATTTATGAAAGACAGCATCGTCAGTTGCATTGCTCAGCATCCCGAGAGCATTTGGATTATTAATTACTCCGAGGCCATAATACGTTACATAATATATTTTACTGTCTGGTCCCATTTGCACGCTTGGTTTGGTAGTAGATGTAGTGGATATATTCAGTCTGCTAGCCGCGATTTGTCCAGGATTTCCAGCATATAAATTGTATTGATAGAGACCTCTTCCATCATATTCTGTGACATATAAAATTCTGTTATCAGGTGAAAACTCAGAACTGTAAGCATCAGACAGGGAATTAGAAGTCTCAAGGGTGACTGGGCTGCTAACGGTTCCAGTTTCATTGTCAAAATCAAAAAGCTCTACAGTCGGAAGAGAGGAGCTTCCGCCAAGAGTTGAGCATAGTTTCCTGCTATCATGAGATACTCTTAAATAACCATATCGATTACCTCCTGCAGTCATAGATCCTATACTGGTAATCACAGGAACAGGATTTATGCCGGAACTTGTGAGGAGATAAGCGACAAATTTGTCATTGTTCTTTTCATGCGAAATAATCCAGATGTCTTTGCAGTTTTTATGATAAACGGCAGTAACCCTTTCTGCAATGTTATTCTGTAATGTAATATTTTTCTGAGCGGCCACAAGACTTCCTTTTCCACCATTCAATGACATGTCGACAACGGAGTAGCTGAGGTCAGAGTTAAATTCTTGCCAGTCATGCACCGTAAATATGCAGTATTTATTTGGAGCTCCCGGATAAGGAGTGATAATGGATGATTGTGAAGAGAGCCCAGAACCATTTAAGCCTGTTCCATTTGGCATTAGTGTATGATCTGCAGCCCAAACACTTTGACCATTTGTATAAAAAAGGAGTTTTCCATTAACATCTGAAATACTTGCGACTCCTTCAGATTGATTCATAGATGTCTTGCTTGAAGCTACTGGATTACCACTTGCAAAATCTACACTTGCCCAAGAACCATAACACCAGACATCTCCAGCATGGTTAATCTTACAATTACCCACCTGCACTTTGGTTACATCTGAAGTATCACAGCAAAGACCACTACATGCTACTAACTGAACAAAATGAGCTCCGTTCACATTAAAGTTATAAGTAAGGTCATTGGTAGCGCCAGCATCTATTCCATCAATGAACCACCTGTAACTTGAAGCCCCTGTGCTTGTATTAGTAAAGGTCAGAGAAGTGTTTGAAGGTATATTGGCTGCAGGACTTGTAAACTTTGATTCAACAGGGCACTTTACAATGACATCCCAAAATGTTTCTGTGGTGCAATTGGGATCACTGTTGGTAGCTTTACAAATCACTTTATAGGTACCAGGTGTAGAATATATTTTTGAAGGGCTAACTGTGTTAGACGAAGTAGTTCCATCACCAAAGTCCCAATCGTAAGTTACATTGACTTGTGATGCATTTGTGAAATTCAATGATTGTCCTGCCAGCACTTCTACTTTTGTTTCAGGTAAAGGTGAGGTAGAAAAAGTAATAGGAGAGGTGCATGGGCTTTTGCATCCTTTAGATTGGAGCAGGCTTTTACGTATGATGGATATAGCAGGAATCATTCTGTCTTTTTGTCCCTGGGTAAATATATTGACACAGGCCAGATCATTGTAGTCCATATAGTTTGTAGTCATATCCACCTGATCTCCCAAACCACCTAAAGCAACAGACCTAAATGGATTTTGTGGGGATGTGTCGTCTTCATCTACATTACAAGTGTTTGCTGTGGAACCGCAAGTGACATAGTCTGTAGATGCATCCGGAGGTGTATCGCAGACACGATCTCCATCCATAAGACAATTAGAATTTGGACAGCCACCTTCGAATGTATGATAACATCCTAAGTAATGTCCAGCCTCATGAATCAGAACTTTAGAATAATCAGTTGATGTGCCTGTCCACTTTGCCTCTACTACGATCCCGTCTTCATTGCCTCCATGAGATGAAGGAAAATACGCATACCCTGCCACTCCAGGTCCGGATGATAATGAATTGATTTCATTGATAACCCACACATTCAGGTAATCTTGAGGAGGCCATCTGATAAGATCTTTCAGGTACAGATCCTCATTTTCCATATTGATATTTGTGAGTGGGGAAATCGTTCGGGTAATACCGGAGGTGATATTACCATCAGGATCCTGAACTGCCAGGCAAAATTGGATATTTGTATTTATTCCGGTTGTTTGTGCGTAAGCTCCTGTGTTGGAAAAAGCTTCATTCAAATCTTTAAGGCATTTGATCACCCTGCTGTCTGAAATATTTTCCGGACCTCCGTTATGGACTATGTGAAAAACAACAGGAATAACATAAGTTTGACCAGCCCTTTTATGCTTTTTGAAGGTATCCAGATATAACAGATTGTTTATAGAATCTTCTTTCTTCTGATAAGATTCCCCTTTAAGCCTTTTTAACAAATCCGTTGCACATGCAGGAGGTTTGCTATTGGCTGAATCTGAACTTTGACCTAAAGTAATCCCAAGTGGAAGTATAAGTAAAGACAGGTAAAAGATACCTTTTAAAAATATCTGGTGAATAATTTGTCTGAAAAATGAGCTGTTCATAAATTCTGAATATTTTGTCCCATTTAGTAGGGCGCAAGTATTTCAGAATGTTACAAAAAAAAACAAAAATTTGTGGGATTAATTGATGGTCAGGATTTTATTCTTCCTGAAATCCAATTTTTCCGGCTTTAATTCCTATAAATAAGTAATGTAATGCTCATTAATATTTAATCACTTTTACCATCCTTCCATTTCCATATCTAACCAGGTATATGCCGGGAAGATATTGACTTCCGAAACTGACATGTTTTGCTGGTTGAATCTGCTCAATTTGCTGCCCTTGGGAATTATAAATTTCAACCAAAGAGTTATTTAAATGATCTATGTTAAAGCCATTGCTGGATGGATTTGGATAAATAGTAATATCAGCATTGAAATTATCCTTTAGCCCGGTAACAGTATTGATCTCGAATGAAATGGGGGCAGATGTTCCTTTGCATCCACCTGAAGTGGTTGCTAAGGCAGTAATGTTCTTATAAGAACCATTTGGCACCTGATTCCATGCATAGGAGTTAGTTTGTGTATTACCAATGAGATTGTTTCCGTTATAAAATTCGATTAAAGTTATATCCGGACTTGTTGTTTGGATATTCAGTGTGACAGTTGTAAATCCTCCGGAAGATGGAAGAATTGAGTTGTTTGCAGGACTGGTGATTGTTATCTGAGGAGCAGCAATTATAGTAATAGTTGATGTCCCAGAAGTAGTTGCGGCATTTAAATTATCAATAGCCTGAGCTGAAATAGTGTGTGTACCAACAGATGGACTTTCCCATGAATAACTATAAGGAGCGTTATAGTCGGTATAGAGCAAAGTAGTACCATCATGAAAGTTAACTCTGGAAATTAAACCATCACTATCAATAGCATTTGCATTAAGCTCTACATGGGTTCCCTGACACAAATTTATATTGTTCCCTGGAGAAGAAAAGGTAATTGACGGAGGTTTGTTTTCACAATTATACTTAAATCCGGACATTGCATCTGTTGCCTGATAGGGAGAGTTTCCCCAATTGCCTGTCCAGGCTACTTTATCATAACCTTGCCAATTATATGCTTCAGGCTCCCACCAGAAAATTCCCAGACCTTTTTTATTTGATAGAGATTGTAAATTTTTAATGACCTGTTCTACAAATTGTCTTCCTTCCTGAGGAGCAGAAACAGAAACTCCGATTTCAGAAACCATGATTTCCTTATTGTATTTAGAAATCATATCATTCATATTGGTTAGTGTTTGTTGAGCGTAGGTTTGCCAATCCTGGGGAGTGTTGGGATACATAGACATACCTATGATGTCGAATTTTGCCCCGTTGCTTATTAAGCCACCAATGTTCCAACGGAAAAGCGCATTATCAAATCCATTGGCAATGTGTACAATAACTTTGGTATTAGGGAATACAGCTTTAACTGCTTCATATCCTTTATTCACAAAGGATGCATAATTGGCCATGTTTGTTGATGCTTGTCCTTCCGGCCATAGCAAGCCATTATTAATCTCGTTTCCGACCTGAACCCACTCCGGTGTTATGTTTTGACCTTTTAAAGCATTGAGTACTTCGGTTGTGTGATTGTAAACAGCTTGTCCTAATTGGCTGACATTATAATTTGCCCATGCAGCGGGTTTTGTCTGCTGGCCCGGATCAGCCCAGGAGTCGCTGTAATGAAAATCAATCATCAATCTATAGCCTTTCGCCGCAGCTCTTTTAGCTACGTTTACCACATCCTGCTTGCCGTTCCATCCATTAGCAGGATTGACCCATACTCTTAATCTTATAGAGTTGATGCAGTAGTCGTCTAAGATATCAAATAGATCTCTTTGAATTCCATTGCTATCTCTCCAGGTTCGTCCGGAGTTTTCCATTTGTGAAAGCCAGCCGACATCAGCACCTCTTGCGATCTGCGACTGGGCATTATTGTCCAATAATAACAGAAATACGATGGTTATCAGGAAGATCTTTTTCATAATGTTTTAAATATATAAGATTTAACTTATATTTTTTGGGGAATTTAAAAAGGTGGGATAACTCAAATTTTAAAATAACCTAGAGCAGATTAAGTAAGGAATTAATATGTTGAGGGGAGAATAAGGAAAGATTATTCCAAATTAAAAACAATTATTCTGAGCTTGTTGGAATCTAAATATGACAAGGAATATGGCTTAGTCGAATAAAAGACTATCTGGTACTATAAATTTTTCCATTTATGGAGAACAGAAGGGCTGGTCTGGTAAGAATTACCAGGTTGTTGTTTAATACTTTTCGAAGAATTTAATTAGTTTAATTCAAAAACTGAATTTTTTTCATCCTAACAGTTCTTCAAAAGTTTCCTTTGAGCCAGCATAGAAAGCCATTAACTCTAAGGTTCCTTGAGCTGTGTTTTTTGGATTCAGGTAAAAATAAAAGCTTCTAATTCTTGAAAACAGGTACTTTGTGGCTGGGTCATCAATGAAAGAGAAATCAAAGTGAATCCATTGGAAATCCTCCTGAAGTGGTTGCACTATTGCGTCTATATGAAGGATGGTATCCTTTTCGTCTTCTTCTTTTCCTATGAAGTCTATACGTAACTGGTGTGAAGGGTTTCCTTTTGCCAGCACCATGATATGACGGTTTTCTTTTTCTGACAAATCTACGAACAGATCTGAAGTTTTTGGATGTGGACATTCCTGTGCTGATAAACAGAAGTATTCAAGATCGGATTTATTATAATTTATAATAGCCGATTCAGTCTCTTCATTGTATAGTATCTCATGTGTCTCAGGGTGAAATTTTGAATCCAATGCATGAAAATTGTCCTGATCAAACTGAATAAAGAAATATTTCCGTTTGTCCGGTGTAATGAAGATGTCCTTTTCAGGCTGATAGTTCTTATTATATTTAACTTCCTTGCCATTCAACCATCCCATCAAATCAAAGGAACAAAGTGATTGTGGAAAAAAAATCTCACTGACAGGATTCCAGTAATCAATTAAATGCAGGGTTGAATTATCTTTTACTTTTTTTTCCTTGTCGTGACAATTTACAAAACAGACTTTATTTGATCTGTTTATATTTTCAAATGCCTCAATTGATGTTAAATTGTTTTCCTCTCTTGATGCATCCATTTTAAAGAACAGGTTTTCTAAGTTTATCTTAGAGATGTTGTCGTTCCAATGTTTCAGAGCTTCAGTGGGTGATTTATAATCAATGAAATGTAATTCAATATCATTGTCAAGAAGTCCTAACGGATAATCATCGCCAATGTAGTGTCTGAAAGATCTTTGGTGTTTAGATTCTGAAAGATTTATAAACTTTATAGGCTTATCAATGTAATGCTCAAAATCATTGGCCAGTTTTATGAAATCTGAATTGAAAATCTGTATACCGATAAATGGAGACTGATAAGGAATGTTAAATGCATCATAAACCTCTTTACCCCAATTATCGTCGCTTACTATTGTGAAGTTTTTATTGATCACCTTATCAAGATTCAATTGCCTTTTGTTCGCACTTTTACTCCATGAAAGATTTTTTTGATAGAGCTCATATATTCTTTTAATATGTTCATTGCAGGTGTATCGTTGACGCAGTTCTTCTATAATCAAAAAGGTTAAAGAGTTTTGCTTTAACAGATCAAATTTATTTCCTGCTGTTTCACTTTTAATGCGGTATACGCTGCCAAAGAATGGTTGAACAAATCCTTTTCCTTTAAGCAGTAATAGCCAGAATAATTGCGTATCCCAATAGTATTTGAACGTTTCGAGTTTAGGGATATCTTTCAGGGCTTCCGTCCTGATTGCCATGGTAGATAATTGAGTTAGCCAGTAATCGAAATATCTTTCCTGACCGAATTCAAAACCATTAGGCTTATCCTTAAAAACTAGAGGGTGAAAATCATCCTGAATTTCATTTGTGGACTCATTAAGCCTGTTAAACCTATGGCAAGAAAAAATATATTCCGGATGCTCATCCAGAAATGAAATTTGTTTTTTGATTTTTTCTGTATCTGTCCAATAATCATTGGGATCAAGAAGCAAAGTATACTGACCTCTGCACTTTTGAAATGCCAGTAGAACATTTTCAGATGCCCGGTTTTTTTTATCCTGGCAAAGTGGAATTACATTGTCCGGATATCTGAGTTGAAACAGCTCTATGATCTCTCGGGTCCTGTCTCTACTGCAGTCATCGGTTATAATGACTTCAAAGTTATATTCATGCTCCTGAGCAAAGACACTTTTTAATGCCTTTATTAAATGAAGTTCATGATTATGTGTAGAGACTACTACACTAAACTTTACAGGTCTTATCTGAAATGGCATTGATTATTGAATCTTCTGTTAAAATACCAGTTTGGCATCCTGACCGACTTCCTCTTTTACCGTTTTCTGAATTTCGATAATTGAATTACATACATGGTCAATTTCACTTTGTGTCAGCATTGCAAAATTTGGAAGACATAATACTTTCTTTGAAACCTCCGTTGCTATTGGAAGGTTAGAAGAATTTGAAGAAGGTAAAGATTTGTAAACAGGAAATTCACTGATCAGAGGATAGAAGTACCTTCTTGTGTATATATTGAAACCTTTTAGTAGTTCGTAAGTCTTATCCCTGCTCACTCCGAATTTTTCTTCATCAATCAAAATAGGGAAGTAGGAATAATTGTGTTTAGTATCGGATATCTCTTCAAGGAAAGTTATTCCCTCTACATTTTTTAATCTCTTTTTATAATTCAATGATACGTTTTTAAGACGATCAATTCTCTGGTCAATTGTTTTTAGTTGAATTAGTCCCATTGCTGCCTGAACTTCATTCATCTTTGCATTCATGCCAGGCATCACAACGGTGACCTCATCAGAGAATCCAAAGTTTTTCAGAAAGTCAATTCTTCTTTTGGTAATGGGATCATGACTAATGATGGCACCTCCTTCGAAGGTGTTGAATATTTTTGTTGCATGAAAACTCAATACAGACAAGTCACCATAATTAAGAATGGATTCCCCTTTATATCGAACGCCAAAGCTATGGCAGGCGTCATAGATCACTTTTAATCCATGAGCTGTGGCAATCTCCTGTATCTTTTCTATTTTACAGGGATTTCCATAAACATGTACAGGCATTATTGCTTTTGTATCCGGTGTGATAGAAGCTTCAAGCTTGGCTGGGTCAAGATTGTATGTTCCGGGTTCTATATCACAGAATACAGGTTTACTTCCATTCCAAAGCAGGGAGTGTGCTGTTGCAGCAAAACTGAAAGGCGTAGTGATTACATCACCTGATATTCTTAATGTTTGTAATGCTGTCATTAAAGCCAGGGTTCCGTTTGCAAAAAGTGAAACGTATTTAACTCCAAGATATTTGGCCAGCTCTTCCTCTAACTGCTCATGAAAGGGACCACCATTAGTAAGGATCTGTCGTTCCCATATTTTTTCAAGATATGATTTAAATTCATCCAGAGGGGGAAGGTAAGGCTTAGTTACATAGAGAGGCTGATTCATGGCTTGTGTAGTTAGTGTTTCGTTAGAAAAATTAATTATCGGTCATAGTAAAGCTCAGCTATTTATTGAATGATTATAAAGTACTTTTAATTACATATTCCATTGAAAATCTGAGATTATTAATGACAGATGAAATTTAGGTTGATGAAATAAGAAGATCTGTAACAAATGATACACAGGTGTTTATTTTTTTATATTTTATTTACATACCGAATAATTGACGGTTGATTATCATATTAAAGGCACCTTAAAATTTTTATCTGATGCAGGCCATTCAATCCAAACACCTTGAAAATATCGGGTGGACAAGTGCAATATTCAAAGAGCATTATACCACTGTTAATATCCGGATAGACGATTTTAAAAGATTTACTCAAGAAGTTATAATTCCGTTATTTGAAGAAGTTAAATCGAAAAATATCGCTTCCAGCTTTTATTACAGGTTGGCAACAGACTTTTGGATGGGAGTAACTTTTGGAAATATTATTCAGTTAGACTTTAGTGTCTCTCCATATAACTTTAAAATGTATCTCAAGCCTTTGCTTTATGATAGGTTGAATAATTATTTTGATCGTAAATTTCTTGATGATCTTGAAGTAAAAGAAATTTGTGATGATGTTATTCAACCCAAGACTAATCTTGATGGCTTTGATATGTGGGATCTGCGTATCATTAGCATTGAAGATTTTTTTATTGATAATCTTACTTATATCGTTGGTAAAAAGGAAGTAGGAATAATAAGGGATCTTTCTGTTAAATCTTCACAATGTATTTTAAGTGAAGTTTTTACTTCTGGAAATGATGATGATACATCAGAACAAAATATTCTCGATAAGTGCCTGCTGATGTATTACCCTGTTATACATTCATTTTTTAATGATTTGGAGGGTATGTATGAGTTTTCGTCCTGGCTTGTTTATAAGACTTTATATCAGGTTAAAAAGGTTGATAATGTACATGATTTACAGGAATGGAAAATAAAGAAAATTTTAGATGCAAATCTATATTTTGAAGAGCAGAAGGATACCTTTTTGGGGCTTAGTCAGTATGTCCTTGAAAGCCTCGATAATAGGGAAGAATTTGAAGAAGAATGGTTGAATAATTGGGTTAATGCATGTCTTGATTGTAAAGACAGACTGCTAATTCAGAATAGAAAACAAAGATGGCCTACTATTCCTTTTAGCTATTTAGAGGACGAAACAATATTTATAGAGATGGATGAGGATCGATACAGACATTGGCAGGCTATTTACTTTATATTGAAAATGTTAAACAGTCAGCTGGGTATAACCTTTCACAGTGAACTGAACATGTTCAATGCGTTAAAAAATTCTTTAAAGACGCTTACGGGTAAAGATAATATATACAGATAGTTTAGGGTAATAATTAATTTTTGACCACATTCTGGATCTTTCATAGAAAGAGCAGAATGTGGTCTTATTTTTATTTTACTTTAGTTCAGCATCTCCTGGAATTTTTCTTTCGAACCACTGAACAAAGCCATTATTTCTATTTCTCCAGATGCTTCTTCTTTAGGGTTTGCATATAGATAAAAGCTTTTTATTCTGGAAAACATTTGTTCTGTAGGAATATCAACTTTAAATATTGAAAAGTCAAAGTGAATCCACTGGTAATCATCATTCAGAGGCTGCTCGATTCCTTCTGTTTCAAAAATAAAATCATATAAATTGTTTTCACCTCTTGCACCGAGGTTTAAACCAAGTTTTGTTCCGTTACTACCTCTTGTAAGTATAAATACATGTCGGTCTTCCGGAAACGATAGGTCTAGGAATAAACTTTCATTCAACTCTTGGTCTGTTAATTGTGCGGGAATATGAAAGAACTCTGATTCTTTTTTATTATAGTTGATTTTAACAGATTCAGTTTCCTGATCAATGCTTAATTGGTAAGCTTCTGGATAGGTCAGTGCATCTATTGTACTTTCAGCTTTTTCATCAAATGTCAGAAAGAACTCTGATCTTCCGGTTATAGTTTTAAATATGTTATCTGTATATGGTTTTAGTTCAGTGTAATAGCCTTTACCTCCGTTTATCCAATCAATTACATTAAAATAGTTTAGTGAGCATGGAAAGAATATTTCACTTACCGGACTCCAGTTTTCCATTATAACCAATTCATCTTTTATCGGATCATTTTTAACTTTTCCCTGCTGATAGAATCCAAGGAAGCATACTTTGTTAGTAATATCAAGCGATATAAACTGTTTGATATCTTCAACATTATCTGTTTCACGGGTTCCATCCATTTTAAAAAATAAACGATCGTAGTTGATTTTGGATTTTCTTTCATTCCATTTAGTGAATGCTTCTTCTTCCGATGTATAGTCCACAAAATGAAGTTCAATGGATTCACCTAATATTCCAAGTGGATATGGTCTGCCGAAGTTCTCCTGAAATCCCTTGACATACTTTGATTGTGATATAGGTACAAATCGAATGCTTTGATTTAAATAGTACTCAAAATCACTCGCAAGTTTTATAAAGTCTTTGTTGTAAATTATGATTCCAACAAAAGGAGTTTGATATGGGATTCCTAGCGCATTGTAAACTTCTGCCCCCCAATTGTCATCACTTATGATAGTGAAATTTTTGTTGTTGATTTTGGTTAAATCAAGTGGCTTTCTGTTTTCTGTTTCCCTCCAAAGCAGATTGTTCTGATGAATTTCAAATATTCTTTTTATATGTATATTATCCGGATCAAATTTTAAAAGCTCATCGAAGATCAGATAATTTTGTGTATATTTTTTATCAATATTTTTCTGACTCCAATGACCCTCGCTATGAATTCTGTATACAGCACCAAAGAAATTATGAATATAGGCTCTTCCTTTTGTCATAACAGTCCAGAAAATAGTTAGGTCCCAACAGTATTTGAAGGTTTCCAACTGGGGTGTATTGTCAAGAGCACTGCTTCTGAATACGACAGTTAAGGTTTGTGTTAACCATTGGTCAAAAAACTTTTCCTGACCAAATTCAAATCCATCAGGATTATTGATAAATAGTTCAGGGTAAAAATCAATATCATACCTTCCTGTATCTTCATAGAATCTTTGAAATCTATGACATGATATAACAAAGTCAGGATTATTATCCAAAAACTCAATCTGCCATTTTAATTTATTAGGTTCAGTAAAGTAATCATCTCCATCCAGTGTAACGATGTATTCACCTCGGCATGATCTTAAATTATGCAAACAGTTTTTCGAAACACCAATATTTTTCTTATGTAGAATAGGAACTATATTATCCGGATATCTTTGATGATATTCTTTTATTATTTCTTGTGTTTTATCTGTGCTACAGTCATCACTGATAACTATTTCAAATGAATAATCATGTATCTGAGCAAAAATAGTGTCGAGTGTATGAGCAAGATATTTTTCATGATTATACGTTGTCATTGCAACACTGAACTTAATCGGATATTTTTTTGATAAAGTCATAGTCTGTTTTGAGGAAGAGTAAAAGTAAAAGACAAAGGTAGTTATAAAATATTTTTTTTATGCTAAGATATGTCAGATGTTCTAAAAAATAATTAAATTTTCATGATCATTATGAGATAAGATGGAAGATACCACTAGTCCTTCAGATAGTATAGATACAAAGCACATAAATGCAATCCACAAAGACAGATGGATAAGTATTGCTGTGAGGTATGATGAGTTTTCAAGATTTGTTATGGAATTTATTTTACCCTTTAAAAAACATCTGCATGATAAATTTTGCATCACATATTTCTATCATCGTATGGGATCTAACAATAATGTTATTCAATTAAACTTTGTTACTTCTCCATTTTATTATCAAAGAGAAATAAAGCCGTTACTAGTAGATATGCTTAATGATTATTTTGGAGAAGTATACTTACAATCGAATTATAGTATCTCTGCTATAGATTTAACTATGTGTGAACATAAGGTTGGACTAGATGGTATCGATTTACAAAATCTTAAATTATTTTCTACTGAAGATTTATATACAAGTCCGATCACTTATTCAATTGGTGTGCAAGGAGGAAAGGCTTTATCTGAACTGTTGTCTGTATCGTCTGAAATCCTTTTGTTTGAAGCTTCTTCAAATAATCATTTTATTCAGAAACAGGATTGTATTGAAAAAGCAATATCGTTTAATCTTATTTTTCTTTATTATTTTATTCCTGATAGATATAATCAATATGAGTTTTTGTCATGGGTTTGTGAAAGTATGTTCAGTCAGATGGATAACAATTCTGTTAATATATTAGCTGATCTGGAGATATCTTATTTTGAACAAAAGGAGCAGCTCTTGGCATACATAGATTTTATTGAAGATAGTTTATCTTCTGCAGAACTATTTGAAGATGATTGGATGAATGCATGGAAAGAAGCTTGCTGTAAATACAAGAATAGGCTTGATGAATTAAGCGAATCAGGAAAACTAACCATGCCCTATGATGTAAAAGACAATCCGACAATCCGATGTAAAATTGATAATAAAACTTATCAGTCTTGGCAGATAGCTTATTTTATGGTGTCTTCCATAGATGGACAATTGGGTATTAACTTTAATACTGAACTGAACATATTGTTCTGGTTGAAAAGGACACTTACGGAGTTGTATAGGAATGATTAGGAATTAATCGATTGTAGAATCAGTCGATTAATTCCTTGAATTTATTAATAGATCCTGCGAAGAAAGCCAACAGATTTATTTCTCCCTGAGCCTTTTCTCCTTCATTGATATAAAAGCAAAATGATTTTATTCTTGACATGAGGAAGTTGAAGTTTTGATCTTCTGGGAGAGAGGTAAAATCAAAGTGAAGCCACTGATACTCCTGTTCTATAAAAGCTTTAGTTAGACTTTTGATTGAAAAATCATTTTCGTTTTCATCTCTGGCAACGATATCCATTGTCAAACTAGCTGCTTTGTTCCCACTCATTAAGATCATAATATGTCTGTTTTCTTTTTGAGAAAGATCAACATATAAATCAAGACTTAACGGATGCTGTGGTTCTTGTAATGACAGGCGGAAATATTCATCGTTATCTTTGTTGTAAGAAATATTGATAATTTCATTGTCTGTGTCAGTTTTTATTTTGTATGCATTAGAGTATAAATCAGCATCCAAAAGGTCAGCAATATCACTATTAAATTCAGTGAAATAAAAGAACCTCTTTCTGACTGGAGAGAATATTTTGGTTAAACCTGACTGGCTCTGATAATATTGTGCTTTCCCTGTATTTAGCCAGTTAATTAGGTCAAAGGTACTCAGTGAATATGGAAAGAATATGTCACTCTCAGGATTCCAGAAATCCATGAGGATGAGATTATCTTTATTTTTAAGTTCTTTAAGCTTATTCTTGTCGTGATATTTTAAAAAGCAAACTTTATTTTTAGCCGATATATTCTGAAAGTCATTTATTTCATTAATGTTTTCATCTTCATATGATGCATCCATCTTGAAATAGATATTATCCCATACAATTTTGCTTTTTCCTTCTTCCCAGGATTTTAACGCATCTTGTCCTGATCTGAATTTGGTAAAATGGATTTCAATATCATCAAGTTTTCCAATTGGGTATTGAACTCCATATGTATGTCTGAAGTCATTGATATTATTGCTTTCTGATGAATTGATGAATTTAATTTCAAGATTGATGTAATAGTTAAACTTTTCTGAAAGTTTAACGAAATCCTTATTATAAATACGTATTCCAATGAAAGGGGAGAGCTGTGGAAGATCAAAGGCCTTGTATAATTCTTCACCCCAATTGTCATCACAAACTATGGTAAATTTTTTATTGGTTAGAGTTTCCGGGTTTAATGGTTTTCTGAATTCACTTTTAATCCAGGGTAAATTTTTTCTATAAAGATTATAAATTCTTTTTAGATGGATGTTTTCGTGAAAGTCTCTGTAGAGCTCTTCAATGCTAAGGTAGTTCAGTGAGTATTTTTGCTGATCTATATGTTTGCTCCATACACCACCGGAATGAATAAGATAGACGCCACCAAAGAAATTATGTACATAACCTTTTCCTTTGTTTAGCAATGTCCAGAAAATCTGGGTATCCCAACAGTATCTATTCTTCTCGAAATGAGGTGTATCCTGCATAGCACTGTTTCTGAAAACAATGGTCAGAGTTTGTGTCAGCCATTTTTCAAAATAATTTTCCTGACCAAATTCAAATCCTTCTGGTTTATCAGCAAAAAGCTCTGGATGAAGATCTTCCTCGTATTTCTGAGTATCTATATAAAATCTTTTGTATCTGTGACAAGAAATTACGTATTGTGGATTCTCGTCAAGAAAGGTAATTTGTTTTTTGATTTTATCAGGGTCTGTCCAATAGTCATCTCCATCAAGAGTGGCAATGTATTCACCTGTACAGGATCTGAAATTACGTAGACAGTTTTTCGAAACTCCGATATTTTTTTCATTTAATATCGGCCTTATAATTTCAGGGTATTTCTTATGATAACTTTTAATTATTTCTCTTGTATTGTCTGTGCTGCAATCGTCACTTACTACAATTTCATATTTGTAGTCATGATTCTGAGATATAATGCTGTCAAGGGCTTTCGCAATGTATTGCTCATGGTTATAAGTCGTCATTGCAACACTGAATTTCAAAGGATAGCTTTGAATCATTTTCGTACTGTCTAGGAAACGATTGTTTTTACTGTTGAAAAATTCTTGTATACAGTACCTTTTCCAAACCCATTTTTATTTACTCCAGCTCTTTTTTCTTTGTTAGAAAGGAAATGCCCGTAATTCGTGATAAGTGGAAGGTCATAAGAAAGCTTAGCAAGAAATTGCTCATTAGTGATGTTGTAATAAATGGAATTATTATGATTTAAGCAATCATCCTGCTCTGCGTATGGGTATTCGGCTTCAGTTTCTTTTGATTTTACAACTATTTTGTCACCTTCTTTTTTCCATTGAGCAGATTCCCATTGATTGTTAGCAAGGACTGCAGGTGCAGGAGTACTGGTATTGGGTGATAGAATACCTTTGTGTGCAGTACCATTTTTATACAATACTAAAACATTTGATTTCTCATGTGTTTCATAGTTAATGTATATTTTATGGAAATAATTGGTGTAGAATTCATTCTCAACCCTGTTTTCATTTCCATGCTTTATGGCATGCAGATAGTTTAAATCCATTATGATGACTTCTTGCTTACCATTGTTGATAAGCCTGTCATAAAGATCATCATCTTCAAATCCATATCCGCTCATTCTTTCATCATATCCAGAGACAGCCATGAAGTCTTCTTTTGATGCGCAAAATCTGCCTAATGCATCTCTGAGATAATAATATTTTCTTTTTGTATCAGGTACCAAAAAAAAATTTTCCTGTTCCTCAAATCTTTGGGCGATATATTCGGCAAATCCTTTACCCAAGTAATTATCAGCATCCGTATTACAAATGATGTCACCGCTTGCCAACTTGAACATGAGATTCCTGGAATGGCTTCTGTCAAAATAGTCTGCTTCATCATAGCGATAATACACTAAAATTCCATTCTCAATGTATTCTGACATTTCTGACATTATCCATTTAGAAAGTCCGTCAGAAGAGCTGTAATCCATTACTATAAATTCCAGTTTGCCATACGACAAATTGTTCTTTATATTTTGAGGAAGGGTTTGTTTTAAGTGATGCAGTCTGTTCATACAGACAGTGCAAAATGATATTTTATGTTTCATTATTAGATTAACCTGGATCTTTACTTCATTAAAGGGCATTAGGTGTTGGCTTCCTCAGCTATTAGCGCAATGCATTCTTTGATTGTGTAAATCAAATTAAGTTCATATGCATTCAAAATTCCCAACTGCGAATTAATGGACCTAAGGTAATATTGAATTACCAGCCACTTTTGCTGATCTTCTTCGCTGGTACCTAAATTTTCATTAAATTGGAAGTCTTCAGGAGCAATGAATTCACCAGTATTTTGAAGTGAATTAACTTTATTGTTTATTTTACCACACAGATTATACCAGTCGTTAAGCCATTCGTCTTCAAATTCATCATTATCAAGTATGGTAGAAGTGATATAGCATACGTAATCTCTTAGATTTTCTTTTTGTTCACTAAAGGTTGATTGCAAGCCTTCCAATAGTTCATTTTTGAATTTTTCCTGATCCTGGCCTCCTTGTGTTACTTTTAAAATGTTGTTAAAAAATGATTCATAGAAGTTAGATACATTTTCTAGGTTTTTGTCAAAAGCGAGGAAGAGGACTACATGAAGTTGAATACCAAGGCCAATAGCAGTGTCTATGTTCCATCCATCGTCTGTAGCTTCAATAAAATCAAGTATTGTAGAGGAGGATTCTGACAGCAATTCTTCTGCGTGAGTGGAAGCTTGCAGTCCACCAGTTTCCATAATGTCGAATAAAAAATAATCATTGATATGTATATGATTATTTGGGTATGGTAAAAACCAGTCGTTGACAGGTAGTTCAATTTTTTTTGCCGGAGCAGGATTGTTTTTAAAAAACTCCGTAGCCTTATGTCTGGCAATAGATTTTATCAAATCTCTGTTGTTTTCCTCATTGATCTCACACATTATGATCACATTTTCTCCGCGATCAAAACTACGGTTGAAAATTACTTTGCTGGTCAGCTCCTTATCATATAATTCATCTTTGATTGGCAGAACTACATCATGAATGATTTTTTCTATTTCATTATGATAGAGAGAAATAGAGATCCAAGGGTTGCGCAATGTTTTCATTTTAACGGTTTTAAAAATGTGTATTTGATCTGTTTGCAGAAAATTAATGATTCAAATTAGGTATATATTTTTTGGCGGTTTGTATCTTTTGTTACAATCAATAAAAAATGTGAGACCTATTTTTATAGAAAAATAAATTCAATGGGTCTATTAAAAATCTCTATTTGTACGGTTTGCATGAACAGACTTCATCACATTATGCAGACCCTTCCTGCAAATATTGAAAATAATAAGGATTATCCTGAAGTAGAGTTCGTGCTGCTGGATTATAATTCTTCTGATGGTTTAGAGGAATGGGTAAAGGGCAATATGGGCACTCACTTAAAAAGTGGAGTTCTTAAATATTATCGAACAGAAGAACCGGTTTTCTTTGATAGGACGCATTCAAGAAATTTATTATTTAAGCTTGCTACAGGAGAAATTATATCTAATGTCGATGCAGACAATTATACCGGAACAGGATATGCTGCATATCTCAATGAGGTATTTTCCAATAATATTGATGTTTATGTGGTAGCTGATACCAAAAAGAGATATTACTTTTTAAGAAATGCTTTTGGTCGTTTTGCCTGTAAAAAGAAGGATTATTTAGAAATTGGAGGAATGGATGAAACTATGAAAAGTTATGGTTCCGAAACAATTGACCTGTATGAAAGATTGTCGAATCTGGGAAGGAAAGAATATGTAATAAGAAATACTAATTTACTCAAAGCCATTAGCCATGCTGATGAAGAGAGAATTGAAAATGAGTATTTTCTTAAAAATATAGATAGATTTTACAATAAATACCTTTCATACGATTCTTCAGAATTACTATTTTTATTTAAAGATCACTCTTTTGAAAAATGCAAGATAGTACCTGAATTAGTAGAAACACATTTACCAGCAACTTTATTGGAAGGTTCTCTTGAAAAGGGGACATGGTCTGAAGATGGAGAAAATGTCAGGTTAAATGATAGTAAGAGTTATAAGAAATCAGACAACGGAAAGCTAACTGAAATCGGTAATAAGGACGGAGATTTTTATAAGATTGATGATGTTCGTTTTCTTCAGAATGTAGCCAAGAATTATTCATTTATTGTAAACAACGATAAGTTAACTCAGAATAAAAAGGACAAAAGCCTTGTGGTGAATTCGGAATCGTTCGGAAAAGGCATTGTTACTTACAATTTTGAAACTTTGGTAAATATATCATAGATACTGCGCATGAAGAAGTTTCCATTCTATTTTCAGCTTGATCAGATGGATTGTGGGGCTACGTGCCTTAGAATGATTGCTAAGTATTATGGTAAATCTCTTGCCATTGAAAAGATCAGAGAAAAGTGTTATGTAGGAAGAGATGGAGTGTCTCTTCTCGGAATCAGTGATGGTGCTGAAAATTTAGGCTTTCATACCCTTGCAGTAAGACTTTCTTATGATGTCCTTGCCAATGAGGCTCCTCTTCCTTGTATACTCTACTGGAGAGAAAAACACTTTCTGATTCTTTATAAGGTTACAAAGAATAAATTATATGTAGCTGATCCTGCAATAGGTTTAATTACATATACTCCTGAAGAGTTTAAGAAAGCCTGGATTATCCCCAAAGCTAATGAAACTCCTGAAGGCTTTGCCTTAATGCTTGAGCCGACTCCTGCATTTTATGAAGATGAAGATAATGTTGAAACTAAAAAATCTGGTATTAGACATTATCTTAAGTATCTCAGACCATATAAAAAATATTATTTCCACCTCATATTAAGTCTGACGGTAGCTACAGTTATTTCTTTGTTATTGCCCTTTCTTACACAATCAATGGTTGATGTGGGTATCAACAATCAGGATGTCGACTTTGTGTATGTGGTATTAATTGCTCAGATAGTTTTATTTCTGAGCAGTAAGTCAGGTGAATTTGTAAGAGGGTGGATTTCATTTCACATGATCAGCAAGGTAAATGTGACCATCCTGTCTGATTTTCTGGTGAAGCTCATGAAACTTCCTGTAGCGTATTTTGACAGGAAAACTCCGGGAGATATACTTAAGCGAATTGAAGACCATGAAAGGATTCAACTGTTCCTGACAACTACATTGGTTCACTTCGCATTCTCGTTGATGAGCATGGTCATTTTCGGGTGTATTTTAGCCTATTATAGTGTTGGTCTCTTTCTGATTTTTGCAGTAGGAAGTCTTCTTTATTTTACCTGGATATTTTCACTGCTTGCAAAAAGGAAAGTACTTGATTACAGAAATTTCGACCAGGCAGTTCTTAGTGAAAACAATACTATTGAACTGGTGACTGGTATGCAGGAAATCAAGTTGCAGAATTGTGAAAGGCAAAAACGATGGGAGTGGGAAAAAATTCAGGCCAAAAAGTTCAAGCTTGGCATTGATGGTGTAAGACTTGGTCAGATTGAGCAGACAGGCTCTTCCATTTTGTATGAAGTAAAAAATATCCTTCTGACTTTTTATGCTGCTATGCTTGTCATTCAGGGAGAAATGACTCTGGGTATGATGCTTGCTGTTCAATATATTGTCGGGCAGCTCAACTGGATGACTGTTGATATTATTCGTTTCGTTCATGATACTCAGAATGCTCAGTTAAGTATCAGCAGACTGTCCGAAATACATGAGATGCCAAATGAAGAAACGGAAGAATCTGTGCTGGAAGCAGAGGTGGAGCGTGTTCAGGATATAGTATTTGAAAACGTATCCTTCCAATATGGAGGCCCGAGATCTAAAATGGTATTGGAGGATATCAATCTAAGAATACCTCATAATAAGGTAACTGCCATTGTTGGTACCAGTGGAAGTGGCAAGACAACCTTGCTATCACTATTGCTTAAATCTTATAAAGTAACAGATGGGTCTATTAAGTTTGGCAAGTCAAATATCAATAACATCAGCTTTAAATCCTGGAGGAAGAAATTTGCCTGTGTGACTCAGCAAAGCTTTATTTTCTCTGATACTATAGCTAGAAATATTGCAGTCGGTGAAGAAATCATCGATAAGAAAAGGATGAAAGAAGCTACAATTACCGCTAATATCCGTGATTTTATAGAGGAGCTTCCGATAGAGTATAATACCAGGATAGGGGCCAGTGGAGTTGGTTTAAGTCAAGGACAGAAGCAAAGAATATTGCTTGCCAGAGCCGTTTATAAAAATCCTGAAATATTATTGCTGGATGAAGCGACAAATTCTCTGGATGCCAATAACGAGAGGGTGATTATCAATAATCTTAATGAATTCTTCAAAGGTAAGACGGTGGTTGTTGTGGCCCACAGACTCAGTACGGTGAAGGATGCGGATCAGATAGTTGTGCTGGAGAAAGGAAAGATTGTAGAAGTTGGCAATCATGAATCATTGATTAAAAGCAAAGGAGCTTATTTTAATCTGGTTAAAAATCAATTGGAACTTGCAAGCTGATGGTAGAGATAGAAGATAATATAAGAAGGAGTGATGCTGTACATGAAATGATGGCCCGCACGCCTCCCTGGATTGCGAGGACGGGCAGCATATTGTTGTTTGTATGGTTCTGTATTTTGCTTGCATTAAGCTTTATAATAAAGTATCCAGAAATACTTGATGGGCCTATTAATAT
Source organism: Sporocytophaga myxococcoides DSM 11118 (assembly GCF_000426725.1). NCBI lineage: Bacteria > Pseudomonadati > Bacteroidota > Cytophagia > Cytophagales > Cytophagaceae > Sporocytophaga > Sporocytophaga myxococcoides. The sequence goes on along the minus strand of NZ_AUFX01000011.1, from coordinate 20,446 downwards.
TACAACTAAAACTCCTCCGGCAGAATTGGTAGCGAAAGCAAACGGAAGGATTAACCTTTTGGTTGCCAATAATGATAAGGTTTATAAAGATCAGATCATTGCCTATATAAAGAACCCTGCTTCCTTTGATGAAGTAGTCAGGTTGAATAAGCTAATGCCATTCTTCGGAGACCTTGTGAATAATCCGACTAAGATTAGGGCTAAAATGGATTCTATCCCTAACCTTACTAATCTGGGTCAGGTGCAGAATGCCTACAATGCTTTTGTCAGTAAGTTGTTTGCCTATGATCTTACTTACACACTTGAAAAGAATAAAAGGCTTGTCGCCAGTAATCTTGAACAGGTGGGCACTTTAGAAAGAAAGGCAATTCTTTTGGATGAAAAGGATATGGTTCTTCAACAGGAATTACAAATTGCTGAGGATAATTTTAAAAAGGATCAATCATTGTATGAAAGAGGACATATATCCAAACTTGATTTTGATGCTTCCAAGACTAATTTCCTTCAGACCAGGAAAAATATTCAGAACAATAGACAGGCATTGATTGAAAACAGACAAAACCTTCAACATCTTTCTTATAATAATAATGAACTGACTTTAAGTGATAAAGAACAGAAGGAATCACTGAATGTGGGCATAAAAGCCTCTTATAATATTCTGGTTTCAGAATTGAAAGCCTTTAAAGAAGAGTTTTTTATGACTTCTCCTATTTATGGAAATGTTACATTTTTTGATGTGTGGAATAACAATCAGTTTGTAAATAAAGGTGATCAGGTAGCATTCATAGTAACAGATTCCAAAGATATATTAGGTAAGCTTCAGGTAAAGGGTAATAAATTCGGTAAAGTCAAATTAGGGCAGAAAGTGAGAGTTAAGCTGAATAGTTATCCTATGTCTGAATACGGTATCTTGTTTGGAAAAGTCAGCAACATATCCAAGGTTAATAAGAATAATGTCTATGTGATAGATGTTGATCTTCCTGATACACTTATCACAACTTATAAGAGGCACATTCCATATAAGCATGAAATGAAAGGTCTTGGTGAAATCATTACTGAAAACATGAGCATTATAGAAAGAATATTCTATCACATGAGATCTATCGGAAGAAAAGAATATATCGGTGACGAAGAACTACAAAAAAAGCCATGAAAAAATCAAAAAGAATATTATTTCTGGGTGGTTCAAAATTTCAGATTCCACCTATTATATATGCCAAATCTCAAGGGCATCATGTAATTACATGCGATTATCTTCCTGATAATCCCGGACATCAGTTTGCAGACGAATATTGTAATCTCAGCACGACTGATTTTGATGCTGTTTTGCAGTTGGCTAAAGAAAGAAATGTTGATGGTATTGTTGCTTATGCTTCAGATCCGGCGGCACCAACTCAGGCTTATGTGGCAAATGAGATGGGACTTCCTTCCAATCCATATGAATCAGTAAAGATACTTGCCAGAAAGGATTTATTCAGGGATTTTTTATCCAAGCATAATTTTTATGTACCAAAGTCACGGAGCTTTTATTCCTTAGAAGATTCATTAAGTTGGTTCAGAGAGATTAAAAAGCCAGTTATTGTAAAACCTGTAGATTCTTCAGGAAGCAAAGGAGTTACTAAAATATCTGATGAAAGTCATCTAGAAGAGTCATTCAACTACGCACTTTCTTTTAGCAGAGAAAAGAAGGTTGCTATTGAAGAGTTTTTTGTCAGGGACGGATATCAGGTTGCTGGAGATGGCTTTGTTGTAAATGGCAAGTTAGCATTCAGATGCTGGGCGAATGAGCATTTTGACAAGCTTTGCAATCCATTTGTGCCTATTGGAGAAAGTTTCCCTTCCATCATGACAGAGAAAACATTGGAACAAGCTCATAGGGAGACACAAAGGCTACTTGATTTATTGAAGATAACACAAGGAGCTTTGAACTTTGATTTTCATTATGATAAAAACGGAGATTTTTCTTTTCTTGAATTAGGACCTAGGAACGGAGGGAATCTGATCCCTGAAGTGATAAAGTATTCTACCAATGTCGATCTGGTTAAATACACGGTAGATTCTGCCTTGGGGATTGATTGTTCTGCGTTGTCTCAGATTGAAGCTGCTGGTTTTCATTCATCTTATATGTTACATGCACTGGAAGACGGAATTGTTAAAGATATCTGGTATAGCAAGGAGATAAGAGATAATATTCTGGAAGAAAGTATTTTTATAAAAAAAGGAGATAAGGTTAGCAGGTTCAATGGATCTAATCACACTCTTGGTACAATGATTATGAAATTTGAATCTAGGGATGAAATGATAGAAAAGATGGATAATATGGAAAAATATCTTAAAGTTGTGTTAGAGTAGAAGTTTTTATGAGTGTTTGTAACTTTTGTTACAGAGTTCTAATGAGTTGAGATTTAATTTAGCTTTATAATTATACATTAATTTATTTTTAAACTAGATATTCATGTTACCTACTTTTATAAAAGATATCAGCTACTCTAAATCAATAGACTTTCCTGAGCAATTAAAGAAATTAATTAAAGAAACCAAGGTTGTCCATTTAAAAGATCTTCCTGAAAATATAGATTATAAAGAGTTCTATTCTGATCTTGTTCTTCAGCTGGGAGATATTGTAGGAATAGGTGAAGATGCATTGACTGGAAATGCTACTCAGGAACAATGGACAGATATAAGATACGACAAAGCTAAGGAGACTACTTTCAGACACAGTAATACCAGGCAACCATTGCATACGGATGCTGCATATGCTAGCTTTGACCTTGATGTTAATTTTTTCTTTTGCCTTGAAAATGCTGAAATAGGCGGAGCCACAACATTTGTTGATGCCGAATCTATCATTTATATCCTTTCAAAGTATGAGCCTGAGCTATATAATAGAATTCAGAAGACAGAAGTAAAGTTTGGTAAAGGTGAAGATCAGAGGAAGACAAGAAAGATTATATATAAAGAAGACTCAGTACTTAAATTAAACTGGAATTACTATAGAGTTTCTCCTGAAAACACTGAAGAGGCAAAGGCATTATCTGAGGATTTTCATAATTTTCTAGAAAACAAGATTGTTGCTGCAGGATTGCAAACTCCTATCACATTAAAGGTAGGTGATGGATTGTTTTTTCATGATACTACAATTTTGCATGGAAGAAATTCTTTCTTTGGTGAAAGGTGTCTGATCAAAGGAGGCTTCAACTTTAACTGATAATTGCATTAATATAATACTTATACAGAAATAGATTTAATTATTTTATTATGGAAAATTTAGACGAAAAAGCATCCGAAACACCTGAAGTTCCTAAGGAAAATGAAGCTTCAGAATCAAAAGGAAAGAAAAAGAAAGTTTCACTTTCTGAATTCAAGGTTAAGAGCTTCGTGACTGACGTAAAAGTCGAGCAGATGCAGTTCCTAAAAACTGCAGGAGGTTAATAGTATCAATAAAGTTTAGTTCAGAATTATTTCTATTTCATTCATGGATATGTTGCCGGAAGTTTCATGTATTTGTATCACTCATAATAGAGTTGATATGTTCAGGAGAGCAAAGAAGTGTTTCCTGAATCAGACCTATGAAAATAAAGAATTAGTGGTTTTGTTTGAGAATGATCTTGCTACTGAAGAACATGTGAGAAATTCTTCTGAATATTCATATTTTGAACTCCATGAATTACCAGAGGTCTCTCCATTTATCATTGTTCAGTTTGAAGATGAAAACGGGGAGGCCTATAATTCTGCTTTGAAACAAAAAGCATTGCTAAGAAACATTGATGGACATGTTTTAACCTTCATTAACAGTAAGTGGGAATATATATATGTAAGTCCATTGGTGTTTGAGTTTACGCTTATCCCTTTTAGTGATTATTCATTTAAATTGTTGTGGAATGATTTGTGGGTCAATATAAATAATGATGGCTCTATAATATTAACAGCAAATGAATCTGATGCTAAAGTTTATGGTAGTACTGAGTTAGTTGACACTTCCGTGCGTCTGGATCTTGAATGCTTTGAACCCGACAACAGAAGTTTAGAAAGATACGGTTGGGAGAAAAAGGCAGTTAGACCTAATCCTGATAGCAATATTGTTTTCTACAAAGTGATAGCAAAACAAAAGATGTCTCTTGGTATGAAAAGAAATCTTTCTATAAGAGCAGCTCAAGGAGAATACATCTGTGTCTGGGATGATGATGATTATTATTCTGAAAACAGAATTTCCAATCAGATGAATTTCCTTCAGTTCTCTGAAAAGATGGCATGTTCTCTCGCTTACGAGATATTTTTTGATCATAATTCAGGACGAGCATACTATAACTTTGAACGATCTACAGGGCATGAAAACTCCCTTCTTTTCAGTAAAAAAGATGCCGGTCAATATGGCAATCTGAATGTTGAGGAAGATACTCCGCTATTGCTTAATTTCTATAATAGGAATCAACTTGCAATAATGGATGATCCCGAACTGTATGTCTATAATTTTCACAAAAGAAATACCTGTACGAATTCTCACTTTCAGATGTTTATAGGAAGGTCTACACTTCTTGATAATGAATATACTTTAAAGATAAAAAAGCTTCTTGAATTGCCCGTGTAATCTTAATATTTAGTTTCTGCAAGTTGTTGAGTGAGGTAAATGAACAATAGGTTAAAAATAGTCGTAATATTTTTTTTATTTATTGCTGGAACTAAATCATATGCTCAGAGTAAATTAAATCTTGAGGCATTGATAGCACTGGCAGTAAAGCAAGATTTTTCTGTTCAGCTCATAGAGCAGGAACTCAATAAAGCCCAGATAGAGCAAAAGATAACACGATCGAGTATTTTGCCAACAGTTAGTTTTAATAACTGGAATGGTTATTATGATGGTCGATATTATGACCCATTAAAAAATGATTTTTTCTATAATCCCACAATGGTAGGCAATATGGGGCTTACCTCAACTTGGGGTATTTACAACGGAGGATACAGAAATACCAAACTATCAATAGATCGAATCTCTATCAATATACAATATCTTAATCTTGAAAAGAAGAAAAGAGAGATAAGCAGGGAAGTGATTAATCTCTATAGCGCTATAGTTCAGGCAAATAATCTTATTGATATTTATCAGAAAAAAATAGCGTTATATGCTTCTGAAACAGCAAGAATAAAAGAGCTATACGTACTTGAAAAAGTAACAGCTGTGGATACTTCTGTTGTTGCACTCACTCGAATTGATGCAGAAGACAAACAGCTCCAGCTTAAATACAAGCTTGAATTGGATCTTCACCAGCTTGGATTGCTTACCAATGAAAACTTATTACTTAGCGATATCGAAAGCAATCCTGAATTTACCTTTGAGCAGCTTGATCTCAATGAGTCTCAATACAGTATTTATGATGATACTACCGCGCTTAAAAACTCCTCCATCAGTTACAGAATTAAAAGTTTGGAGATTGAGAAGGCGCGTTATTCTACAGAACTACAGAAATCACAGTTTAAGCCCTCTGTTAAATTTGAGGCTGGACTGAACACAGGTTATTCTTCTAATCTTAGGAATGAAGCTGCGAATATAAATTCTGAAGGCAAATATGTTTTCTTAAAGCAGTTTGAAAGCAACAGATATAATTCTACAAGTTTGAATATTTACATACCTGTATTTGACAGGAGAAATAAGCTCCTGGAGAGACAGAACAGAGTTGGAGAGAACATGGCTAAGATAGAGGAGGCACAAACCGGAAGAAAAATTTTCATAAAGTATTCTTTGGCAAAAAAAGAATTAAGAGTAAAATATAAGAAACTGAAAATTTCTCAGGTACAGGTAACTGAGATTAATAAACTTCTTATAAACTATAAAGAACGCTTTGCACTTGGTAGGTTGCGCGTTAATGATCTTTTAATGGCAAACGAAAAACTTATTGAAGGTGAAATAAATTATAGTAATAATTACTTCGAATTTTATAAAGCCCTCAAAACTTTTGAACTTGATTATACTGGCAACCTCAGTTTCTGATCTGCTTTTTAAAAGTAGTCAGCATATTCGGAAGGAAGTTTAGTTATAGGTTTTATCTTAATATCTTTGAAAAACACCTCAGCAGCTTCGCTTTGAAGCTGTATTCTACCTTTCGTTAGTGGTTTAAGTATACCATCCATATAGGAGGAATTGGATAGCGCCATTACAACTTTACCATTGACGATTTGCAGGCTTTTGTCCCCGAAAGTGATCAGCTCCAATTCATTCCATTTATTATCAGGAAGCTCTTGATTACTTCCAGCCTTGCAATAATTCCCGCAGTGGAGCCTTCTCCAAATGAAGTCAAAATACCTTTTTGAGCAAATGTATATGGTTGGTTATCGGTTTCTTTTATGGCCTTAATATTTATTTTTGAATTGGCTATGCACCAATAATCTCCCATACTTTCTTCAATAATCTGAAACTCCTGAGACAACATCCATGATCTCCAATAGTCAACTCCGCATTCACCTTGAGAGTGATATAGGATGCCGGAATCCTTTGCTTCATTTAATCTTGGGATCCATTTTTTATTACCCCACTTTACCTTAAGTTTGAGATGATAGTTTTCAAATGATTCTTTAGTATAAACACATCCATAAATTTCCCCTGAAATTTTTAGTACTGGTTCGCCATTTTCTTCAACAACAGAAAATACATTGTTTATATTTTTATTATAACCTATCGGCTTTAGTAATTCTCCCGCATCATTTACAGGAGCTTCTCCTTTATAGCCATCTTTGTGTGGAAAGCTTAAATACATATTCCATTTTGATAGATTTTTATCAAGCAATGAGATCCATTGTGGTTCATGGCTAATTGCTCCTATAAATATTATTAGGATTGTGATAGATGAAATAATAATAATAATAATAATAATAATAATAATAATAATAATAATAATAATAATAATAATAATAATAATAAGCTTTTTCATGTTTAAATAAATTCACATAAATATAGTAATCTGATGGATGAGTCATGCAATATGCAGGTATAGATGAGTCTGTTTTGCTTTGATGGATCTTATTTTATATTTAAAAAATCCTAAATTTGAAAAAATAATCCTGTATTTTTTCTTAGTTTTATATGTTCTTAATTATTTGTTTCATTGGAGGTTGGGTACAATATTAATGGAGTGGATTAAAACCTTTTCTTTTAAAAAAAATCCATTTTTTGAAGAATGTTGGAAACTGAAACAGGAATGCTTCGTAAATTACTTCAGCTAACAGGTCACCCTATGGAATTAGAACTTGATAACCTCATTGAAGCCGAATTCTTTAATCTATCCTCAGATCTGATGATTGTGATGAAAAAAGGACGGCTAATGCAGGTGAATACTGCATGGAAACAAATTATGGGTTGGGCACCCGAAGAAGTGAAAGGCAGACAATTAATCGATTTCATACATCCTGATGATGTGGAAATGGCACTGCATGTGGGGAAAGCTATTCACCAAACAGGTATTGATGTTTATGTAGAAAACAAATACCTGACAAAAGACGGATCTTATAAGTGGATTAGCTGGAAGACCTATACAAAATCAGGCCTTGTTCTTGGAATAGGAAAAGAGATAACCCAGGATAAGGAAAAAGATGCTCAATACAGAATAATCAATAACTACAGAAATTCTCTTCTGGAAAATTCCAGATACCTTATCATTTCACTTGAGAAAAATGGTATCATCAGAACTTTTAATAGTGCTGCTGAAAATATCCTTGGGTATAGAGCAACAGATGTCGCTGAAAAAATAACGCCTACTTTATTTTTCAATAAATCAGAACTTGAGGATAGAAGCAGAGAGTTGGAAGTAAAGATTGGTCAGCCCGTTAATTATGGCTTTGATTATTTCCTTAAATCTGCACAGCATAATATTGGTAATGAACAAGAGTGGCTTTGGAGGAGAAAGGACGGTACTCAGGTTCCGTTGCACTTATCTGTTTCACCTGTTCGTGATGAGCATAATGAAATTTCGGGGTTTTTAATTATAGGTAGTGATATCTCACAAAAACGAGCAGCTCAGAAAAGGCTAAAGGATAGTGAAACTATATTCAAGGCTATGAATGATGCCAGTCCTTTGGGTATATTTCTTACAGATGCCAATGGAGAATGTATTTATACAAACCGGGCATTTCAAAGCCTGACTGCTCTGGATATATCAGAAACATATGGATTCTTCTGGAATAAAATTGTTCACGAAGAAGAAAAAAGTGAAATACTTCAGCTATGGGATACCGCTATCGCCAGCAAAAGTAATTTTCAGAAAAAAATAAGATTGGTATCATCTGCCAATTCTATCAAATGGGTTAATGTTAATGCAGCTCTTATCAACGAGCATGAGCCTTCGCTTGGTTACGTAGGCATCATTGTAGACATCACCAAGGAAATTGAAAGTAAAAGAGAGTTGGAGGGAACCTTGCTAACATTAGAGAAAAGCAATAAAGCTCTTGATAACTTTGCCTATGTTGTTTCTCATGATCTCAAAGCTCCATTAAAGAGTATAGCAGCAATGATTAATTTCATAGAAGATGATCTTAAGACCGGAGGTAATAATGCTTCAGAATATATGAAATTATTAATGGGGCGTGTTTGCAAGATGGCAGAAATAATTGAAGGGGTCCTTGATTTCTCTAGAATAGGTCATTCGGCTGTGAGAAAAGAATTTATAAATGTTAAGCAGTTGGTAACAGACCAGGTAGAATTTCTGACAGTAGAAAAGCCCGCTGACATTCGGATAGAAATGGAGGAGTTTGAAATTATTGAATCTAAAATTCTTCTTACTCAGATATTCTCTAATCTTATCAGCAATGCTGTTAAATATAATGATAAGGGAAAATGTAAAATAACCATAAGGGGAAAACTGTCTGAGGGCCATTGTTACTTTGAAGTAGAGGATAACGGACCAGGTATTCCTGAAGAATATCATGAAAGGGTGTTTGGTCTGTTTAATACTTTAAAAGATGAAAGGGTAAAAGACAGCACCGGTATTGGCCTTGCCATTGTGAAGAAGATTATTGAAGAGGAACTGAATGGAAGTATTCGTATCCAAAGTAAAATTGGGCAGGGTACAACATTTATCTTTTCCTGGTAGACCTTAAATCACCAACAGTTTGGAGCAAGAGCAACTAAATACTTAGTCTTGCTGTTGTTCAAACTGTTGCTAATATTTTTTTAAACAATAGATAAAAGCATTAAAAAAAAGAGACTCCCCGAAGGCAGTCTCTTTTTAATTTAATCAACAATTTACATTACTAAAGCAGCGGAACAAAATGCATTGCAGCGATTGCAATACTTAAAAGAAGGTTAAATCCAAATACACCTACTACATATCGCATGGGTAAGATAGATATATTGCTTACAAGCACTGCAAAGGTAGACAGAGTAAACAATAATATACTTATGTCTGAAAATGATGAATGAAAAAACGAAATTAGCAACAATAAAGGAGGTGCTACAATACAACCTTGAATGATTATAAGTGCCCCGGCAATGGGGAATCTGTAATTTTCAAGAGAATCACACCATTTCTCTATTTTTGACCAGGTAGAAACATTTGAATCAGTGGTTAAAATCTGGCCGGTATATGATTTTGTTATAGCTCCCATAATTTTTTTGTTTGTGTTTATGATAACAAATGTATTCTAGCTCTATCAGATTAATAATGACATAGATTATCCCTAAAGATGATTTTTGTCACCATTTGGTTTTAAACACATATTATGAGGGAAATAGAAATCTGTAAAGGTTTAAATTCCGGTCTGTCGGACTTAAAAAATGAATAAGAAAAATGAGTTAATATTAAGTATGGATTCCTAAAATATAGAAATCCATACTATTTTCGTTTTTATTGTCTCCCTGCAACGATCTTCTGTTGCGGAATTCTTATTTCATAACTTTCTTTTTTCTTTATCCTTAGTTTAAAATTATCAGTATTATTAAACCATGGATTTAATTGTCTTAGCTCTTTATAAGTTGTGTTGTTCTTTTTGGCAAAATCAACCAGGTTATCAATATCGTCGTTAACAGTTATTGTAGTGAATTGAAAAGGCTCATATTTCTCAGTATGAGGAACAAAATATCCATATGCCTCCGGATTTTCCAGAATTAGTTTCAATGCAAGTATCCGATATACATATCTTGCAGTTTCTGAATTAAGATGCAGGTCAAAGAAATTGTCTACTTTCTGATCTTCCAATCTGTTTTTTATACCTTTCATTCCAACATTATAGGAGGCAGCAGTGAGCACCCAGTTATTCAGGTTCGAATTTGCCCATTTTAAATATTTACAGGCAGCTTCTGTTGCCAGTTTAGGATCTCTTCTCATGTCAACATCCTGGTTCATTTTGAGATCATAATCCTTAGCTGTCTTTTCCATAATTTGCCACATTCCCATTGCACCAGCATAAGAAGAAGCGTTATTGTTAAACTCACTTTCAATTACAGCCAGGTAAAGAAAGTCAGGATGTACTCCGGATTTTTGAAGAATTTCGGTTACAAATGGTCTCCAACGTTCTACATTTTTGATAATGAGTAGGGTATGGGTTTGACGGAAAGTATTTACCATCAATTCATACTCCAATGCTTCCCTTACATCGGTTCTCTGAACTGGAATTGTTTCACCTGCAAAAGTTACTACTTCCGGAATGGGTACTGAAGTAATGCGCTGAAATGGTGTTTTAGGTCCATCCGCGCCTGTTATTGCTTCATTTACTTTACTTTCATTGTTTTCAGATAGATTTTGTTCTGGCCCGTTCCCTGATTTACAGGCCAGTAAAAACAGTGATAGTAAGGGAATGAGTAATGATTTTTTCATGCTTTTTAAACCGGTTGAATTACTTTATTTCAACAGTAACGAAATTATGGTTGAAACGGTAAATTTATTTAACTAAAATTAAAACGGAATTAATAAATGGCCTGATTATAAATTCGTTTGTGAATTTCTAAAAAAAATAAGATTTAAAAAACTTTTTGAAAACTGAATTATAAAGAAGAATAGGGATGCTGCCCTATGTCTTAATTAGTCCGATTCCTGTACCTATAGCAATCGTATCTTCAATACCTCCAAGTATAGCATCTTCAATTTTATACGCATTTGCAAAATATTTCCGGACATAAAAGCTTGCATAGGTCATTGTCAATGCGGATAAGCCTCCGAGCACTAGTCCGGTTATTCTTTTCTGCTTATAGGCTTGGAAAATAGTAGCTCCTACCAATGCTCCGGAAATAATTCTTGTGATCAATTGGGGGGCAGATGTTCTGTTAGGTGCCACTGGTAGTTTATCTCCTACAATTTCTCCTGTACTTAATATTTTTGTAATAAGATTACTTATAGGTAGTTGAATAAATTTCAGGTTAGATTTAGAAAGAGATTTGAATGAATTGTTATTCAAAAATTGTGATGCAAGAGATGGGGCAAATGTAGCTCTCATTCCTGCAATTGCACCCAGTCCCAAAGCTAGTTTTATAGCTTTTTTTCTATTCCTTTTCATAAGACCTCCTTAGCTGATATATTATCAATTCATTTATTCTATTCTATATTCTATCTAACATGAGCCAAAAAATTATAGTTTTCCTAAGGGACATTTGTCGTTTTGATAAATAATTTAATCTTTCTTTTTCTTAGGTTTCTCGGTATCTTTCATATTGATGGTATTGTCTATATTGGGCAGTAACACTTTAATAAATGCATTGCTGATGAGATTGGTTACAACTGTCCAAACCTGAATTTTAGGATTGTCCAATTGTCCTGAAAATGGAACTTTGGTTGCTATCCGATCTTTAGGATGATTTTTGAATATCTCGCCCAGTCCTTCAATAGCTGCCTCATATAGAAATCGAATAGGTCCTAGCTTTTCTTCTTTCGGCTTCAGTACATTAAGGTTTTCAATGAGGGGCTTTACATATCCTTTAATACCTCCGTCTTTGGCTGCAGCTTCTATGTATAGACCAACAGTACCGTCCTGAACGTCAAACTTACCATAGGCTTTAAAGAAATTGTTCAGTTCAGTTGCAGGAAGTTTTTCCATTTTAGCATCCATGTTAAAATATGGACTTTCTGCGTAAGGATCAAATTGCAAGTTAAATTTGAATGTACCTGTTTTCATCGCTTTGCCTGTAGATACTATATCAGCCACCATTGTCTTTGATAACTTTTCGCTATTGGTAAGATTATTGGCAACTGCATGTACAGACTGCAAGTATAAATTGATATCAGGACTTTCGGAATAATCTCTGTAATGGATTTCACCATTTAACACTTCAAGACGGTTAATTTTTAATGGAAATAATTTCTTTACAGGCTCCCTCCAGTCATTATTTCCTCCATCCTGACTGGCTCCTTTGCCTCCGTTTACAAAGTTAAGAGCACAATTATTTATAATTACTTCTCCGACGAATGCTCCTTTAAATATGGCTTTCCATTGTACTGAAAGATCGGTTTTTTCAGCAAGGAAAAACGGTACGTATGATTTGCCTTCTGTCTTTTCTATGTTGAGATGGTGAATCGTATAAGCACCTCTTATAAGATGTATGTCAATATCATTTACGTGCCCTTTATATCCGTTAAGTTCAGAAAGCATATTATTCACATATCTTAAAACAATGTAGGGAAGTGATAATCTAAGTGCTATCAATAAGCCAAGCATTATTACACCGATCTTCAAATACAATTTCTTTTTCTTCATTGATTTGCTTTATGAATGTTAAAAAAGAACATAAGGAGTTTAATGATTGTTTATCGAGGTTAGGGAAAAATTACTTTTAGTAAGAAATTACCAGATTTAAATGGTTTGACTGTTAGATGTTTAATCTGGGATGAAGTGATGATTAAAAAAGTAGCTGATATGAATGAAGTTGAAAGGAATGCTTGCTATATTCGTATTAAGCCAGAATCATAATTGATATGAAATCTAATATTTTTTTACCTCTCTTAGTAATATTTATATCTTTCCAATATTCCTTTGCCCAGAAGGATATAGAAGATCTGAAAAATAAAGTAATGAGCCTTGATTTATCTCAATCATGGAGGATTAATAGTAGTTCTGATAAAATCATACTTGAGTTTACAGACACAATGGAATTATGTGGAAGATATGATCTTAGTCCTTTGAGGCTATCAGATACTTCGGCTACCAATACATATAAAGTTGAACTTTCCTTTGAAAATACCTGGACAAAAAAGCGCATTAAATTAACTCAAAAAAGAAATGAGGAATTGATAGCATATATAAAAGCCAGAATTATTCGGTATGGAGATAGCCTTAATTGGAAGATGCCTAAAACTGACAAACAGTCTATTCTGGATAATCCTATGAGTTATTTGTATGTAGTAAAAAACTGGAGTGAATCGGATAAACAAATGATTGCTCAGATTAAGCCACTACCAACAGACCTTATTAATAGAGTAGGGGTATTTATCAATGTTAACACTTTATGTGTAATGCCCGAACGAAAAAATACATTAATAGGAGAATTGCATTCCGCATTACTTAAACTTGGAATTCATGTGCCTGCTAATCAAACTCAACTCCGAGATAAGAATGAAAGTTCATTTTGAATAGTTTAATTTAAATCTCTAATTCATGTTGTCACTGCATTCTCATCATCTTTGAATGTTGACCTTCTTTCTCTTTTATAAAGCTATAATATAAAACATAAAAGCCAGTAAGAACGAGAGGAATACTTAATATTTGACCCATATTAAGACTTATGCTATCTTCAAACGTTTCCTGATTCTCTTTTACAAATTCAACTAGGAACCTCTACCAAATAAGGCAATCAGAAAAATTCCGAAAATCATTCCGTTATACATTGCATTTCGATTGTTCTTTCAGATAAAAAACAATATAAATTTTTCTTTTGCAACATTTTTTAGAAAGAGGTATTTGGGGACAAGACAGTCCTGACACAATTATACCAGTTATATTTTAATTAAATGTATTGATCTTTAGTGTGTTATTGTTTTTATGTTACCTTTTATAAAACATTACCTTAAAAAATAAGGTACTATGTATTGTATAGTACTTAATAAGTTTTACCTTTGAGTTTATATAGTTGTCATAAAACCAAACGGATATTATGAATATTGAGAATACGCAGAGTCAGATGCGGAAAGGGATTTTAGAATTCTGCATTCTTTCAATAATTCGAAGAGGGGAAGCATATCCCAGTGATATTGTAGAAGAAATGAAGGCAGCAAATTTGCAAATTCTGGAAGGCACGCTTTATCCTTTACTTACCAGATTGAAAAATGCAGATATGCTTACCTACAGATGGGTAGAAAGCACCTCAGGGCCACCGCGCAAATACTTTTCTCTCACTGAAAAGGGAGAAAGCTTTTATAAAGAGTTGGAGCAAACCTGGAATGAATTGTCAAACGGCGTCAATGCCTTGACTAATAAACCAAACACATCATTAAACTAATAACAATGTCCTGGAATAATCGGGCATTTTCAACCAAAAGAAGTCAGATATGAAAAAGATCATCAACATAAATCTCAGTGGAAGGGTGATAATGATTGAAGATACGGCTTATGAAAAACTTAAAGCTTACATTGATAGTCTTCGTCAATATTTCGCCAAGGAAGAAGGGGCGGATGAAATAATAAACGATATAGAGAGTAGAATAGCAGAGTTGATGAATGACAAGATTCGTAAAGGAGCTGCTGCTATTACCGATGCACATATAGAGGAAATAGCCTTGCATATGGGCAGACCTCAAGATTTTGCAGCAGAGGAAGCGAATGAGTATGAAGCAGGATCAGCAAAGCAAAACACAGAATATTCTTATACTAATACTAAAGCATCTGATTCTGCAGGAAGAAAAAAGGGACGTTTGTATCGGGATGCAAATGATAAATTTCTTGGAGGAGTGTGCAGTGGAATCGCTGAATACTTTGGTATGGATCCAGCCATCGTAAGAATATTATTTGTAATTGTTACCATCAGCGGATTTGGTTTTGGAGTATTTATATATATTCTCCTATGGATAATATTACCTTCTAAAAGTCTTGAAAATCCAATAACAAAGAGGTTGTACCGAAATCCTGATGATAAAATGATTGCAGGTGTTGCAGGAGGACTTGCTGCTTATTTCGGACAGGAAACAAAAATATTCAGACTTATCTTTGCAGCGCCGCTTATTATCGGAATATTTATAACCCTTATAAGAGGAATTTTCTGGAGTTTAAGTTTCCCGTTTTTTCCTGGTTTCTTTTTCGGTTCTGCCGGCAGCACTTTTATATTGGCTTATTGCATCTTATGGATTGTTTTACCTGAGGCAAAAACAGATTACGAGAAAATGGAAATGCGTGGGGAAAAGATAGATGTCAACAAGATTGCACAAAATATGAAGGAAAGGGTACGTGAATGGGGAGAAGAGGTGAAAGGCTCTGCGCAAGACTTACGTGATAAAGCAAAGAAATATGCAGATACAAGAGGACAATCATTTACCTCTGAAGTGAATCAAACCATGAGGCAGAACCGTTCAGGTTTTTTTCATGCGATTGGTACACTTGTAAAGGTATTCCTTTTGTTTATTGTCAGCATGATTGTATTATGTCTGATTGTATCCCTTGCAGGAGTAGCTATCGGTGGTTTCGCCTGGTGGCCTGTCAATAACTTCTTATGGACAGATGACTGGCAGAAATTTTTTGCTTTAGGTGCTTTAAATTTTTTAGTGCTAATACCTCTTATTGGTTTAATAACATGGCTTATAAGACGTATTATGGGTATACGTTCCCGTCATTCTTATTTAGGGTGGATATTCGGAATACAGTGGATTGCAGGATGGGTTTCCTTGGTTTTATTTGGAATCAGCATGGCAAGAGAGTTTCGCGAATATGAAGGTACAACAGAGACCTCTGTTGCTAATGTAAAACCAGATATTAATAAATTAACGCTGACTGTATCAGATCCAAAATTATATTATGGAGGCAATTTCAGCTGGGTGATGGATGAGGATGAAAATGATTATGATCACGACCAGGACTATGAAGGGCAAGGTTTTGATCTTTCTTCTGATACTTTAAAATTATCCTGGGTAAATTTTAATATTGATAAAAGTTTAGATTCCTTGTACCATGTTTCTGTAAGAACCTACAGCTTTGGTTCTACTAAAGATGCTGCGATAGATAGAGCTGAAAAACTACAATACAAAGTGGAAATAAAAGACAGTATGTTGGACCTTGCAAATGGGTTTTCAATTTCTAAAAATGACAAATGGCGAGGGCAAACAGTTGTAGTAAATATTCTTGTACCAGTAGGAAAAAAGATCCGTCTTGATGAATCTGTCAAGGGTAAGTTAACACCGGCTGTCGTAATGAATGATAAAAGTAAAGGAGGTAGAAAATTTAGTTTTAAAGGTAGGAAAGGTGTCTGCTGGAAAGCTGATGTTGATTATACAATGCAGGAGAATGGGAAGTTAATAGATAAAGAAAGCAACAAGGAAATCGATGCAGACTGTCATAAAGGAAGGCATTGGAGAAAGAGAAATAGAAAAACGGTTGAAATGTAGATTGATTATACAAGTCAACATTTTAAGTTATAAAGGCTTATGTTCATAGGAAAAACCTCTGAGTGTAAGCCTTTTGTTGTAGTATATGCTAGAGCGTGAAACGAAAACTGTGTAAGTATTATGTCTAAAGAAATCATACGTCTTAGGGGCCATTAAAAAAGCTAATGCCTTTTTAGAAATTAACTCTCAATTGGATTTTTGTTTATTAGATACAAGCTCTTAATGATTAAAGATCAACCATAGGAAGAATATAGTTTCCTACATTTAATCTTGTGCAATAAAAATGAAAACCTGATCATATGTAAGAAAAACGGATCAGGGAATAATAAATACAGTATTTCCCATAGAAGTACTAAGATTGTAGATACCCTTCCTTAGAGTTCCTACAAATACGTTGTTTGTATTATTTTCGGTTTTTACTAATTGTCCTAACATATCATAGACATAGATTTCTTCTATCACCTCATTAAAATAGATAGTGCCATTGGTAACGGGATTTGGGAAAACCGATAGTGAAGAATTATTTGTTGTTTCAAAAGGAATTTCAGTAGTAATGTTGGATAGACATGAAGTATTACCTATGGTTATGTGGTGAATTTCTATCATACCTGTTACAGCTTTTGGTGGATTGTTTATTCCATCAATAACAGTGATATTAAATCCCGTTACTTTGGTATAATCAAAATCAGTAAGAATAGTTGCCACACCATTATTCCAGCGCACATCAGAGCAATTGGTAAATGTACCAAGATTTTCCGAACCAGAGCTGTTTATTGAATTTTCTCCCAATATACCTGTTTGTCCGGATTCAATTTTAATCTCAATGCCAGATTTCCAAGCATCTGCTGATTTAGGAATCCCATTTAATGATAGTTGTCTGCCAGCAATATCAACAGCTGCAAGCCTTACAATAATGGTAGTGGAAGTATTGTTTTTTATTGTAAGTTCATATGAAAAATCTTTAGTAAAGTCTAATGTGTATTTGGTTTTTATTCCATTTATTGTTTTGTCTCCAAATGACACTCCCATTGGCTCATATCGTTTGGCTAAAATGTTAAGCTTAACATCTAATGTCTTATTGTTGGGATTTCTTGCAATGGTATAAAATGGACCTTTATCATACTCCCACCAATTAAGCCCTCCAAGGCCTTCTGGATTGGAATAGTTTTTAGTATTTGAGAAATCTTCAGTAAAGCCTCCTGGACACATGCCTGTTCCTGTTGATGAAGATTGTGCCTGGATTTGAGTAATAGCAGCAATAGCAGCAAAAGTTAAGAGTTTTTTTTTCATTTCTTGGAATGTTATTATAGTAAATTATTGAAGAATAGAACTTCAGATACAAATAGTAACTTAATGATTTCTGATTATAAATTTAAGGAAGGATGGATTAGGGGCGAATGATAATGATGCTTTGTTATATAATTATATATCAAAAATGCTGATTCAGAAAGTATAGAAACTGTTGTTTCGTTTGTTGAGTATTTTTCTTTCATGTATTTGGTTTTTAGATGTAAACCGTATACAAATGAATAATTCAAACGTGAACAACACATTTGGAATATGAGTACAATGATTTATTGCTGCTGATGAGACTTAACATTAATTTTATAGAGACCTATTTAGCAATAAGAAAGTAGAAGTTTTTTTGTACATTGGGGATCATGAAAGAATATTTTATTTTTTTGATTTAATCAATTATGCTTACTTCATATAAGAGTTCTTGGCAGAAATAGTACGACAATAATGGAGTTTTACAATCGAAACAAACCACTAATAAATTCTTTAACAACCGGAATCATTTATTTTATTTTTTCCTGGTCTGTTGACTTTAACGAAGGATTAAAAATGCTATTTATTTCTGTTATGATGTTCTTGCCAGGTCTGACATTTCCTTTAGTAACAACTTACTATAAGTTGAATGGCGATAATAAGATTTTAGTTCATCTTATTTTATCAGTTTTGATTTATCATTGCAGTGTATGGCTATTTAGTGGGGAGGGAGGAATTAAGTACATCACTATAGTTGCAGGTATATTTGGTTCATCACTGTACTTAATAATTACTAAGGTAATCCTAAAAAGAGATATCTCCGTTATGCAAATTATTGTAACAGCATTATTGAGTGGATTAGCATTTTTACCATATGCGCTGATTGGAAGAGAAGGATTATTAATAGGATTAGCTATTTTTCAATGGAATATATTCAATGGAATAATTTTGAACCATGAATATAAAAAGTCAATAGGTAGACATTAAAGCAAAACATAATAAAGAACCATCACACTAAAATCAAGAATCTCATTTTCTGAAATTATCACTAGAAAAATATTCTATAAAATTGAAATTTGACATGCTGATTTAGATAAATTTTCTTTATTTTATATTTATATAGACGTTTATTCTAAGTTTGCTGGATTGTTAGGTAATAAATTCTAAAGGACCTAGCTTTGTATTTAATTATTGCAAGTAAAGAATTTAGTAATCAGATGGAAAAATTTCATCTGTTTGAAATGAAATCTTTAAAAACAACTAATATTATGATTGCAACATTCGAAAAATACAAAGTAAAAGATATCGGTCAGGCCGATTGGGGCAGAAAAGAAATTAGCTTAGCTGAAGCTGAGATGCCAGGTCTGATGTCAATTCGCAAAGAATTCGGCCCTTCTAAACCATTAAAAGGAGCTCGTATTGCAGGTTGTCTGCACATGACTATCCAGACAGCTGTATTAATTGAAACATTGATTGAATTAGGAGCTGAAGTAACCTGGTCGTCATGTAATATCTTCTCTACGCAGGACCACGCTGCTGCTGCTATTGCTGCTGCCGGTGTTTCTGTTTATGCCTGGAAAGGTATGAATGAAGAAGAATTTGACTGGTGTATTGAGCAGACATTGTTCTTCGGGGAGGACAGAAAGCCATTGAACATGATCCTTGATGATGGTGGAGATTTGACGAATATGGTACTTGATAGATATCCTGAATTAGTACCAAATATCAAAGGTATATCAGAAGAAACAACTACCGGAGTATTACGCTTACATGAGCGTGTGAAAAAAGGTAAATTACCTTTGCCTGCAATTAATATCAATGATTCAGTTACTAAATCTAAGTTTGACAACAAATATGGATGTAAAGAATCATTGGTAGATTCTATCCGTCGTGCTACAGATGTGATGATGGCTGGTAAAGTTGCTGTAGTTGCTGGTTATGGTGATGTAGGAAAAGGCTCTGCAGCTTCATTGCGTGGAGCAGGTGCTCGTGTAATTGTTACAGAGATAGATCCGATCTGTGCATTGCAGGCAGCTATGGATGGTTATGAAGTTAAGAAAATGGATGATGCTGTGAAACGTGCTGATATTATCGTTACAGCTACAGGTAACTTTAATATTATCGTTGGCCGTCATTTTGAATCTATGAAAGATAAGGCTATCGTTTGCAATATCGGTCACTTCGATAACGAAATTGATATGGCTTGGCTAAACGCAAATCATGGTAAGTCTAAAATCGAGATCAAACCTCAGGTTGACAAGTATACAATCAAAGGCAAAGATATTCTAATTCTTGCTGAAGGCCGTTTGGTAAACCTTGGATGCGCTACTGGTCACCCGTCTTTCGTAATGTCCAACTCTTTCACTAACCAGACATTAGCACAGTTGGAACTTTGGACAAATGGTTCTAACTATGAAAACAAAGTTTACACACTTCCTAAACATCTGGATGAGAAAGTAGCTCGTTTGCACCTTTCTAAAATTGGTGTTGAATTAGATACTTTGTCAACAGACCAAGCTAACTATATCGGTGTTAAAGTAGAAGGGCCTTACAAGTCCGACGAATACAGATACTAAAATATTATTATAAACAAAAAAGGCTCGTATCAATAGCAAATTGATACGAGCCTAAACATTTTATGAAAAACGATCTACATTTATACAGATCGTTTTTTTTTT